>DATKUF010000335.1:0-7128 GCA_035530755.1 Spirochaetia bacterium | reverse complement strand
GAGGAGGAATCCGAACAAACTGTTTCGAATGGAGGTCTCGATACTCTTTGGCATAGCGGGCTCTTCCTCCGGTGGCCGAGGCACCGAAGCACCTCGGCCGGCAGATCTAGTATTTCATTATCTTATTAATTTCTTTCTGAGCGTCGTCCATCGCCATTTGTGACGACTTGCTTCCGATCAGTGCCTTTTGAAACTCCGCAATGACCGTCTTATAGACTTCGCCCTGTCCGTGATAGAGATCAACCACAGTGTCGTTGATCTTTGCAAGCACGTCGTTATACCCAACGAGCTTCGACATCGGCTGGTCGTACGCCTTCTTCAGGAATACCTCGTTGTTCTCCACTGCGAACTCGTTGGTCTGCCCCTGCAGCGAACGATACATATCCATAAACACAAGCGCAGCAGTTTTGTTCTTGGAGTAGACCGAGAGTCCCCACCCGTTCCAGTGCTGGATCTGAGTCATGGGTCCGCCGGCCGTCGCGGCAGGTTGCAGCGCCACAGCGAAGTCCTTCGCAATGCTCGAGTCCTTCGCGCGGGCGTAGAGATAGGTGGGCTCAATGACCATAGCCACATTGCCGGACAGAAAGAAGTCCGCCACGTCACCGTGTTGATATGCAGTCGAGCCCGGTGGGACGACCTTGTATTCGTTCCGCATCTTCACCAGATAGTCGACGGCCTTGACGGTTTCCGGCTTGTTGAAGATGACCTTGCCGTCTACGTTGTCCGGGTTCACGCCGAGCAGGAGCGACTCCGCCTTGATCAGCTGGGCGCCGTCGAGGATTCCGCCGCCTTTGAACGCGAATCCCCACTGGTCGATCTTGCCGTCGTTCGTCTTATCGACCGTCGTTTTACGGGCAATGTCCAAAAGCTCTGCCCAGGTCATCGGAGCATGGTCGTACCCGGCGGTGCGCAGCATGCTTGGGCGATAGTAGAGAATGTCGATAATGCGGCCTACCTGCGGAACACTGTAGTAGTGTCCGTTCAGAACGGTGGATTTAAGGCCGGTCATGTACTCCGCCATCGTCGCGGCATCCCAGAGAAAATCCACCTGTTCGAGCCAGTTGCGGCTGACGAATGCTGCATAGTTCGTTTCGTCCAATGGCACAATATCTACCGCATCAGATTTCGCCATGAACAGCGGTTGCAGTTTAGGCATCATCTGCTCGTCGGGAGTGCCGACGAACTCGACCTGCACTCCCGTAGCGCGAGTGAATGCCGCACCGTTCAGCAGCGTTGCCGGATCCCAGGACAGATCTCCCCAGTTGTACACAATGATCTTCTTTGTGCCTTCGGCCTCAATCGCCTCCTTAGCTCCCGCAGGCAATTTGTAATCCGAAGCGATCACGCGGGGTTGATTCGGCGCCCACTGAACCTTCGATGCGTCATACTGTGCGCTCATTGTCGCACCTGGACCCGGAGCGGGTGTTTCCGCCTTCCCTCCTGCGATCACCGGCAGGGCGACGACCGCCAGCACAAACAGAAACAAAACAATGGACTTTCTCATACAATCCTCCCGTACGTGAAAAATATTTGAAAAGCTGCCTGTGACAGCTATTTCACCGTGTATCCGCCGTGTTCGAGAACAAACAGAGCGAGCGCGGCACTCATCGCGGCAATATCGGTGACCGCGATCCGCTCGGAATCTGAGTGAGCGTCGGTCAACCGTCCCGGGCCAGTGGTGACCACCTCCAGATCCGGATAGGTGCGCGCGAATATCCGTGCATCGCACGAAACCGGGAATCCGCGCAACGGTTCGCGCACCGGCAGACCGAGACTCCTTGCGGCGCGAACGGCATCCGCGATTGCAGGGCTGTCCGGGGACCGCTCAAATGAGTCGTTGTGAAGTTTGTTGCACGAGAAGACGGGGCGCTCGTCCTGGTGGCCGCGACGCAGGCGGCGGTTCCACGCGTCTTCGACTGCGCGTGCAAGACGGGCCTCGATCTTCTGAATGGTGTGTGTCGGAAGAAAGCCCTGCCCACCTTCGAGGACGAGCGGAGCGGGAGGAGCCGATGTCCGTGTGTGCGGTGCGTTCGGAGGATAAAGACCAACGCGGAGATCACGGTCCGCCTCTTCGGCAGACTCCACCATGAACGCAGCTTTCGTTATCGCGCCGTCCAACTCTCGCACTGCACCCATATGTCCGGAGCATCCCCAGACATTGAGCGTGAATTGGTTCGCAGAACCGTCCTCTACCGCCGGATTCAGGTCATAGTGATGATCTACTTTCGGTTGATCGGTGTTCACGTCGATTTCTTTCGTCTTGTCACCGTATCGGGCAAGATAGGTCGCAAGACCCGCTTCGAGTGCAACTTTCAGACTGGGAAGACTGAGGGACGTCGATAGTCGGAGGACCACGTGGCCGCAGACGCGCGACGGGTGCTCTCCATACGGACCAAGCACGCCATGACAGGTCTGAACGGGACGATCAGGGAAAAGCGGATGGATGCTCTCTTCCCAGATGGCTCTTCCTGTGCTCTCAAGTGAGCGGACCACCTCCAGCGCCAGGCCCACTTCATCGCCGCTGTTTCCGGCTGTCTCAGCGGGCGGGAATTCGACTCTGTACCAGAGAGCTCCCCGATTTGCCGGATAGATCTGGCCGTCGGCAGTCTCCACCACAACGATGGTCTCGTATTCCCGGCGGAGTTGTTCATCGCAGGCGAGTGACAGAGAGCCATTGCCGCCCGTTTCTTCGTCAATGACGAACATCGCCATAATGTCTCCGGCGGCGTGAATGTCGAAGTTCTCCGCGATTTCTTTCAACAATGAAAGTACGCCGACGATGGTAACGCAGCCGCCCTTGTCATCGGCCGAACCACGTCCGAATACGGTGTCTCGCTCCATGGTCGGACGCAGGAAGGGGGCTACCGTATCGATGTGAGCATTGAACGCAATCCCGTTGGTGCTCGTCGGCGCGCGTCCGGTTTTCCTTACAACGAGGTTGGATCGACCTCTGTATGGGTCTGGGTCCGTGGTGTAATAGGGCGCGGTGTAAAATGGGCTCGAATCGATTCGAGTGTCCATGGCGTGAAAGAGGGCGTAAGTCCCGCCGGGCTCGCGCAACGGGATCATTTCCTGGAGAACCGTAAAGGCGGCTGCCTCCCGGTTCGCCATTTCTGAGACCGACGGGACCGGCGTAGTATCGATCGAACATAGCCGTAGAAGGCCTTCGGCAAGGAACTGTACAAATTCCGGGCTCTTGGATCTCCGGCTCAGCCAGGCAACAACATCGCTACGCACGCGGCACTCCTCTATTGGCCCCAAGTCCACTAGAATCAGGAAAATCCCAGTCCGATCATGTTCAGCCGTAGTTGTCCAGCAGGTCTCGCTCCGCAGCCCTCAGGTGTTGCTTGAGCGCGAGCGTTGCACTTTCCTTGTCTCCTCGTAAGATGGCGTCGAAGATAACGACGTGTTCATCGATGTCTTTGCGAAAACGCTCCCGAAGGTGTCGAGTGAGCGATATGAGATTGAACACGCTGTTGTAGAAGTCGATGATGTAGCTGTTTCCACAGTTGCTGATGAGCAGCGAATGATGCAGGGTTCCATCGATTTGGTCGAGCCGACTTCGCGAGGTCGAATCGAGTTCCTGACGTTCCGCCAGTTCGAGGGAGTCGGCGCGTAACTCTGCGATCTTATCCCGCGGAAGAGAATCGAACCCGGTGTTCAGCGCGTACATCTCGAACAATTCCCTGGCGTTCCATATTTCGTGAATCTCGGATGCACTCAGCATTCGCACGAAGTAGCCGACGCGTGCGCGAACTTCGACAAGGCGATCCTGCGCAAGCCTGTGGAGCGCATCTCGAATCGGTGCACCGCTGATTCCGAGGTACTCCTGGAGTTCCGGAAATCGAATCTGTTCACCCGATTTCAACCGGAGTGTGACGATCCAGTGCAGCAATAACCGATAGGTTTGCTCTGCGAGGCTTTCCGTATTCAGTGGGGGTGGGCCTTCTTCTCGATACGTAGACTTCTCCGCACCTACCGAATTCTCGGGTAATATGTGATAGGTAATATATCACATATTACATCGACCATGTTTCGATTGTCAAGAAGTAATGGAAGAATCACGTGGGCGGGAATGGTGTGAGATGATTCGGGATGTCCTTCCGCCGCCGACCGAGAGCGAGAAGATTTTTCCAGGGGCCGTGTCGAAGTCTGCGAATCGCACCGATCCGTACCGCGGCCGTTATGGCGTACTCGTAGTCCTCTATCGCCCATTTCTCGCCGGCGGCGCCTGCAAGGTCACCGCAGAGTGCTTCTGCCGCTGCCCGAACCGTGAGACGTCTCGGCTTGCGCCGAACAAGCGACACGATTGCGCGCAGCCCTTCGGCAGCCTTGTCCGCATTCCCGGCGCAGACGTCGCATCCGAAACAGACATCCGATTCCGCCCCGAGAAGGCTCATCAGGTAGTCCCGCCGGCAGCGATGAGTCGAGACGTATTCTCGCATCATCCTGCCGCGTTCAGCCATGAGCGGGTCGGCCGGTCCAACTGCCGCGATGTCGTCTTCCGGGCCGCTCAGGAGAACGGCTTCCGCATGGGTCCGGTCCCGTCCGCCGCGGCCTGATTCCTGAAGGTAGGCCTCGACGGATCCGGGGAGATCGAGGTGGATGACGGTTCGGATATCTGACTTGTCGACCCCCATACCGTACGCGCAGGTCGCGCACAGTACTCCCGATCTGGACTCGTAGAACCAGGCCTCGACGGCTCGTTTCTCCTCGCGTGTCAGGCCCGCATGATAGAAGAACACCTCATCATCCGGGCGAGCGGCGAGAAGCGTCTCGGCTGCAAGCTCCGCTCGCTTTCGGCTGCGGCAGAAAACCACCGCCGGGCGGCGCACCGGCTCGAACGCGGGAAATTGCGGGGGAAAATGTGCAGCATGCTCCGCTTTGGGCGTGACCATCCCGGGTGCCCGGTTATCCAAAGGTACGGTTTCAATTGACTCCCCTGAGTGTGCTTCAGGTGCAAGCAGTCTTTTCAGCGTGTGCAGCTTCGAAAGTGTCGGAACCACGCGGTAGCTGATGTTCGGCCGGTCGGGATTTCCTTCGATGAGGTGAACAACTTCATCGTTGAAAAGCAGCTCCCGGATCGCCGCAAGAACCGGCGGAGATGCTGTCGCCGTGAAGGCCGTGACAAGCGGTATTCCGATCTCTCTGATAATCGCGGAAAGGAGCAGATAGGCGGGTCGAAACGTTCGGCCCCACTCGAAGATGCAGTGTGCTTCATCGACGACGATGTGAACACATCCGGCCTGCGATAGAAAAGTCTTGACCGTGTTCGAGGCGAGTGTTTCCGGATTTGACAGAATGACCCGGGCCGATCCGTCGCGGATCTTCCGAAAGCTGATTTCACGTTCGGCGTGGGATTGACCGCCGCGCAGGAGAATTGCGGGGATTCCGGCCTCGGCGAGCCTTCTTGCCTGATCTGCCAGCAGGGACAGAAGCGGGTAGACTATCACGGTTGGGCCGGGAAGAATTTCAGCGGGGAGTTGAAAGCAGAGTGATTTCCCGGCGCCGGTTGGAAGAATTACGATCTGATACCGATGTGCCTCGAACGCATCGACGGCATCTCCCACATCGATCTCAGAGTCGATGTCCGGATTGGTTAAACCGGCCGCTGCGTCGAGCAGATTTGCCACGACCAGGCGCTGGTATGGGTAAAGGTAGCCGATGCCAAACCGTGTGCGCGCGTACTCGGTGAGTGGATCGGGACAAGCGAGCTCCGCATCTTCGGTCTCCCGCGGCTGGACCGTGTCGAGCGCTGCTCTTGTTTGGGGCGGAGAAGAAGGCATGGTACTATGGACAGACGCGGGAAAGCGGGCGCTGATTCAGAGCTGCCGAGAGTTCACGGATTCACGGTCACGGTTACCGTCACACTGTTCGAACTGACATTAGTTCCATCGGTGGATGTGGCGGTGATAATTGCGGTGGAGACACCGAGCGTAACGCCGTTGCCCGGGTAGACGACGCCGCCGAATACCTCTGCGACGGCGGGTGTGTCCGAAGTCCAGGTCACCGTAGAGGTCGTTGCGGTCGATGGCTCCACCGAGGCGGTAACTATCGCTGAATCTGCGGTGCCGTCAGTGAGATTCTTGGTCAGCGAGAGACTACCGGGTGAAAGCGTAATCCTGTCGACCTTATCCGGAATCGTCGGGCTCGCACATCTCCAGAACAATGCGAGAACTACCAGGGCGATTCGCGAGTGTTTCAAGAAAACCCGAACCATACAGTTATTGTACCGCCATTTTTGTGCTTCAACCATGATCCGCATGTCGCCCGCCGCAGCACGCTCAGTGTTCCCGGCCGGCTGCCCTGCTGTCTTCGGCTGCCTTGCCGCCTTTCCGGAGTACCGCAAATGTCGCGGCCTCCGTGAGTGCAAATCCTTCGCCGCGTCTGGTTAATCCGGCGAATTTGACGATATCGCCGCGTCCGGCGCTGCGGAACGCCTGCACGGCGGATCCGGCGTCGTTCGGGCCAGCCGAGATTGCGAATCGACCCTCGTTCCCGCACACAAAAAGCCGATCGCGTCCGGCTTTATTCCGCATCGGATCGGAAACCACTCGATAGGGCTCGGACGCCCCGGAAACGTGAACGAACGTCGGTCCGGTTTCGCGGGTCCCGATGTTTTCTCCGCGGTCAGGCGGGGACGCCACCAGGTAGCTCATTGCGGGTCGCGTCTTGTCGATCCCGGCCAGACGTGCGATAGCGCCGGTTGGTTCAGGCGGTTGCCACCGAAATGCTGCATGACACGTTCCATCAGGGATCGCTAGCGCCGGGCAGGCTGCCTGGAGGAAGCAGGGACTCTTTATTTTCCAGCCGGCGGCGGAAATCTCGTTTCGCAGAGCGAGAAGATCGCGGGTGATTCCGAGTAGCGCGGGTTCCAGAACGATAATCCTACCGGAGGGTCGAAGTGACGGCACGAGCCTTTGGAGCAGGGCGGCTCGGAGCTCTACACGGTCGGCGCGTTCCGGCCACAGTTCGTTCAGTACGTGGCTGAAGAGGATGGTATCGTATCGACCAGCCGGTGGCGGCGACGACGTGGTTGCGTTCCACGTTGCGAACGTCACATTCACCGTGTCGGGAAGAAGGCGGCGGCCAAGCGAGGTGGCCGAACGGTTGATATCCGCTGCAGTT
>DATKUF010000334.1:0-8057 GCA_035530755.1 Spirochaetia bacterium | reverse complement strand
CTCCGAGGGCAATGAAAAGCGGTGCGATGATCCATGCAGTCTGTCCAAAAATGAAGGTAACCGATAGAGCCATCTGAATCACATTACTGGCGATTGCCCCGAATACGCTGACACCGACAAGAGTAATGTGACGTCCGCCCCAGTGATAGACACCGATCATTACGAACGCGCTCGCGAAGGAGCCGGCGATCGAGAACAAAAACACGTAGGAAGCAAGCGTACCATTCATCAGACCATGCCCCAGCACCTTCAAGAGCACAATCAGGAGCACATAGGCGGGGGAGAAGATCTCGAGCGATATCATGATGGGAATATTTGCGAGTCCCAACCGGAAGAAAGGCAGCGGCTTGGGAAAGAGATATTCAATTGTGGAAAAGAACAGGCACAGCGCACCCATGAATGCAACGAGGTTCAATTTCTGGGCTCGGGTAGCCATGGATCACGCTGCCTCGTGATGAACGGAGAGTAATGTCGCTTTCAGGAGAAAACTCACGCTGCAAAGTCCTTTTCGGTCGGTGTTGACGTTACCGCTTTACCCGGCCTTGCGCAAGGGTGGTGACGCCGGTAGAGTTGCGTATGGACAAGGCAGCGATCGGAATTATCGGGGGAAGCGGCCTGTACGGAATGGAACAGCTTGTCGATCGCGAACCGGTGGATCTCGATACACCGTTTGGTAAGCCGAGCGCCCCGCCGCTTGTCGGAACTCTCGCCGGAAAAAAAGTCGCTTTCGTCGCGCGGCACGGTAACGGTCACACGCTTACCCCGTCGGAAGTCAACTATCGCGCGAACATACACGTCCTCAAACAGCTCGGCGTACGGTTCATTCTTGCGGTAAGCGCCTGCGGCAGCTTGAAAGAGCAAATCACCCCTGGGAGCGTCGTGGTACCGGATCAGCTTCTCGATTTTACCCGCGGACAGCGGCGAAACTCTTTTTTCGGCGAAGGGGTCGTCGCTCACGTGGGCACCGCGGAGCCGTTTTGCGGCTACCTTCGGGCGATCCTGGTACAGGCGGCCGGGCAAGTGGACCGCGGAAACGTGGAGCAATCCCAAGCGGACGAACGGGTCCACGACGGCGGAACCTTTATCACCGTCGAAGGACCCCGGTTCAGCACCAGGGCCGAGAGCGCGCTTTTCCGCAGCTGGGGACTCGACATCATCGGCATGACGACTTCACCCGAAGCGTTTCTCGCCCGGGAAGCCGAAATCAGCTATGCAGTTCTTGCGCACGTGACCGACTTCGATGTCTGGCATGACGAACCGGTGAGCAACGAACTTGTAGTACGCACTTTTCAGAAGAACATTGCCAGGACTCAGGCGACGCTTGCGCGCGCCGTGGAGCTGCTCGACACGAAGCGGATTACCGAGGCGCATCGCGCCCTTGACGGCGCGGTCATGACAGCCGAAGAACACCAGGGCCGCGAAGCGAGGTACCGGCTTTCGCTGTTGCTCGACCGGTTGAAGTAGCTTCCGAATCATCGCCGCGTACGGAGCCGCAGGCGCGGACTTGTTTCTCCCGAAACGCCGCAGTAATTTGAATGTCAGAAAATCAACCTGGAGGCCATCATTGCCCGTGACCGAAAAAGAGATACTGGCCCGATTATCGCAGATAGTCGATCCGGATTTTCAGAAGGATATTGTTACACTCGGATTTGTCAAGAATATCGTGATCGACGGATCAACCGTCTCGTTCGACATTCAGATTACCACGCCCGCCTGTCCGGTGAAGGATCAATTCCAACGAGAAGCCCAGCAGCTTGTTGGTGCTCTTCCGGGTGTTGAACGGGTGTTCGCGAAGATCGTGTCTCCGTCGACATCGCGGCAGACGCAGGCGGCGAAAAGCGGATTGGCCGAGGTCGACTCGATCATTGCCGTAGCATCGGGAAAAGGCGGCGTGGGAAAATCGACGGTAGCCGCCGCTTTGGCAAAAGAGCTTTCTCAGCGCGGATATCGGGTCGGGCTGCTCGATACCGACATCTTCGGACCTTCGATTCCGACTCTCTTCGATCTTCACCAGAAAGAGCTCGAAGGAACCGGGGACAACATGATCAAGCCGATAGAGGTCGACGGGCTGAAGGTGATGTCGTTCGGATTCTGGCTCGGGGAGTCGCCGGCGATCATGCGCGGGCCGATGGTATCCAACTACATTCAACAGTTTCTGCATCAGGTGGCGTGGGGCAAGCTCGACTACCTCTTCCTCGATCTGCCGCCGGGAACCGGGGACGTCCAACTGACCATAACGCAATCGATCAAACTATCCGGCGCGGTAATCGTCACAACCCCGCAGGCCCTGTCCCTCGCGGACGTAGGCAAAGGCATCCTCATGTTCAACCGGGTAAATGTGCCGGTTCTCGGCGTTATTGAAAATATGGCCTATTTTGTCTGTGACAAGTGCAACACCCGCCACCTGGTGTTTGGTGAAGGCGGTGCACTCTCGCTATCGCGTCGATTCGGTATTTCGGTGCTCGCGCAGCTTCCGCTCGCGCCCCTGGATTATGGAGTGACATTCAATCACCACACGGTGAACCCGGCTGTCGCGGCAGCGGTCGATGAGGTGATTCGATCCCTCGGCAGGTTCATTCACGGTGTCGAGCAGCCGGAAGTTCAATTCGACGAGAAAATGGTCATTGTCAGCTGGGCCGACGGGACCCGACTCACGGTAACAAATCGTGAGCTCCGCGCGAGCTGTCAATGTGCGGTGTGCGTCAACGAGTTCAGCGGGGAACAGATGCTGGACGTGCAGACAATCCCGCCCGACATCCACGCCAAGACGGTGGACCCGGTGGGGAACTATGCCCTGGCGATAGAGTGGAGTGACGGTCACGCAACCGGTTTCTTCCCCTACTCCCGCCTGCGGGAGCTCGCCGGCGCGCGCACGTGAACCCGCCGGCCCCGCGCGGGCGAAGGCGGGCGCGCAGAAACGAAATCAGGCAGCGTATGACGCGATGAGCGCGGACAGCAGGCGCGCCACCTTCGCGATTGACGGAACGAAGACCCTTTTTCCTGGTGAGTGCGCGCCCCGGATTGTGGCGCCAATCGAGATCATGTCCATACCCGGCCTCGCGGCACCGATCACTCCGCACTCAAGACCGGCGTGGACCACTTCGATTACTGCCTCGTCGCCGAAAAGCCCGCGATAGGTTTCGCTGCAGCGCGCGAGGAGCGGGGATTGCAGGTCCGGCTGCCAGGCCGGATATTCGACGCTCACCGCCGCCTTGCCACCTGCCAGTCGGGCGATATCGGCCACCAGCCCACCGATATCGGCGAGCTCGGACATCACTGACGACCTCTGGCTCGTGAGCACCGCGACCCGCGCAGGACCCGGTGCGCTGCCGGAATTGAAACTGACCGTTGCAAAGTTGGTGGATGTCTGCACGAGCCCCGCGATGTCAGGGGACATTCGCCACACGCCGTGAGGAACCGCACGCAGGAGGCCCAACACCCGCACGACATCCTCGTCGCGGAGGACGGAGGTCAGGGATTCCCCGACGGCCGCGGCAACTGCCGCCGAAACACCGCGCTCGCACGTAAGCTGGAAGCCCGGTTCCGATCCACGCAATTCGCCTCGAACTTCGTCGGAGAACAGAAGCCCCCTTTCGATCAGCGTGTCAGTCCTGATCGGGTCGCAGAAGACCACCGCGACCGCATCACGCGGAATTGCGTTGTGGGCACTCCCACCGGCCATACGTGCAATGCCCACACCGAGGTCCTGCACAATCGTTGCGAGAAACCGGACGAGAATCACATTTGCGTTTCCGTGAACCCGGTTGATACCGACTCCCGAATGCCCACCGGCGAGCCCCGCGACGGTGATCGTCACAGTCTCGAATCCCCGCGGAGGCGCCGCCGTGGCGGTGTCTAAACTGATCTCGGTGTTCCTGCCGCCGGCACACCCCACGGTGAAAACGCCCTCGTCCTCAGAATCGATGTTAATGAGTGTTTTTGCTCGAAGGAGTTCAGGACCGAGCCTCTTCGCACCGGTCAGGCCGGTTTCCTCGTCTACCGTGAAGAGCAATTCCAACGCCGGATGACGCACCGTATCCGCCGAAGCCACCGCAAGCGCAAGCGCCATGCCAATGCCGTTATCAGCCCCCAGCGTTGTGCCATCGGCACGCAGCCACTCTCCGTCATGCACCAGCCGGATCGGATCTACGTTAAAATTGTGATTGGATTCCGGAGTCTTTTCGCAAACCATGTCCATGTGACACTGCAGTGCGAGTGGCGGCGCATTTTCGGTTCCCTTTGACGCCGGGACTGAAATAAGAACGTTTCCGGCCAAATCCGGCGTAATGGAGAAACGTCTTTCCCGTCCCCAGGCTGCGAGCCACTCCCGGATTCGGGTTTCCGAACCCGACCCGCGGGGAATGGCGCTTATCTGACTGAAGTAGGCTAAAACGTTCTCGGAAATCTTATCCATTGGAGCTCCCTTTTTCTGCCATACTATCTGCCGGTCCGGACAGGATCAAGCGCGCTATCGAGTGAAAAAAGCTTGCGTGGCAGCGAACCCCGGTTCATACTGTACGGGAAGGAGTCCTCATCATGATGCAATACATCAGCGACGTATTTGAAACGGTAAAAAAGCGCAATCCAGGTGAAGTTGAATTCCATCAGGCGGTCCGAGAGGTCCTCTGGAGTCTCGAGCCGGTCATCAAGGCGCATCCGGAATATCAGGAAGAACAGATCCTCGAACGAATCGTGGAGCCCGAACGGGTAGTCATGTTTCGTGTTCCCTGGATCGACGACAAGGCACGATGCCAGGTGAATCGCGGTTTTCGCATTCAGTTCAACAGCGCCATCGGGCCCTACAAAGGCGGCTTGCGATTTCATCCTACCGTCTACCTCGGCATATTGAAGTTCCTCGCCTTCGAACAGGTATTCAAAAACTCTTTGACCACGCTGGCAATGGGCGGCGGCAAGGGAGGGAGCGACTTCGATCCGAAAGGAAAGTCGGACGCCGAAGTGATGCGCTTCTGCCAATCATTCATGACCGAGCTGTTCCGCCACATCACCGCGGACACAGACGTGCCGGCCGGGGACATTGGCGTAGGCGGCAGGGAAATAGGTTACCTGTACGGGCAGTACAAACGTATCGCGAACGTTGCGACCGGCGTACTGACCGGCAAGGGCCTCAACTGGGGCGGCTCCCTCATTCGGCCGGAGGCGACCGGGTATGGTGCGGTATACTTCGCGCAGGAGATGCTGGCCACCCGCGGAGATTCGATCGAGGGGAAGACCTGCGTGGTTTCCGGGTCAGGGAACGTCGCGCAGTACACCGTCGAAAAGATAAATCAGCTTGGCGGAAAAGCGGTCACCCTCTCTGACTCCAACGGCTTTGTTCACGACCCAGGCGGGGTGAGCGCGGAAAAGCTCGCCTATGTCATGGAGCTGAAGAACGTCCGCCGTGGTCGAATAAAAGAGTACGCCGACAAGTTCAAGGTGAGCTACTTCGAGGGAAAACTCCCCTGGTCCGTCCCGGCGTTCGCGGCATTCCCGAGCGCCACGCAGAACGAGATCGACGCGAACGACGCAGCGCAGCTTCTCAAAAACGGCTGCCAGGTAGTCGCGGAGGGTGCGAATATGCCCACCACCCTCGAAGGCATCGAGCTGTTCACCAAGGCGAAGATCCTCTACGGACCGGCAAAGGCCGCGAACGCCGGCGGTGTGGCGGTTTCCGGACTGGAAATGGCGCAGAACGCATCACGGCTCAACTGGACGCGGGAAGAGGTGGACGCCCGCCTCAAAGCAATCATGAAGGCGATTCACGACGCGTCCCGACATGCCGCGGAGAAATACGGCTCGCCCGGCGACTATCTGGTCGGCGCGAACATAGCCGGATTTGTGAAAGTCGCCGACGCCATGCTCGATCAGGGAATCGTATAGCCCGTCTAGTTTCCGCGGTAGAGCGCCGCAACCTGATCGACTGAGTTGGCATTCAAGTAGAGCAGTGGCTTTCCGTCCCCGAGCGGTGTGCGTATGACGCGCACGCCCTCGAGGAGCCCCAGACCGTTTGGCACGTAACGGGAAAGCTCATTCGGTGCCGCCGCAAGCAAATCGGAATTGAATATGTTGCGTTTTTCGCCGGTGAAGTAGGCAAGATAGAGCATGTTCATTTCGACCAGCTCATTGAAAAAATGTGTACCGAGGGAGAGATCGGGTGAAAGTCCCTCGTGCATCGTGTCAATTTCGCAGATCACTGCCACGCGGTTGATCTCCGCAAATGAAACGGGAACGCCCAGGCTTGGGGTACTCGTGCCCCATCGCCCGGGGCCGATAAGCACAATACTCTTCCCGTCGAGCTCCCGCGAATGCACGATTTTTCCCACCAGGCGAGCCGTAGCGAACCTCTTCTGTTCCGGCATCACTCCGTAGAGCTCGGGAACCACGTAGATGATGGCATCGACCTCCAGCATCCGGCTGTGTCCCACCACGCCGCCGTGCGCCTTCATCAGAATGTCTTCGTTCGGGACCTCCGGAAGCGGCGCAAGCACCTTTCCCCCGAGTTGCATCTGCAATGGTCTGCATTGGACAAGATTGATGAGATAGGAACCGTCGGCAGAAAAATTCGTAGTGAATTCGATGTCGACATGCGTGCCGTAGGCTTCACGTATAGTCCGCATCAGTCCGCGCATGTCGTCGACGAATCCTGTGTCCCGCAGGAGACCGTCGAAAGTCAAGAGAAGATGCGATTGGGCCGCCCCCGGCTGGTTCGAGGATGATCCTGCCGCGTCCATTTGACGCGCCCGCCTTTCAAGCTCCCTATCGCGGCTGGCGAAAAGATTGAGCGGCGCATCATCGGCAACCGCGGCAACAGCGCCGAAGTCGATGGTCGCGTTGGCCCGATCGTTGAGGTCCAGCACGTCCACTCGATGCTGGGTGAACCGGCGGACGTCGTCCATGTTCGCCTGTGGATGCTTCTCAGGGGCGTTGAGAGCGACAACCCGCGTATAGTCGTCGTCGGAACGGTTGACCGCGCGGGTGCCGAGTCCGAATACGAGCCGGATCATCCCCGCCTCCGGGTCGATGTCTTCGTGCCAGCGGTAGGGGTTCACCGAAAACCCCACGCCCGCAAGCTGGGGAAGATAGTATCGGCCGTAGGGTCGTCCGGAGACCCGTTGAACGAGCAGAGCCATTTGTTCGTCCTTGTCGAGCACTCCTCTCGCCTGTCGATAGACGAGCGCATCCGCGCTCATCGTGCTGGCGTAGATGATTCGGACCGCCTGCATGAATTCGCGCAACCTTTCGGCCTTTGTGCCCTGATTCGTACAGAACACACTCTCATACTTGCCGGCGAACGCGTTGCCGAAGTTGTCTTCGAGCAGACTCGAAGAACGCACGATGATGGGAAACGGTCCGTAGTAGTCGAGCATGTCGCTGAATCTGGCAACGATGTATTCAGCGAATCGACCGCGAAGAATGCGCCGGCGCACAGTCTCGTTTCCCTTGAGAAACGTTTGCGGGTCCTTCTGCTGCTGGCGGGCCCACCAGCAATCATTCTGAACCAGAAAGGTGTAGAACACGTCGGAGCCGATGAAGAACGAATCGTGCTTCTCCAGAAGGCTCACCCACCGATCGCCCGCAGCACGCAGGATAGCGCGAGCAAGGAGCATTCCGACCGATTTCCCGCCGATCATCCCGGTCCCGATCATCCTCTTCCAGATGGCCATCACGTCGTTGAGCGTGAAGTATCGACTGGCGAGATCCCGCATCGGAGGATCGCGGGATATGATCAATTCCAGCACACGATGGAAAACGCGATCGTAGCGCTCCTGCGGGCAATCGCCGGCCTCAAAGTCCTTCTGGACGCTCTCGGCCAACACGAATGTCTTGTCCCACACGCCGATCATAACCACCACGCAGATACTGCTGGACGTGTACAATCACGAGGGAACCTACTTCCTTCAGCCAATCAAAGTGACCGATCGTGTTTCCCCCACAATGTTCATGCTTCACCGGTGGGAGTCCGAGCGCTTCGTCCCGGTAAAGGACAGCGGGACCATTACGGAGGTGACCACAGAGTCTCCCTGGCCCGGACTCCCTTCGGCGAGTTACCGCATGATCGG
>DATKUF010000333.1:0-2778 GCA_035530755.1 Spirochaetia bacterium | reverse complement strand
GCATTACGCCGCCGCCAAGAATCAGTATTACTTGACTCATCAGTCTGGCTCCCGAACTTTCACTGCGTATGCTTCGAAGGTGTCTCCAAGTCTGAGCAGATGCGAGAGAACCTCGGCACTTCGGAGAAACAATCGATTCACTTCCCTATTTTCGGTACGTTCTGCCGCAGATTGCAGCGGATTCGGTGAGGACGCAAGGAACCGTTCCGGATGATGCCCCGTTATTCGGATCGAGCGCAGTGCAAAACCGAACCTTCGGAGGATGGCTTTTGTTTTCGCGGGTTCCCAGACGGTGAAGTGATCCTCGGGACTCCGAAAAAAGAAGTCGTCAGGCCGAAGCCGCGCGGAGACGCCCGAGCCGCTGGGCGTTGAAAACGCAAAGACACCACCGATCCTGAGAAAGCGGTTCACCCTTTTGAGAATCTCCCCGACGTCGGTGAAATGCTCTATGACATACCACATCGTTACGACATCGAAGTTGTCTACATCGAACGCCTGAGGTGGGTCAAATTCGCGGATCGAAGCTGTCGCCGCGGGCAATGCGAGCGTGTCCCTGACGTATGCAGTCGCTTCCTCTGCGATGTCCACTCCGTACGGGGCGTAGCCGCAGGCCTGCGCCTCCGCCAGGAACGGTCCAAAGGCGCACCCGACGTCCAGAAGTCGAACGCGTGACTCCGCAGAACCGCCCCGCCCCGCAAGCTGTGTAATTCTTCTCAGCCGTGGCCGGGCCATTCGGCGAATATTCGGAAAGTCCTCAATGTAGGTTTTCCCGTACTGCTTCTCATAGTCGGAAAAAAAGTAGTTCCGTGTATAGGAGATTTCGGCGGTGCTGTAGTTCTCGAGGTAGAGCACTCCACACGCAGAACAGCGAAAAAAGCTCCTGTCCCGCAGACGCGCCACGGAACGATTGGTCCTCTTCCCGCATACCGGGCAGCCATCTTTTCCGCTGCTGTCGAGGGCAAGCAGGCGTTCGGCCATAAGGGAGGTCTCGCGGTGGGCCGCCTCGCGCACCCGCTGGCTCGAGAATGCGGTATCACGAGCTTGCGGTTCCTCCGGCAACCGGCCCGATGACCAGCTTCGCAGGAAGGCTTCCAGTTTCGCGGCGCGTGGACTGCGAGTCCCACAGCAGAAGAAACCTGCCTGACGAGCGAGGCGTGTGTGGTAGCGCGTCGGGTTAATCACCACCACCGGGACGCCGGCTGCTCTCGCCTCAAATGCGGTAAGGCCGAACGAGGTGATAATGAGTCCGTAATTTGGGAGTGCTGCCGCAAGCTCATCTTCCACCTCGATGAGGTGGACGCCCTTCGGCACGGATTCAGGAGCAAGTCGTGATGAGTCAAAAAGCGGGCCCTTCACGACCTCCAGTGTGAGCTCCGTGGGGACGGTCATTTTCGTCACCGCCGAGAGGGTCTTTTCGGTGAGCCGGGCGGCATCTTCACCCCCGAATGTCACCAGTACCTTCCGAATGGCCTGACGGGTTTCATCCCCCGGACGCTCGGTCTGTGCAGATACCCGAGGGAGACTCAAAAACTCGGGCCCGCGTTCATTCGCCGAAGTCGGCCCTGCTTTGCCCGCCCGCGGAAGAGGATCGATGAGATATGACATGTACATACGACCGCTTCCTGCGGCGTCAATTCCGACGACCGGCGCTTCCGCGCGGAATCGATCGACTTCGAAGAGTGATGTCTCCCGTTTGTCGACAACGACGAGATCCCACCCGGCAGACCGGGATGCCGGATCGTGTTTCTGGAGATTGACGGGAATGAGTTTTGCATTCCAGGACTTCTCGCCCGCCAGGATCCGCACCTCTGCATCCGCAGAAAGCTCCTTCGCAAGCCGTATGCAGCGCTTGAGGTGCCCGCTTCCGTGGCCGGGTCGCGTCTCCGGCACCAGAAGAACCCTCTTTCGCATCTTCGATATCTTCACGCCGAAGTCCCTTCGGTCGGATGAGCCTCGAGCCACATTCTGAGTGTGTCGAATGCGGGAAGCTCTGCGCCCTCCCCTGTTTCCCGGTAGATGCGAAGAAGGCGTCGGTAATCCGAAAGCGTGTCCAGCGTTACCCGGGCACCGGCCGCGGTCGCCCCCAGTCCGGCCGGGACACGATTGAGACGAAACAGTTCCGGGTGCGAATAGACGTAGGGCGTCACATGTTCGTGATCGTAGGTCGAATCGCTCTCCCGGTTCGCGCGGACAAGAGCAGATGTTTCTACGATCTCGACGCCGGTTCCGATCGGGAGTCCCGTTACGATGGTGTGGTCGGCGCCGGCCGCCCGGTGTGATTCAAGGGATAGGTCGGCAAACTCAGGGGCAACAAGCGGGTTGTCACCCGTGGCGCGAACTACTGTCGTAATGCCGATGTTCTGTGCTGCCGCCACATATCGGGAGAGCACATCCTCCCTGGACCCAACGAAAAGCACGAACCCTGCATTGCGCGCAAGCGGCGCGAGAATGTCCGAGCTCGACGGGTCGCACGCAAGCAGATGTGCGTCGGTGGTGACGCGCTTGAGACGTAGCATCACATGCTCGACTACGGTCCGGCGCCCTATCGTGAGGAGCGCTTTGCCGGGCATGCGCGAAGAATCGAGGCGAACCTGAAGGATTACTCCCGTCACTGGTCGTGGATCTCCCACAAGTCGGTCACGCTTCGCGCGTCCTGAACGAAACGAAACCGATTCGTCTCGACCCAGGCTTCAACGCTGCGAAACAGACGATAGGACTGCAGCAGTCCCATTCCGGCACGCATGTGGAAAGGGAGAAAACGCGACAGCGGAAGCAGCC
>DATKUF010000332.1:0-5715 GCA_035530755.1 Spirochaetia bacterium | reverse complement strand
TCCCGAACCACCTGAGAACGCGGAGGTTGTCCTTGTGGCCGGCGGAGTTGGAATGGGGCCGATCTTCTTTTTTGGTCAACGCCTGATAAATTCCGGCCTGCGCCCGCTCATCGTCCTGGGCGCTCGAAGCGTCGCCTACATTCCCTCCGGCGATGTGATCGACGCGCTCGAGCCGGCTCTGTGCACGGATGACGGATCTCGCGGCTTCCACGGTACCGTCATCGACTACCTGTTCGACGCGGGAATCGGCACGAAGACCCCGGCCCTCTTGTACGGGTGCGGGCCTGATCCAATGCTCCGGGCGCTGGCGGCCTTCTCTGAAGAGCGCCGTCTTCCGCTGTGGGTTTCGATGGAGCAGACTATGGGCTGTGCGGTAGGCGCCTGCATGGGCTGCGCGATTCCCGTGCACGGACCGGCGCGCTTCGCGCGGGTCTGCACGGAAGGGCCGGTGTTCGACGGCCGGGAGATCGTATGGACCTCTCACTGACCATCCGGGGGAAACGACTCCTGAACCCGATCGGCGTTGCCTCGGGAACATTCGGCTACGGAAGTGAATACGAGTCGCTGATCGACATCGACGCAATCGGGGCGCTCTATACCAAGGCAGTTACGCTCGAGCCTCGAGCCGGCAATGCGATCCCCAGAATAGTCGAAACACCCGCGGGAATGCTCAACTCCATCGGCCTCGCTAACGTTGGATCCCGGCGGTTCGTCACCGAGAAGTATCCGTTTCTCTCCCAGCGCCGTTGCGCGGTGATCATCAATGTTGCAGGGTCGGCCGAGGAGGACTACTGCGAGACTCTCGAGTACCTCGAAGAGCGCGCGCCGCTGTGGGGCTACGAAATAAACGTCTCCTGTCCGAACGTCAAGCACGGCGGAATGTCCATCGGATCCGATCCGCATCAGGTCGAAAGCCTCACCGCTGCACTGCGAAAACGGACCGACCGGCCGATCATCGTTAAACTTTCACCCAACGTCACTGACATCACCGAACCGGCCCGTGCTGCCGAAGCCGGCGGGGCAGATGCGCTGACCTGCATTAACACCGTTGTTGGCATGATGATCGACACCCGCAGAAAAGCGCCGGTAATTCCGGGGGCAACCGGCGGACTCTCCGGCCCCGCGATCCTGCCGATCGGTCTTGCGGCGGTCTACCGCACGTCGCGCGCGGTGCGGATACCGGTAATCGGCCTGGGCGGAATCATGGAAGCCGATCACGCGATACAATATCTGCTTGCCGGCGCGTCGGCCATACAGATCGGAACCGCGAACTTTGTCGATCCCGATGTGACCGGGAAAGTACTCAGCGGAATCATTCGATATGCCGAGAACGAAAAACTCGCAACGATCGAGGATTTTCACCAGTTCCTTCGGTAGACTGGGGAGATACCCGCTCGGCAGACACAGGGAGTGCGCGCCCCGCTCAATCCCGGCCGGCCCGCAACTTCAGTCTGGACACCGCCCACGCCGCGTGCTCCGCAACGAGGCTATCGCCGCCGTTCGCGAGCTCTTCAAGGATCGGCAACAGCTCAACCGCATCGCTGTTGGCCGCCGCGATACACGCGTTACGCACGAGACCGCGCCTTCCGGCGCGGGCGAGCGGGCTTCCCGCAAATCGGAATCGAAACTGCTCATCACTTTCCAGAGTGAGAACATCCCGAAGGCTGAGTGCCGGGCCGGCCCGATGCGTCGTGAAGTCCACCTCGCCGGTTACTCCCGCGCGTATGTTGAGCGGACAGACCTCCTGGCACAGGTCGCAGCCGAAGATCCAGTCCCCCATCTTTTCCCGAAGAGATTCGGGAATCGAACCTTTGTTTTCAATGGTAAGGTAGGAGATGCACTTCGACGCGTTTATTCGAAACGGCGACTCGAGCGCTCCGGTTGGACAGACGTCGATGCATCGAGAGCAGCCGGAGGGACAGGAGCCATTCTTGCCGGCTGCCGGCCCGGTGGCGGCGAAGCCGCGCGTCGTGAGGATCTCGCCGATCAGAAACCAGGAACCGAACCGACTCGAAATCGTGAGGGTGTTCCGGCCGGTAAAACCGATGCCCGCGCGCTCGGCGTAAAATCGTTCCGCGAGCGGCGTGGCGTCGGTGAAGCCCCGGAACCGATCTTCCGCGTACCGCGCGGACAGCGTCTGAATCGCCTTCTTCAGCCGTTTTCCCAGGAGGCGGTGGTAGTCCCGGCCCCACGCATAACGGGCCACACGCCCTGCGGGCTCCCCTTCGCCACGCGCGGGCGCCGCCTCCTGGTAGTAGTTTATCCCAACCATTATGACGGACCTGCATCCGGGGAGGAGCCTCTCCGGATGAAACTTGAGCTGTGCGTGGTCTTCGAGATAGCTCATCCGTCCGTGGCGACCGAGGCGGATCCAATCGTCGTATTCGCTTTGAGCCCGGTCGGCCGGGGGCAGATCCGCCACGCCGAGCAGCTCGATCCCGATGTCGCGAAAAACGGATTCAAGCTCAGGCGGCACCGGCGGCCGGAACGGGGTACGCGCGATCACCGGGAACTCTCCGATTCCGGCGCCGGCGTCTTCGATCCGTATTCGCACAACTCGCTGACGACGCAGCGGAAACATGCCGGTTTGCGCGCGGTACAGCACCGACGGCCGTGATAGTTCACGCACATTGATAATGCAGTCCACGAATCCTTCGGCACGTAGGAGGCAATCTCCTGTTCGATCTTTTCGGGAGCGGTTTGCCGGACAAGACCGATGCGTCGGGAAACTCGGGAGAAGTGGGTGTCGACAATGATTCCCGGCAATGAATAGCAGTGGCTGACGACGACGTTCGCGCTCTTTCTGCCGACGCCGGGAAGCCGGACGAGCTTGTCTATGCTGTCGGGGACAGTTCCGCCAAACTCGTCCGCAACCATCGCGGCCGTCGCGCGGATATTTCGTGCCTTCGTGCGGAAGAACCCAACGCCATGTACGATAGACTCGAGCTCTTCAATCGGAGCGGACCCGAGCTCCGCGGGTCCGGGAAAGCGCAGGAACAGCTGCGGCGTCGCGCGATTCACCTGTTCGTCGGTAGTCTGTGCCGAGAGAATGACTGCGATGAGAAGCTCGAATGGACTCCGGTAGAGCAGAAGGGGTCGCGCTTCCGGGTACTCCCGCCGGAGGGAAGCAAGGACCTTCTGGGCGCGGTCGGCGCGGGTCATAGTGTCAACATGCGCGACCGCTCGCCGTCCTGTCAAGGCTCGCCCTCTCCCCCGCCTTTTCCGCCAAACTTGCGAAAGCTTGACCTCGGCTCGACAAAACCGATATACTTCGAACCGCTCCCGAACCAACGCCGACGGTTAGCTCCTCGATGGTGGCCCTTCGCGTTTGGAACGGAATCCTCGGGATGTAGCCTAGCGGCTAAGGCGCCTGCTTTGGGAGCAGGAGATCGGAGGTTCAAATCCTCTCATCCCGATATCGCCGCGGAAACGCTGCAAGCCGGAGTCCGATGCCGCAACACCAGGCGTGATTCACTCCAGACTCGGCCGCAGCGCTGTCGTGTTCGCCCGACCGGGGCGAACAGACTCCGCGGCACCCAAGCGTCCATAGCTCAGTTGGATAGAGCAACGGCCTTCTAAGCCGTAGGTCGAGCGTTCGAGTCGCTCTGGACGCGATACCTGTGCAACGCCACGGCATGTCGCCGGCCCATCTCCCGGGGCGTGAACCCGGAACATGCGGCTTCGCCTGCCGCGGCAAAATTCGCGATCGACGTCGCTTCCTCATCGACTATTTTTCGTTTCAGTAGTATAAATAGTTTATAACGTCTGAGCTTTCGACGGTGGACAGATGAAAGAAAACGACGGCAAATACACTATCCAAAGCGTGGACCGCGCGCTCAGGATTTTCGACTTCTTCTGCTCATCGGAATCCACCGTGAGCCTCACGGAAATCTGCGAGAGTCTCTCGCTGAACTCGAACATGGCCTACCGCCTTCTGATGACAATGCGCGATTCGGGTTACCTCGTTCAGGACCAGGACACCAACAAGTTTCGGCTGTCGCTGAAGGTGCTCCAGCTGACGCGCAACGCGCTCAGCACGCTCGAGATTCGGACTCGTGCCCTCCCCTACCTCGAACGCCTGTGGCAGGAATACCCGAAGACCAACATCAACCTTGGCCTGCTGCACAACGGGGAAGTGCTCGTTATCTCCCGCATCGAGAGTGAGCACGTCCCGCGGACGCACTTCACCGCCGGGAAAGTGATGCCGGTCCACTCCACTGCGCTCGGAAAATCCCTCATCTGCGAGCTCGACGAAAGTGATATTCGAAAAATAGTCGAAACGCGCGGGTTGCGTCCCTACACCGAAAATACCATTACCGATGGGGAGGAGCTCCTGCGGCAGGTGAGGAAGGCCCGGACCGATCAGGTCACCTGGGACTACAGTGAGAACGTGCCGAATGACAATTGCGTCGCGGCACCTGTCCGCGATGCCTCACGCAAAATCATCGCCGCGGTCAGCTTGAGCGCGTTCACCGCCTATATGACGATCGAAGAACTCGAAACCGCGGCCATCCGCGTCCGGGAGACGGCCCGCAGCATATCCTACGCAATGGGATTCGACAACTGAAACGGGACCGGTCGGCGTGCAGTCGACCGGTCCCGGATGATAATCGAATCCGCTCCCTTTCCTACTTCGACTTCGTGCGCGCCTCGATCTTTGCAAGCGACTCAATTACGGTGATGACGCCCGAATGATCGAGTTCGCCGTTCCCCTGGGCAAGCATTGCGCCGAAGAGCTCGTGCACCACGCTGGTCGCCGGAAGCGGAACACCGTAATCGCGGGCCGTGTTCATGATGATGTTCAGGTCCTTGTAGTGGAACCTGCTCTTGAAGCCGGGTGCGAAGTCACCTTTGATCACTTTGGGTCCGCGGACATCCATGACACGTGTCTGCGCGTAGCCGCCGCTCAGCACGCGGACGACGATCTCCGGGTCCACGCCTGCCTTCGCACCCAGTACCAGCGCCTCGGCCATGCCTACCAGGTTCATCGCTACCTGGATCTGATTGCACGCCTTGACAGTCTGGCCTGCACCGTTGTCGCCGCAGAGGGTGATGGTCTTGCCGAGCTTTTCGAAGATCGGCAGGAACCTGTCGAAGTTTTCCCTGGCACCGCCGACCATGATGGAAAGAGTCGCCTGTTCGGCTCCGGTCTGCCCTCCGGAGACGGGGGCGTCGAGACACCTGGCGCCCTTTTCGGAGAGAGCTTTGGCTACCTTGATCGCGGACACCGGTGCGATCGTACTCATGTCGGCATAGCAGGTTCCCGGCCGGATCCCTTCGATGATCCCGCCCGGTCCGAGCGCCACCTTCTCTACGTCGGGCGAGTCCGGAAGCATAGTCAAGAGGAAGTCGCACTCTTTCGCCACGTCGGCCGGACCGCGTCCGGCGGCGGCACCTGCGGTCACGACCTCTTTGACCGAGGCTTCCACGATATCGTAGACCCTGACCGTGTGCCCGGCGGCAAGCAGATGTTTGGCCATCGGCCGTCCCATTATGCCCAGACCGATGAATCCGATTCGTAGGCTGTTTTCGTTCATACAGCTGCCTCCCGCTGTCTTCCGACGATACCTTCCTTCTGGAGAAAGTCCTTCATGATGCTCCGCTGCTTCTCACCGAGGGGGAGAACCGGGGCTCGGCCTTCACCCACTGCGAAACCCTGAAGCTGCAGGGCGTACTTGATCGCCGAAGGGAAGGTTCCCAGTCCGACAAGCTCTC
>DATKUF010000331.1:0-4658 GCA_035530755.1 Spirochaetia bacterium | reverse complement strand
GTTATGGCTGAAACGGATCGCGACTCCCCTGAAGCTGCACGCCGAGCGGGTACCGAAATATGCGCGTGCCTGAAAACGCGACCCTAAAACCGTTCAACCCGGGAACGTTACCGTATTCGTTTCAACAATCTGCGTGGCAGTAATGACCTCTTGAAAACCTTCCTATCATGTCGCACGATAACGCTATGTACAGTGATCTGAAACTCCAGCACATATCGCTTGACGATATGATGAATCGTATCAAGGATTGCCTCGAAAATGAGTTCGATCTGGTTGTCGCCGTTGGTCGCGGCGGTGTGCTTCCCGGATATCTTGCCTCACGGTATCTCGGAGTGCCGCTGGAAATAATCGACGTCCGGTACCGGGACGATACGCACACGCCGATGTACCCGGAGCCCCGGGCGCAAAAACCATTGGGATTCGACCCGAGCGGTAAGCGAGTTCTGTTGACTGACGACGTGTCGAACTCCGGCGCAACGCTCCGCAAGGCGTCCGAGCTTCTCGAAGGGGGAAAGATAACCACGCTGGTAATATCAGGAAAGGGTGATTTCTCCCTCTACGGACCCCACAATCGTTGCATAAGGTGGCCATGGGAAGACGAGACAGGGACCGCTTGACTATTCCCGTGCCGAAACATGACTCTTTAGGGGTGGAGGGAAATGTATGGGTGATTTCGTCTACCGCATATTCAACGCACTAGGTTATTCTCACCCGTTTCACCCCGTGCTTACTCATCTCGTGATCGGCCCGGTCATCGCGGCATTCCTCCTGTCGTTGTGGGGATGGATCTTCAAGAAACCGATACTGTACCAGACCGCACGTCATCTCACGGTTCTGGCATTTGTCATGTGGTTCTTCACCGCTGCTATGGGTGTCATCGACTGGCAGCACTTCTACAGTGGTGAGCTTCTCCCTGCGATCAAGATGAAGATGATTCTGGCGAGTGTGCTTTTTGTGATTCTTCTCAGCACGATTCTCGTCAACCGAAAACTGCCGTCGGAATCGCGAATTCCAATCATCCTCTACGCTTTGTCGACAGCCTGCGTACTTGGACTCGGATACTTCGGGGGAAGCCTCGTATTCGGAAGCTGAGCAGCTCGTTTCTCGCCCCGAAAATCTCCCGCGGCGGTCCCGGTTCTATGCCCAGAGCGAACTCGGGTATAGCCCTGCCCTTCTCATCTCCGCGATTCGGGATACCACGACGTCTATGTCCTCTCGATAGGTCACTCCGAACCATTCAGAGGTCGACCGCAGCACCGTCATCGATGCGCGATCGCTCCGGATGAGCTCATTCGCAGCTGCGGGAATATAGAACTCCGCGGACGGATCCGCTCCCCGTGCGGACAGGAATGCCGAAAAGAGTTCTTCAAGCTGACCGAAGATCGACGGGGTGAACCCGAAAAGATTCATCGAGACGGTCTCGTTTCCCGAGAGATCGATTACTGTTCCGTCGGATTGCCGGCTTGTCACTCTTCCCGACTCCCGTGCGATCTTTGTCTGTTCACTTATGGAAATTAGCCTCCCCGCGTCATCGACTTCGCAGACCCCCCGGGAAACGGTTCCGTGTTCCGAGAGTGTTTTTTCGAGAACGTATCCGACGAGCGCGTAGGCCACCGCGCTCTGTGGCTGCCGGGCGAGAAACTCGAAGAGCACGGAATACGCCTCTCGCCCGTAGAAATCGTCGGCATTTATCACGGCGAATGGTTGCCGAACGAAAGCGCGGGTAATCAGGACTGCCTGCCCGGTCCCCCACGGCTTCTTTCGATCGGCGGGCACAGCGTATCCCGGAGGCAGGTCGGAGAGCTCCTGGCAAGCGATTTCCACATCCAGACCGGCGAATCTCCCGATCGCGAATCGTCGGAAATCAGCCTCGATTTCTTTCCTGATTACGAAAACAACGTGGTTGAACCCAGCCCTTCGTGCGTCGAATACCGAGTAGTCGATTATAGCCTGGCCTTCGTCGTCAACCGGTTGTATCTGTTTCACACCGCCGAACCGACTCCCGATCCCGGCTGCCAGTACCACCAATGTCGCTCCCATGGACTCTCCTCGCACCCCACTATAACCGAACTGCTTCGCCACGGGAAGATTCCGCTCGACCGCATAACCTGAGAGCCGCATATCTCCGGCAGGCTGGATATCCTACGGTTTCGCGGGCGACCTGAATGTGATAAACTTGAGCCTACCGGGCCGTTTTTCGCTTTCGAGCCCCAGGGAGGTGCTGTGCCCTCATTCGGAACGATTCCCCAACGGACGGTCAAGCGTCATATCTACGCTCCGGCGCATCGTGCGGTGGCCGGTTCGGGGCCCGGTTTTACCCAGGAAACCGAGACCGAGCTGCGAATGCTGCTCGACGGGCGTCTCACGCCATCGCGACTGAATCCGACAATCGCAGCTTCCCACGGGCGCATTTCGATCCGGTCAATCGACTATCGGTCCCTCATCGAACTCGTGCTCCGGTCAACTTGCGCGACAGATCTCGGCATGGTCGTTGGAACTGGAACCGTGCAGTCGGAAAAGGAGCTTCGTTCTGTTATTTCGGCCGTCGAATGGCGGCTTTTCTTCGAACCGGGAGCCAATGCACGGGTCAAAGTCCGCGCGGAATCGAACGCGTCGAGATTGTATCACACCGGTATCTTAAAGGACGCGATGTCGGAAATCCTGGTCGCAATCGGATGTACCGAATCCCCGGAAGATGAGAGTACCGATCACGCGGTAACCCTTCGCCTGACCAACAACCGTCTCCAGATTGTCTTGTCGCTTTCCGGAGAGAGACTCTGGCGACGCGGATACCGGTCGTCGCTGTCAGCAGTTGCACCGCTTCGCGAGGACCTTGCACAGGCAGCAATTCGCCGAGCTCTCCGCTTTGCCGACATGCTGCCAATGTCCGGCGGGTCGTTGTCAACAGGATTCGACACAGTGCTCGTGCCTTTCGCGGGATCCGGCACTCTGGCCTTCGAGAGCATCATTGCACTTTGCGATGTCCCCCCATTTGTTTTTCGTGACAACTCGCATACGGTGGCCTCCTCCGGGTACGCGTTCGAACGATTTGCGTTCGGCGTTCCGCCGTCAGTGGCCTGGTTGAAACGAAGGCTGCGCTCACGTCTCCGCGATCTGTTTTCGGGGATGGAGAAGATCCGGTTGCGCCTGGTCGATTCCTACGCGCCGGCCTGTGAGGCTTCGACCGCCAACTGGGACCAGTTCCGAGGTCGCATCACTCAGGCGATCGCCTCGTCGCCCAGCGGTCCGGAAGGAACTGCACCAGCTTCGCCCGAACCGCCGATCGATCTAGAATGCCTCCATGAAGATGTACTCGTCCACGACTGGCGATCCTTCCTGGCACAAAACGGAGGGACAGTCTTCCTTCCACTGAATCCACCGTATGGGAAAAGAATACGAACCTCAGAATCGGCGTCAATCTACCAACGTATCGGTCGTCGAGTCGACGCTCTTGCGGCAGATCGCGGCGCCATAGCCCATGTGGCAAAAGGCGTGCCCTTATCTGGAATCGACGACAACCGAAGGCCACGCGTAGCGGGTTTCATTCTCTGCCCCGATGAGTCATCCTGGCGCGCCTTCATGCGCGCGGCCCCGTCGCTTCGTTCCGAGACTTCTCACTTCATGCAGGGAGGAATGGACATCCGGCTTTGCGCTTTCCGGAACCGATGACGCAGGCTCCTGCGGCGCGAACGGGAATCGTTGCGCCCGCGTCATTCATCTGAACCCGGGTAAATTCTCCAGTTCCTCGACGGTTCGCGGCCAATCGTTCTTGAGCAGACGCGAGAGGGCTCTGTCCGCGTAAACAACTCCGCCCGTCTGGCACCGGGGACAGTAGTTGGACTCATTGTCGGCGTAACGGATGCGCAGCACACTTGTTCCGCAGATCGGACAGGGCTTTCCGAATCGCCCGTGGACCGCCATCCCGGGGTGAAACGCCGTTACCCGCTGCGGAAAAGCGCCCTTCCGTTGGGCTTCGAGGAGATCTTTCCACCCGGACAGGACACTCTTTGCGGTCTCGAAAAGCCTGAGCGCGTCGGCATCGCTCATCCTCCCCGTGAGCAGGAAGGGAGAAAGCCCGGCCGCGTGAAGTATTTCGTCTGAGTAAGCGTTGCCGATTCCGGAGAAAAGCTTCGGATCGGTCAGCGCGCGCTTGAGCGTATGGTTGGTTTTCCGAAGCCGCTGCGCAAACTCACCGGCGTCGCACACAAAAAGCTCGAGCCCGCCGGGATCTAACGCCTCGATCCCGGATCGTCCCTCAATGAGGTGAATCGAGGCGCGCCGTTTCGTTCCTGCCTCGGTGAGTGTGAGTGTCCCGGAACCGAAATCCGCTAGAAAGAGCGGCCCGGCGTTGCGACCGGAACGGCGCGGCGGTGATACTTGCCGCGTCGCACTCGCGGTAGGTCCACGCTGTTGGGCAACCGCAGCTCGGGTCGATGTCCCCTCTTTCCAATGCAGTCTTCCGGCAATCATCAGGTGTATCGCCGCATATAGATTTCCTTCGAACTCAAGGACAATCCGTTTGCCTATCCGGGATGCGGTGACAACCTTACGTCCCACGAACTGAGTGGAGTCCGGCTCGACGGTACGTAGCAGAAACGGATGGAGAAAGTGCCACGAATCCAGTTTAGTCCCACGCAGCCGCTCGTTGAGCGCCGAGA
>DATKUF010000330.1:0-2127 GCA_035530755.1 Spirochaetia bacterium | reverse complement strand
TCAGCAGGATGGGAGAGTTCCCGTTCTACGATGAGCGGTTCACGGCTGAGGGCAGCGAAAAAGAACATCCTTTCAACCGGGCGGAGTACAAGGGCTCGTCGATTCTCCTGGCGAACTCGAACTTCGGATGCGGCAGCTCGCGCGAGCATGCGCCGCAGGCGCTCTATCGGTGGGGGATAAAGGCGGTAATCGCGGAGAGCTATGGCGAAATCTTTGCGGGCAACTCCACGATGATCGGAATGCCGACGGTAACCGCCGCCAAAGCGGACGTCGCCCGGCTGCAGCAGATCGCGAGCGACGACCCGGCGGCCCCGTTTTCCCTCGACCTTGTCGTGATGGTCGTCACGGTCAAAGAGTTGCGCGTGAAAGTCGAGATGCCGGATGGCCGACGCAAGGCGCTCGTCGACGGAATCTGGGACAGCACAAGCCTGCTCATTGCGAATGGCGACAAAGTCAGAGCGATTGTGGAGAAGCTGCCCTACATGGCCGCCCGCGGCTGAGGCCCGCAACGCCCGCGCTTTCGCGACGGCCGTCGTGCGGTCGATGTTCAGGACTCCGGCGCTGCAGTTTCGGATGGGGAAGTCTCGCCGTGAATCAACTCTTTGGCGTTGTAGATGAGCTCGTCGGGGAGGAACGGCTTGCCGAGAAATCTTACTCGCTGCCGGCCTTCGATGTTTCGGAACTCGGTTTCCGGATAACCCGATATGTAGAGAACCGGCGCATCCGGATGACTTTCGGATAGCCTCCCCACGAGCTCGGGACCGTTCATTCCGGGCATGATCATATCCGAAATTATCAGGTCAATTGGCGCCGAACATCGATTCGCGAGCAGAATGGCCTCTTCGGCGGAGCGGGCGGACACGAGTCGAGCGCCCTGCGACCGAAGTATCAACCCCACAATCTCACGAACCTCCTCTTCGTCTTCTACCAGCAGGATCGTCTTTTCCGACAGCGTTGTGTTCTTCATGGAAGTCCTTGAGCGTGCGGCCCATCATCACGGTGACACAGGCTCTGAGATTACTCTATCATGGCCTTTCGAAAATGTCAATTAAATCCATAAAATCGATCACATTTCGGTGACTATCTGCCACCGATATCGACCCGAACGGTGACGGACATTCCTGGAAGCAGTCGCGTTCCGCCCCGGTCGGTACCGTTTGCGCTGATTCCCGTCAGGGCTATCCGTACGGGGATCCGCTGAACCTGTTTGGTGAAGTTGCCTGAACTGTTCGAGGAGGAGAGAGGCGAGAAAATCGCGGCAGTTCCGGCCTCGATGCGCTCAACGGTGCCGGAAAAGATTCGACCAGGTATTGCATCCGCTGATATTTCAACCTGGCTCCCCGGTCGGATTAGTCGAATTCGCGTCTCTTCGATGTTCGCATCTACCCACAGTTCGTCGAGATTGAAGAGGGTGTAGACCGTCTGACCGGGAGAAACGACGTCGCCCGGATATTTCCATCTTTTTGCCACAATTCCGTCGGCCGGTGCTTTGACGACCGAGTCGGACAGGTTTTTCCGCGCGATCTGCAACTGTAGGCCCGCGGCCTGCTCGAGTGTTTTCGCCTGCTCGAATTTGACTTGTGCCGCAGCTGCGGTGCGTTTCATCTCGTCGTAGCGGGTGAGGGGAATAATACCCGCGCTGTACTGCGCAGCCACGCGGGCGAGGTCACTCGCGGCCTCCTTCATCCGCACCGCCATGAGAGAGACCGATTTCGCCGCCGATTCAACCGAGATCTGCGCCTGACTCACCCGGTCTGCGAGCGCCCTTTCGTCCAGGGCGAACAGCGGCTGACCCCGCGACACCCTTTGACCTTCGGAAGCGCTCATGCGGGAAATGCGGCCCAGCTGCGTAGCGCTCACGACGTTCTGATTGCCGTCCACCATCGCGTCGTTTGTGACAACGTAACGCATGTCCTGGTACCGAAAATATGCCGCGATTCCCAGAACACCGAGAAGACCGAACGCAACTATTGATCCGATGATGACTCGTCTCGACATCCCGCTACTCCGCCGCCGGACCCGGGCGTTTTGGCGCCGTTCCGCGCTTGAGGAAGAAGGCGGGGATCAGCGCAATGATTGTGAACGCGGCGGTAATGAGAAAGACGTCGTCTATTGCATTCACGTAGG
>DATKUF010000329.1:0-4253 GCA_035530755.1 Spirochaetia bacterium | reverse complement strand
CAGAAGCGCGACAGAAACCACGGTTTGGATGGCGCGAAACCAGGCGCGATGCGAAGCGGTCAGGGGCGGGGTGAAGCGGTAGATTCCTCCCCGGCCTGCGACGTTGAAAACCAGCACGTTGGTGAAATCGGTAATGAAGTGAACGGCAATGGCGACCCAGATCGATCCGCTTACCAGGTAGACGGATACAAGGAGAATTCCTCCGAGGAACCAGCTTGCAATCTGCGCCGGGGTGACGCGATTGGTCGGAATGTGAATGATGACGAATATCGCGGTGGAAATGACGATGATCCAGAATAGGCCCGTCATCTCCAGATTCCCGATCACGTAGCCGCGAAACAGCACCTCTTCCTGCGCGCTAACGGCGAGCAGCAAGGCGACGGTGAGCAGAAACGTACCCGCGGCCGCCGGTTCCCTGAAGAGTTTTTGTCGCGTTATCTGCCTTTGCTGAACCCGAGAAACAGCATTCACAAAGGCAATGCCGAGTGCAACGGTGATGACGGCTGCGGCTCCTGTGAACAGAGCATCCGGTAATCCAAATCCGGTTCCCAGATCCGAAAGACTTCTCCTGTCCAGAAGCAGGAAAAGCGCAAGGATCACGCCCAGGAGGATCAGGTTTGCGAGGATGCCCAGCAGGGGAACGATGCCCTTTCGTCGCTCCTCCAACTCCTTGAGATCCCCGCCGAACCGTCTCACGGCGATTGCCGACAACACCGCAACCGTGAAGTACGCAACGACAGCCACGGTAATTCGAATCGCAAAAACGAGAGTGCTCACCTATGTTCCTTTCTTCATTAACTGGTCCCCCGTAATATACACCAGAATGCGGCTCGCCGAGGACTTTGACTCAGTCGATCGAGCCGTTGGGATCGACGGCGGAACCTCGATCATCCGACCGGAGATCCCGCCTGCCTGAAATGACGGTCGCCGCCGGTGAAAAATCTGCTCGCGTATCTCTCCCTCTTGAGCTACACTTCATCTCGGACACCAACCGTGAAAGATTCAGGGCCGTCCGGCCCCGGTCCGTTTTTCTCAGGAGGAAAAGGATGAGACTACGAGGAAGAGATGCGCTCCTTGCACTGGTATTGTCTCTGGTGATCCCGGTGTTCTGCCAGGCACAGGCTGCCGGCAACTTGCCTGTCCCGGTTCCCGCCGGGACAACGGTGGACGTACTGACCTACGGGCCGGACGACACCTCGCTCACGCTCAAACCGGCTGAACAGGTGGCGTTTCTTTTCGTGTATGCAATCTGGGACCTCGAAAGTGATTGCGCAAGCACAAGTTCGGGTGTTGGGCGGATCTGCTCGCTCGCGGAACTCGTGCGGGGAGTGAAGTTGCCGGACGGGGAAACCATCGGACTTACCACCGACCCGGCTCGGGACAGAAACTATCGATACGACGTAACGATCATCGGCGATCAGTGCATTATTCGCGCTCTGCCGAACGACCGCACACGTGCCGGATTTGCCGCGATAGGCGCTCCCGGCGGTTTCTCGCACAGTTTCTTCATCAATCCCCAGGGGCCGGACCTGATCCGGGCAGTAAAGATTACCGGAATGGGATATTCGGGGAAGGGGTTCAAGCGCTGACCAACGCAGCCGACGGCGGGTCCGCCCCCCCCGGCTACATCGAGAGCGCGTTGATGGAGACGGTCGAAACGAGTCTCCCGTCCTTCGACACGTAGATCTCCGAACCGCTGCGAACGATGGTGGTTGTCCCATAGCCGTCCGGGCTTGTGATTACGCAGCCGTTTTCCGTTCGCTGAAGGGAGAAAATGCCGGAAATACCGCCGGGTGTGCGCTCGACGATTTCTATCCGGTTATTCGAGCTTGATATCTGGAGCCCGTCACTCGAGACGACTCGGTCGGGTCCCTTCAACGAAAAGATCGTCTTCTGTCCCGGCGCACTCAGCACAGCTTCTCCGTCTGTGGGACCGCTGATCGTAATGCTGTTGAACCCTGCTCTTCCGTTCGGCTCGAAGGTGCTCACATTGCCGGCCCGCACTATGACCATTCTGCGCCGGCCCGGTCCGTCGCTCATGCGCACCGTGTCACCCGAACTGGTAACCGTCAGCTGTTGGACCGACAGGCCCCGGCCGGTCCGCGTGAGCACGTTGCCGTTTTTTGCCAGATTCAACCCTGCTCCGAAGAGCGTGTTGTTCATGCGCTGGGTCAGGTCGAAGCTCTTCGCATTGTCGAGGCCGAACAGGCGAAGAAGATCGACGAACAGGTTTCCGTTCGAGTCCACCGTGAGCCCGTTGCCGAAGTAGACAGTGAGGAAGCTGTAGGGATCGTCGACGTAGAAGATCTCCGGCACATGAACAACCTTACCGGTGTCGTCCTGCTCAAATACCATCCGGGTTTCGATGTGAGTGGCTCGCTTCAGGTCCACCCGCAGGAACCCGGCGTCGTACCCGGGGGAAAGGTCGACCGGTTTCGGGGCCAGTGCGCTGCCGAGGGCGACATTCGCGGGCACGGTAGCGCATCCGACGAGTATCAGTAACGGAGCCAGGATGAGGGAAGTCCTGAATATGGTTCGTTTCATGATGATGCTATCCCTGTGGGCCCGCTCGGTGATGCATTTTGGCGCGGGCGCACCACTGACAATAATATACTCGAATTTCCTCTGACCTTCTCCTGAAAAACGTACATGAATAGGGTCACTATCGATTGATCCGGTGGAGAAATCCAGGTGTACGCGGTAAGCGGGAGGTCGTGCCCAAATAATGACCCGATCGGCGGGAAAAGAGCCCGCCCGGCTCCCCGTGTCCGGACGACCCGTGTCGGCACAACCCGTTCTCCGATCGACATACATTTCAGCCGGGGTTCAGTTTTTGTTTGGAGCGAACCGATAATAAGGAACAGATGCGAAAGACGACAGTACCATTGTTGGATTCTTTAGAGTTTAGCTGAATAACAAATGGCAAAGAAATCGACGCCGAAGAACAAACGCATAACCTACGCACGCCACCGTCCGCTCGAAGAGCGGAATAAGAAGTACCGCAGGAAATCCCGCGATATTCTGCTTTCGCTGGTAAACCGGGTGCTCTTGTGCACGAACGAAATTGACGTTGACGCCTGTGTCGCGCTGGCTCGTGCATTGAACATGTCGGGGATAACCCGCGGCAACTATCTTGTTGCCCTGCGTTTTCTGGAGACCAACAATTCTCACGTGGTTAATGCGCTCATAGGGCGGCGGAAACCGGCTCTGCTTTTCAGTGCCATCCGGCCGAATTGGTACCTGGTAAAGGAAGCATTTCGCCTGCTCGCGCAATTCAGCCGGGAGACCCTGCTCGACAAGGTTCTTGTCGCACTGCTGGGGACCATTCAAAGCGCCTACAAGAAATCGCGATATGGCTATTCGGTCTATCCCCTGTCCATTTCAGACGCGTATGGAATCGGCAAGTACCTCGACAAGGACGAAACACAGGATGCGCCCAACAATCGCCTTCTGCTCGACCTTCTGTTTGACATCTATCAGATGGGGCTCGCCAGTGAGGACGAAAAGATGAAATCGGTGGCGCTTTCGGTGAATCTGATCCGGATGGCCTTCTTTGACGACACGAAGCGCATGACCGATGTGATCCCGGAGGTGCTTCTCGTCAGTGACACGCTGTTCAGCGAAGTGGGGACTCGATTCGTGGGGGGTGGCGACGCCGAGTGAGATCGAACGAAGTCCCGAATTTTATCGAAGAGCTATTCAACGTTGCCCGTCTGTACGGCTGGTGTGATCAGGTGACCGAAGGCATCATCCGACTCGAAAAGACCGACGACCCAAAGGCATCCGCGGTGATTAACGACTATCTCAGGCAGCAGCTCGAGTCAAACGCCGCTGACAAGCAGGCGGCGATCCTCTGCCTTGTCGTGCTCTATCGACGCGGGACGCCGATTCAGGAGCTTGTAGTTCCGGCCCATCGCAACCTAACCGGACGGCTTCACGCCAATGACTTTCCCTTTCTCATCGCAAACTTTTTCGACGGTGTGGTTCCCCTTCCGCAATCACTCGCCCATGACATTACCGAAAAGCTTTTTTTTTCGATCGATCGAATATTCGACAAACTCGTCGGCGATTTTCAACGGGTTCCCTTTCGAGACGGTGAACCAATTGTCTTCTATCTCATGCTCGAGAACTGCCGGTTGGACCTGAATGCGCAGAATCGGGAATTGGTCTGCATGATCCTCGCACATATCGAAGTTCGGCTTCCGGACCCCATCCTCGACGACATCATCGCATATCTGGACGCAAACTCATCG
>DATKUF010000328.1:0-5930 GCA_035530755.1 Spirochaetia bacterium | reverse complement strand
ACCATTCACCGAGTCTGGACGGCGCAGGTAATCACCCCTCCGGTGAGGTGGAGGGTCGGGCAGCGCAAAAGCCCGATCAAGATCCCCGCCTACGCCCTGCGCGACCTGGCACTCGCTTATCAACACGCTGCGTGATACTTCACGGGACGCCATTTCCGCGATATGGTCAGCTATGAAGAATCACCATGATTTCCCCGAACTTTCGTGGGCCGAGGAAGCAAGAACAAAACTGCTGACAACCGCAATTTTCACGGTTTCGAAGGCCGGGCGGCGAAGTTCGAGTGGCAAGCGCGGAGACTTCTTGCTTGTAGACGCGGCCGACTGGGTGACGGTGATTCCGGTGACAATAGGGGAGGGAGGAGAGCGGCGATTCGTTATGGTCCGGCAGTTCCGCCACGGCTGCGGTTGCGTGACGTTGGAGTTTCCCGGTGGAATTGTCAACGATGGGGAAGATCCGGCGCACGCGGCGGCGCGTGAGCTGCTCGAGGAGACCGGATGGGATTCCGGGAAACTCGTGCTGATTGGGCAGACGAATCCGAATCCATCGTTCATGACGAATCGATGTCATTTTTTCCTCGCCGACCATGCGGTCGAAGTGGGCGCTCCCACTCCCGACCCGCTTGAGGAACTCGATGTCGTGGTTGTGCCAGAGCGAGATCTCCTGGATAATTCGGAGGTTGCTCGACTGTTCGCGCAACATGCGATCATGCTGGCGGCAATGATAACCTACCGTCGTTACCGGGATTTCCACGCGCAGTAATCGGCGCCGATCAGCTCTACTCGCGGCCCGGAAGGTTGGGTCGTTCGTATGGGCATGAAGGCGCCGACCGCCGGTTCCTTACAACGAAATGCGCACCTCGGGAAGGTGGCTCAAAGATCCTCGATCCTGTATGCGGCGACTTCCGAATCCGCCTGATTTGTTGACACAATCCAGCTCATGCCGTTGAAATTGGTCACGGCTACATTCGCCGGACCCGATCCTTCTGCTACAATATGGCTTTCCAGTTCCAGGTCACCGCGGTTCTTCGGTAGCAGGACTTCCAGATTGCGGGATCCGGAGCGGTTCCCGACGACGAGTGCGGTCCTGCCCGCCAGGGGACCGCCCCAAAGGCCATGTCCGTACTCGAGCGGGTAGTTGGTGATTTCTTGCCAGCTGTTGTCCACGAATCGAGATACAACCAGGCGGTTCCCGTGGAACGGTTCGATCGTGACCATCTCGTCGACGCCGTCACCGTCAAGGTCGAGTACAATCGCTTCGCTGATTTCGCGTCGCAGGATCTGCTCTGCTTCCCATCCCCCCCGCTCGGCGTCAAGATCGAAACTGAATAGTCCCTCCGTCCCGCCGACCAGGAGAACCCGTCGCCCGTGAAGTGTTCCGGAAAACATGCAGTGATTCTTGTGAATATTCTGAAGAATCGGTTCCGGTTTCCAGTTACCGTGTAAATCTTTCGGAACCGGGACTGCGTACACCGTGCCGGATTCGCTCCAGTCATCCGCGCCCGCCTTAGTCCGCGCAAGATTTGCCGCGATCAGATACTCCACACCGTTCTTCCTTTCGAAACAGATGCGATGGGCAAACGGCAGAGCGAGTACGCGGGTGGGTTCGAAATTGACCTTACCGCCGGCGATTCCCGCTTTCGGCTGGATCCGATACACCGCCGCATCAAAAAAGTCGTAACCGGCAAAACAGCCGTAGACGGCGAATATCGCCTCCGAGCCGTGCGGCTGGGCAATGGACATGCACCCTCCGGGTTCGGGCAGAAGATCTCGGGCGCGCCATTCCGGAGGTGCGCAGAGGATCGTCTTTCCGTGGTCCTCAGTGGCTGCCGCGATCCATTCGGCACCTTCGAGTCTGACTGAGGCGATCGCATACGGCATCGACATCGCGCAGATTGATTTCTTCGTAACCCTCACGATGGTTCTCCTTTCCGACGTTCCGCACCGACTTCCATCAGGCTCTCCCACAGGTGAATGATAGCCGGCTGGGATAACTTTCCGTCTCCGCGTGCCTGAGCCGCGACATACACCTCGTGCGTGGCTGCGGTCACCGGCAGGGGAACCCGGTTTTCGGTGGCTAACACTCGCGCGTATCCAATGTCTTTTTCGATCATGTCAACCGTACCGCCCGGGCGATAGTCCTGCTCGATCATTGCAGCAGCGCTCACGTCGAGCACCTTCGATGCTGCCCATCCCCCCCGGATGGCCTGGTAGAGATCATCCGCAGCAAGCCCGAAGCGTGCGGCAAGCGCAAACCCTTCGGCAATGACCGCAAACTCCGCGCCCACTATCATGTTGTTCACGAGTTTTGCGACGCCCCCGGATCCGACGCCCCCGAGATGGACTACGGAACGGGAAATCGCTGTCAAATAGACGTGCGCACGGTCGAACGCAGTTTTCTTTCCCCCCGCCATAATCGATAACGTGCCCTCTATGGCGCCACTTTCGCCGCCGCTGACCGGGGCATCGACAAAGTCTATTTGGCGGGCAAGAGCGAGTTCGGCTAGTTTGCCGGACGCGGTCGGCAACGTGGTACTGAGGTCGATGATCAGCGAACCGGGGGAAAGGGATTCGAGCAATCCTCCCGGCCCGGTCACTATCGACTCCACAATCGCTGTCCCTGGCAGGGACATGAGCACTACGGAACAGCGGCGTCCGATGTCGGCGACACTTTTCCCAACGCTTACGTTTGAAATATCTGCGGCACGCCCGACGTCCTGGTCGTACGCGAGCACGGCAACGTTTTTTGCGAGGTTTGCGGCCATCGGCCTTCCCATGATGCCCAGACCAATGAATCCCACGGTGTCACTCATGCAAAGCTCCCCTTCGTGATCGGCAGTTTTTGTATGATCACAGATCTATTCGGAGACGTCAAGTTCGCTCTCGGATATGACGCGTCGCGCCCTGGTCTTCTGTTGGAAGACTTCCATGCAATTACGGACCTTGATAAGTTTCTCTGTCATTGTTAGAAGGGTGTTTCCCTGACTTCAGAAGTGCAGGCGCCGACCGGAGGGCCGCGAAGCGCACCCGGCTTGAAGCACGGCTCGGCCTTGCGAGCATAGAGGCGCCGACCGGAATCGAACCGGTGCATAAAGGTTTTGCAGACCTCTCCCTTACCACTTGGGTACGGCGCCAAACGTGCTTTGTTCGTGGTGCCTACTCTACCAGAACGGCCCCGGCATGTCCAGCGCGACTCGCCCGAGGCCCCGTCAGTTCTTGCCCAAAATTAAACAAGATGCATAATATGTCAGTATAGTCTTTTTGGTCTATGTACTACGAGCGCCATTACGGATATTATGTCGCCATACTGAACATTTAGTCCGACCTACGCACCGGGCCGATCGGAGTCGAGGAAATGAACGATGCAGCACTGGTCAATGATCTGACCGAGATCCTGAGTCAAGCATTGAACCAGGAGCAGCTGGATGCCTTTGGCCGACTTCTCACTAAGGGCTTCGATGCCCACGCGGCGCTCAACCTGGATCGGCACGTTACTGTACCGAAGCGCAGAGCCGCGGCGGCGCTCATCGAGATATGCAGGGAGAATCGCAAGACCGACGAGCTTCTGCAGCTGGTCTTCGAGACCGATGGGCGTCAGCTTGAAGGAAAGACGGTCACTTTCTCCGATCTCGACCTCTTCGTAAACAGGCTCGCACGTTCGGGAATCGTATATGACCATCTACAAAGAAGGATCAAGCGGGTCGACAAGGACGTGTCGGAGATGCGCAACTGGGGAACGCTTCGCGACGGCCGCACCTACGAAATTACCGTCGCGAGTATCGATATTGTCGACAATTCGCGTCTGGTTCGCCAGTTTGGCGCGCGTACTGTCGAGATAATCTACAAGCGGCTGTGGGACCTGCTGCGGTTCGAGCTATCACGATACGACGGAAGAATCTGGAGCTGGGCAGGCGACGGAGGTATCATCGCGTTTGCATTGAAGGACAGTCAAGCGCGCGCGGTTAAATGGGCGCTCTCGGTGCAGAGACTGCTTCCGGTTTTCAATGCTGATGGCGAGAACCCTGTCGACGAGCCCGTTCGTATGCGTATCGGCATCAGCTCCGGCAGGATGAAGTTCCTGTCTGATACCGGCAGCATCGTCGCAGACGCGATCAATTACGCGGCGCACCTCGAAAAACACCGTACGGAAGCGGAATCGATCTCAATCAGCGAGGCCGTCTACTCGGCTCTCTCACCGAAACTTGCGAGTCACTTCTTTGCGGGGGGCGAGTTCGAAGGTTCACATTTCTTCATCTGCAGGACCGACGGTTCCGCGGACGGTAGATGCGTCGACGGAACCTGGGCAAAGGGCTTTCCTGTGGTCGATGGCCGGGACGCAAAGGTTACCGCCCAATAGTCAGCGCGCGGCCTTTACCATTGCGGCGAACTCTTCCACCTTCTCGTCGATGAACGCTATTCCCTCACGCCAGAATCCCGGTTTCTCGATGTTGAATCCGGCTGCCTTTGTAACATCCTTCGCCGATGCTCGCCCGGTAAGCTGGAGCAGTTTTTCATATCGGACCGGGAATCCTTTGGGCTCCTGCTGATACAGTCGGTAGAGGCCAAGACCGAAGAGCTGTCCAAACGCGTAGGGAAAGTTGTAGTAGGCCAGGCCGGGACTGTAGTAGTGGCCCTTCACAGCCCACATGTAGGGATGCATCAGTTTTCCGTCCAACGCTTCGCCGTATGTTTCTTTCTGCGCTTCGATCATGAGACCGCAGAATTCGTCCGGGGCGAGCTCCCGCTCAGCCCGCATTTCCATGACGCGATTCTCAAACTTGTAGCGCGATAGGATGTCAACTATTACCTGCGTGGCGTTTTGAAGAAATGTTTCGAGAATCGTGATCCGGTCATCGCCGGTCGCCGCCGCAAGAGCGCTGTTGTAGACGATGGTTTCGGAAAAAATTGATGCGGTTTCGGCCAGCGTCATCGGGTAGGAACGGTGAATTGCGGTTGATTCCTTGAGTACTTCGTGGTGGTACGCGTGACCGAGCTCGTGCGCCAGGGTCGACACAGCACCGAAGCTGTTGTCAAAATTGGCCATGATTCGGCTTGCCCGGGCCAGTGGAAAAGACTGACAGTATGCGCCGCCGACTTTTCCTCGCCGCGGCTCGGCGTCAATCCAGTGACCGTCGAACGCCTCTTTCGCGAATCGCCCGAGTTCCTGTGAGAATTCGGTAAACCGGTCGATGATGAACCGACGCGCATCGGGGTATGACCACGTACGGCTGTTTTTTCCGACCGGCGCGAAGATATCGTAGAACGCGAGGCGACGCACTCCAATCAATTTTGCTTTTGTTTTCAGGTAACGGCGGAACACCGGAAGGGATTCCTCCATCACCGACGTCAGCGACTCGAGGATTCTCCGGTTGATTCGCGCCTGAAAGATCGAACGATCCAGCGTCGACTCGAATCGGCGTCGACGATTGAGGATTACCGAAAAACCTTTGACGCCGTTCAGTGAATAGGCGAGCGGAACTTCCACCTGTTTCCACGCCTGAAGTTCCAGCTCGTACGCTTTCTTTCTCACCGTGCGGTTGGAATCGTTCGCGAGTCCGCGAAGCTCTATCACCGATTTCTTCTCGCGGCTCTTCTCGTCCCAGGTAACCGACAGGGTCGACGATACCGATTCCTGAAGTCTGCCCCACGCGTCGCCGCCGGGTCGCATGAGGTCCGACGCGAGATCCTCTTCGGCCGCAGACATCTGCCGGTCACACAGGTAGAGTTCGAGCTCGACAAAATAGCGGAACTCGGCGGCCTTCAGGCTTTTTTCGAGAATCGCCGGGAGCTCCTTCCGAATGGCGCTCAACCCGGATCGAAACTGCACATGAGCGCGCCGCAGTGGGAGCACGGCTTCCTCCAGCCGGTTGAGCTCCTGAAGCGCGGCCTTGTCACGAGTATTCACCGAGTACTGGAGATAGGCGTATGCTTGA
>DATKUF010000327.1:0-6377 GCA_035530755.1 Spirochaetia bacterium | reverse complement strand
CATGAAAAAGACGAGCACCGTAGTGATGGTCTTGAAGAGCTCCGCCTGCTGCGCGGCGACCGCCGGAAACGTCAACCCGAGAACCCAGCCGATCACAATCGAGCCGAGCGAGTACCAGAGCAGATTGTTTTTGAGGTTTGATGCAACTTTAGCGAACATGATAGCCTACCTCCGTAACAAAATCGTCAGCGCTGCGACGGACGCTCGGCCATCGCCGCACGGGCTGCCAGCCCGAACGACTCCGTTAGTGTCGGGTGCGGATGAATGGCCGCGACAAGGTCGGAAAGCCGCACGCCGCTTCGGACAGCAAGAGCCGCCTCGCCCATGAGATCGGCCGCACCTTCGACCATCGCGTGTACACCGACGACTGTCTGGTCGTCGGTACGATAGACGATGCGAAGCATGCCTTCGGCTTCCGCGGCAATCTGTGCTCGCGCGTCGACGGCGTAGTTGTACTCGGCGACCGCAACATCGAGCCCGGCCGCGCGCGCCGCTTCTTCCGTGAGTCCGACCATGCCGACCTCGGGATAGGAGAAAATCACTGCTGAATTGTGCTCAGATTTCGGAAACTGCATCCCTTTCCCCAAAAGATGCGAGGCAAGCGCCTGAGCCTGTGCCGTCGCCCAATGGGCAAACATCGGTTGCCCCACAACGTCGCCGAGCGCGTAGATGTGCGGTTCATCAGTGGTGAGATTTTGATTCACTTTTATGCCGTGAGCATCGAAACGGACCTTTGTGCTCTCGAGGCCCAGATTGTCAACATTCGGCCTTCTTCCCACCACGCTGAGAACCACGCGTGCATCGGCGGATCGCTCTGTTCCGTCCTTGTGATAGTGGACGCGGTGGCCGTCCGGGGTGGTCTCGATCCGGTCTATTCCGACACCGGTCTCTACCGGGATGCCGCCATTGACAAGCAGTTCCTCTAGACGATGTGATAGCCGGCTGTCGACCGGTTGGAGGATGTCCGGAAGCGCCTCAAGAATGGAGATCCGCGTACCAAGCATGTGAAAGATCTGTGCCATCTCGACGCCGATCGGTCCTGCGCCGATTACTACCATGGATGCAGGCACGTAGCCGATGCCGATCAGCCCTTCCGAAGAGAGCACGCCGGGCGATTCGGCCCCTTCTACCTTCAGCCGGTTCGCTACCGATCCGGTGGCGATTACCGCTCGGTCGAAGCTCACCTGGATCGTATCAGAGGCCGGGATGCCGTCACCGTCCTGGGTTTCCCTGGCTCCGTCAATGCGGACTTCGTGCGAACCGGTAAATCGTGCCCGGCCGAAGACGACTCTCAGAGACGGCAGTTGCCGTGCCGAGCTCAGGGCGCCTGTTGCCCGCCGGTTCAGGATGGCATGCCTTCGCGTTTGAATGGCCGCCCAGTCGACTGCCGGAACGCCACCGGTTCCGGTAATACCGAACTCGACGGCCCGTGTTACCAGGCTCCGCACCCGGGCGGACTCCCGGAAAATCTTCGACGGAATGCACCCGTGAAAAAGACAGGTGCCGCCGAGACCGGGACCGTCTTCGACCAGAAGAACCTGTTTCCCCGCCTTTGCAAGCGTCATGGCAAGCGGAGTCCCCGCCGGACCGCCACCGACAACCAGTACATCAACATGTAGTTTGTTCACATAAAACTCCTATTCTCTGGATTGCTCACTCTTCCGGCCCGCTGCCGGGATCTCCTTCGACAATGCGCCGGAAGCGGTCGAGATTCGCTCTCATGATGGTTTGCGCTCCGGCAAAGAGCTGGCTCATGCAACCGCACGAAAGACTGTAGTAGACGCTTGTGCCCTGTTTTGTGTCCGTCACGAGTCCCGCATTTTTCAGCACCGAAAGGTGCTTCGAAATAGTAGAGGTATCGGCCCCTACTAGCGTGGTCAGATCGCAGACGCAGTAGGGTCCCTTCGCAAGCTTCCTGACGATAAACAACCGCGTCGGATGAGCAAGTGCCTTGAAGACGGTTGCAAGTCCCTCGTATCTCGCTCGCTCCTCCCCGGTCATCGGTGCCGCGTCAATGGCTTCGCTTTTCATATCGCCTCCATTCCCCCGAGACGGGGATTGCGCCCCGGAGCGTCGAGATCACTGTACTGTTTCGCTCCGCAAGTGCCACAAGGCGATCGATTTTCCCATCATCTGCGTCGGTTTTGATGAACGCAATGTATCGAATAGCAGTAACCGTGGGCGGTTTGTCCTGCCGCTCAGCGACTATCTTCATTTGAAGTCCGTCGATGGGAACCTGACTCAGCTCAGCCACCATTCCAAATGATGTGGAAAAACAGGCGCCAACTGCGGAAAGCAGCGTTTCGACCGCGTTGAAGCCGGCGGCAGGATCACCGCGGTGCGCGCCGAGCTCAAGCGTGAAATCCCGCGCAGCCGAACGCACGTGAAGGCCGTCGGCGGATCGCTCAATTCGTACCTCATATGTCTGTGCGCCCATCGCATGACCTTCTTATTAGTCACTTTTTGTCGATATACCAAATAACCGCGAAAGAAGGACGATTACTCGGTCGTCCCGTCTTCTGGCTCGTCAGCTCATACCCGGTCAGTCCGCCGAAAGCGTCGGAATCCTTCTGGCCGCGAGCATTCGACAGACATCCTCAATCGCGGCGTCGAAGTGTTCGATCATCCCGTCGGCAAGCCGAGCGAGGCAGGAGAGGTTCTTCGTGCTCGCGTCGTCCATCGCAATCGCGCAGCCGTTGAGCGGCACGTTCAGGCGGAGATAGCGCACGCCGCTCATCCGCGTTAGCTGATGGCTCACCGCCTCGCTCTGCCCTGCTGACATGATGGTACCGATGGGGAATCCCTTCATCGGGTTCACCCACTCCAGGTAGCCCCAGGAGTGAACCTCCTCATACCGGTACCCCTGCTGCGGGTCTCCGGTACCAAGGGACAGAATGAGGAAATCAGATTCCTCCGGGAAAATCTTCGTTGACTCCACGTAGGCGAGGCCGGATGGATTATTCGCGAACACCGCACCATCGATAAGGGAGAGTTTCGTTGTCTCCTTTCCAATGGCACTGATGTGTGCAGGAGGGAAATAGGTAGGTGCCGCGGCCGACGCGCGCGCCGCATCCCTCATGTAGTAATCAGGATCTTCAGCCCGATCCGACTTGCGTGGGCGCCTTTTCATGCAATGAGGCTGCATCGCTTCGGTATCGAAACTGGTGATAAGGAGGTTCGTGGCAGCATTCTGAAGTGACTCATTCGCAAAAACATCGTGAAGAAGCTGCTCAAAGGGCTCCGCTGAGTATTTGTGCCGGAACGCCTGTACAGCAGTATGCAGGGCCGATCGAAACGAGGGTGGAAAAATCTCCGTGCCGCGACTTTCATACAGCTCAACAACCTGTGCCGCCGTGAAACGCTCGGTACCGTCTCTGTTGCGAAGCGACAGGGCAAGGGCGATGAGGGCGCCGGTGGAGGTTCCCGCTATCAGATCGAAGAGATCCGAAAACGGCCGTCGTTCTCCGACATTATTCAATCGCCGCCGAACCTCCTCGAGAATTCTTGCCGGAAGATAGCCACGTATGCCACCTCCGTCGATGGAAAGTATCGTAACCATCTATTTCTACCCCATAAACTGAAGCGCCCACGTACGAACGCGTTCAAACAATCGGTCGGTTTGCACGGGAGTGAGTCCGATGCCTTCGAGTCTCTTCCGGGCGAGCGGCAACAAGGTTGCAAAGAATTCCTTCCTACGCTCCAGAGCGATGAGATGAACACTCTTGAAATCCTCGATGTGAAGAGCGCGAAGTGCCTCACGAATGGCGAAACGAAAACAGCCCTTTACCGCTGTCCTGTCGACGGCCGGATACAAAGTAACTGCCAGATCCCCAAGCTCCTCAAGTTTTTGTTCTTGAAATTCGTCTCCGATGATGAGCATGCGGCACCTTCCATTTGTCCTTGAATTAGCGTTAGTGAGCTTCTTCGGCGCATCGGCGAATAAGTCGCTCAGTGTTCCTTTATTTGGTAATATACCCAAATACGAACCGTTTGTCAACCTGATCGAGAAACGAATTCACAGCGAGTCACGCACGTTCTACCACTGATTGCTTTTGCGACTGTCTTCCGCGGGCGCTTGGGAACCGAAGCCTGACACGCAGACTCTTCACCGAGAACTGCTCGGCGTCTTTGCTGATCGGTCTCACCCAGAACGCAACTGCCCCTTCTATCCACCCTTCGGCACTCATGCCAATTCCAGGGCCGAATCCGTCTCCAAGTTTGGGGTATTTGTGGAACATGGTCTCGGCGCCGCGCTTTTGCAGCGCCTCGATTCTGCGTTCCATGGTCCGCCAGTCGGCAATTCCATCTTTTTCTCCCACAATGGCAAAGGTCGGCGGTTCGTCTTTTGTGTAGTCGGAATGACCGGTAAATTGCATGACGGCCGTTCCCGGCCCGGGAAGATTATCGCCGCCATTCTTGCGCCAGCTGAACCGCCCCAACGCGAATAGCGATTTGTGCTAATCTGCAACCTGTCGGCATTACCGAAAATGAACGTGACCGCTGCCGCCAAATCCTGACAGGCCAACGGATGGCCATCAGGAATCGTACCTCGACCGCAAATCGGCCATCTGCCAATCGAAAGGGTAATCTCAGCGCCTGGTCTGCTTCCATATCCGGAATCCAACGGGCACCTGCCGTTCAGAACTGCGGCAGGGTCGGCGGCGCCGGATGGATGGAGAATTATCCTCACGCGAAGGTCGTAAGGTGCGACGAGAGAGTCTGTGGTCCTGATTCAGTAAGGAGGTAGTTGCGCTCGATGCGTGCTCCTGTTCCCTCGCCGTACCAGCCCGGCTCAAGAGTCACCACCTCTCCTGCCCGAAGTACCTCGTCGCTTCCGGGCACGAAGTAGGGAGCCTCCGGATGTCCGAGCCCCAGACCGTGTCCTGCATGATGAGTGAATCCCTCGGCCAGAGCGTGTTCGGAAAGCCGGGTGCGAACTACCTCATAGACTTCGGCCGCACGAACTCCGGGACGAAGGATTTCGGCTCCAGCGGTCAACGCATCGTTCAGGCCAACTTCAATCGCCTTTTGCCGAGGCGTGAGTTTCCGGTCGACCGAAAGCGTCGCGGTGTTGTCCGCACGATAGCCGTTTACGACCGGAAAGATGTCGAGAATCATGAGCTCGCCGACGGAGAGGGTGCGCGACGTGGGCGGTCCGCCACCCGCGTTAGCGCGCTCACCACTGGCGAAATCGCCGAGCAGAAGGACCGGACCGCCGAGGGTTGCAGTAATTGCTGCATGTATCGCATTGTACACGTCGATTTCGGTGATACCGGGTCTGATGACCGCACGGGCGGCTTTGTGCGCCGCCTCGTTTGCTTTCATCGCCTCACGGATAAGGGCGAGCTCGTCCGGATACTTCACGCGGCGCATATCGTGCAACGCCGGGGAGACGTCAACGATCTGCGGCAGCTCGACGCCGGCGGGAAACCACCCTGACTCGATTCCTGCGCGACCTCCGGAAAGGTGTGAAAGATGGTCGCGCAGCTGAGGGATTGCGGCGGCGTAGGAATCTACTCCCGGTCCAGCTGCAAAATCGTAGGAAGTCCAGGTGTCCACATTGTCAACGTGCGAATGCTCGGCAGCTGCGGCAAGTCCGTTGTGAACAAGGAGCGTCGCCCTATCATCGCTTCCGTCGATCAGGAGAAAGTTCATACTCCATGCACTCAACTGGAGCGGAGTTATATAGAGCCCCGACAGATACTGGATGTGCCGCGGGTTCACTATGATGAGTAGATCAACGCCGGTCCGCTCGATAAGGGCCTGACGTCGGCGCCTGCATCCCTCGCTGGTAAGTGTCAACATGTCCGTCTCTCCTGCTGCTCTCAGAACTCGAAGACCATGCCGGCCGAACCCGGGGAGCAGCGTTCGCCAAATGCTTCAACGAGCAGTTCGGTCGCTGTGTCTCCTGTGCAGTGGCATGGCATGATCGAATCCGGCGTACGCTGCCGCATCGCGGTAATTGTCCGGTCAAGGCGTTCGGCCGAAGCATTCAGCAGGTGAAAACCGCCGATTATTGCCCGTATTTTCTGATCATTGTTCAGACGTCGGACGTGGTTCATAATATTGATGATCCCCGCATGAGAACAGCCGACGCAGACCACAATTCCATCGTCGTTCCGAATCCAAAGCGCGAGGTCATCATCGATCGGGTCGGCCATGCTGCCATTGGCGTCTTTGAAGAACGGCCCTCCGGTATCCTCATATGCCGTCTCCCGTGGGATTGGACCGGTAATTCCAATGTGCTCAGAAAGGAATGCGGGTTGTCGAACCCAGTGCAGCTGGTGAGCAGGCAGTTGCTCAATTGCTGCCACACTCTCCGGCGGCATCTGGATCGGCGTCGCCTCACAGTCGCGCACCGAGAAGCGAGGTTCTAC
>DATKUF010000326.1:0-10407 GCA_035530755.1 Spirochaetia bacterium | reverse complement strand
TTGAAACCGTTCTTTGCGCTGACAAGGTCCGATATTTCGGTATTGAACAGTTCGATCACCCGTGGGTGTGCGATCAGGGCCCCGAAGTCGGAGGCAGGAAGAGACTCCGCGCGTCCAAACGCTTCAAGAGCTTCCCGATTGGGGACGATGAGTGCCGCGACGAACTTCTGGTCCTGACCCACCAGGATCGCCTGATCGACGTAGATCGACTCACACAGTTTCTGCTCGATAGGAAGCGGTTCGACGTTTTCCCCGCCGAGCAACACGATGGTATCTTTTGCCCGGCCGAGAATTTTCAATTCATTTTTGTAGGTAAGCATTCCGAGATCACCAGTATTGAGCCATCCGTCCTCGGAAATTATTTTGCGAGTCTCTTCGGGTCGCTTGTAGTACCCAAGCATCACCTGCGGTCCGCGGCCGAGCACGAGGCCCTTCTTCCCCGGAGGCAGCGTCTTTCCCTCGTCGTCGACGATCTTGACTTCGGTGCCGGGAAAAATCGGTCCCACGGTTCCCGGTACCGGTCGGCGCTGCGCGCGCACCGCGAGTACCGGAGCCGTTTCGGTCAGCCCATACCCTTCGAGCAACAGAATGCCGGCGGCGGAAAAGAAGGAGTCGACACCCTCGGGCAGAGCCCCCCCTCCCGATATTCCAGCGACAAAATGTCCACCAAGCCTCTCTTTAATAGTTTTGAACACCAGGACATTTCCCAGTGCCCGGAACGGTGCAAGAACCAGAAACGGAATCGTGGCCAGAACGATCTCCAGAATCCGAGACCGTTGCCGAAAGAGCGGGCGAAGACCGCGGATCATATAGGTAAGCTTTGCGTGGAGCGAAGAGACTCCGACAAAAAACGCGAACAGTCCTCGTTTTACCGCGCTCTGTGTGGCAACGTTACGATAGATTCCCGCCTTTACCGCATCCCAGATGCGAGGAACAGAGGCCATCCAGGTGGGATGAATAGTCTGGAGATCCTGCAGCATGATTTTGCTGATCGGCTTTGAATAGGCGAGGGCGGACGCCGTCCCCAGTGCGACGTATTGCATGATCCTCTCAAACGAATGCCATACGGGAAGGACGCAGAGCCAGATGTCTCCGGCGCCAACCTCGATCCGCTCCGGCACGCCTTTCACCTGGTGTAGAAAGTTGGTATGCGACAGCATGACGCCTTTCGGCTCACCGGTGGTGCCGCTCGTGAATATGATGGTCGCCAGATCACCCGCCTTTCCCTGGTCGATCTCCCGTTCTACCCGCGCACCATCTTTCGCCAGGGCCGCCTCGCCGCGTTCCATTACCTGGGTGTAGGTGAGCACCTTCCATCCCTTTGATTGATCGGCGACTTCCGTCGGTGCAAACGCGGCATCGAGCACAATCACTGTCGTGAGTTTGGGGAGCGCGCCTCGGATAGCGTGGATCCGGAGAAACTGTGTCTGGTTCTCGACAATCACGTACTTGCAGTCGGCAAAACCAAGGATGTACTGGATTTCCGAAACGGTGGAATCGCAGCCGCGGGGAACATCCGCCGCACCAATGAACAACAGCGCAAGATCGGCTATGAACCACTCTTTTCGGTTGTCTGCGATGAGTCCTACATGGTCGCCTCGCGCGACACCTGTTTCCAGAAGCCCGGCCGCCCAATTCTGAGCTTCCGCGTACATCTTCTTGAACGTTGTCGGCTGAAATACCCCTGCCTGGTCTTTGCTGTATTGTGCTGCAAAATCGGGGTAGTCACGTACAATCCGTCTGAACATGAGTGGAATTGTGGGTTCCATGGTGGCCTCTCCTCGTTCACTTCGGAAGATAAAAAACCGCCCAGCATCCGCTGGGCGGTGTCACAGGAACTACTGCAACATTAGATACAAAGATTCGAATTCTATGGATGACTTTACTGAGCGGTTACTACGAAGTTTCCGAAACTGACCGCTAAGCTGTTCGTACGGAATGATATGTACTTGCCCGCGAGCTTCGATGCCGGCAGATCGAAGTAATACCACAACGTCGGCGCAGTCGGATCCTGGACCATTATGCGGCCGGTGTTTGTGTTGACCTGAATCTTGATCGGAACGATGGTGGTCAGTCCCACGCTCTGAACGTAGTTCAGCAGATCCTGCAGGCTGATTCCGAGCGCCGCAGGAATGTCCACGTTGAGACCGGGAACCAGGTCCATCACGCTATTGCTCGTGCTCTCATAAACCTGCGCGCGGAAGCCGTAGTGCTGCGGATAGTTCTTTGCAGTCTGCGGTCGGGTGTCGAGGTTCAGCCACAACAGATAGGATTTTCCGTTTCCCCACGAGACGTTGCCAAGATCGGCCTGATCGACACCGATATGGATTCCAAAACCACCGTGGAAACTCATGTTCTGGAGATCCATCTGATTCATGTACCCGCCGCCGACATACTGAACGTTGAACGAGATCTGATAGGACCCGCCCTGATTCAGCGCGCGATCGATACGAGCCATCGGCGCCTGGGCATCCGACTGCACGAGTCGTCCCCCCTGGGCCGCCCACGTGCTGCTTCCAACCTGCCAGCCGCTCATTGATGAGAAATTGTCCTGTTGGAGAACTGTTTGCGCTGTTGCTACAAACGGAAGCAACAACAGAAGTGCTCCCAATACCAGGGCGAACTTTTTCATTTTATCCTCCTAGCCCTCAAGTGTTACCCCTGCACATGATGTACGTGCTTCGACTTCTATAATAAGGCCGGAAGGCCATCTGCACAACAAGAAATTTTTGAAAGATTCGAACTCTGCAACGATTCGGAAACGGTCGAGCAACGCCCGCCGCGTACGCTCAATCGTATGAAAAAGCATACGTTCAGTTTGCTGTCGATATGGACAATCCCGATGATCATTCCTGGCGCTATTACGATATCCGGATGCGGCACCGGAAACCGAACGCCGACGGTCGTCAGCTGCGAGACGCCACTGGATCGTGTGTCTCCGCGTGTCCATGATCTGTCATTTACGCTTCGCGGAGTTCAACCCCGACAGTCTGAAAAATGCGATTCCCCCGCGCCGGCATCTACGGTACCCTGCGACAGGATCAAACCCGGCTGCCCGGCGGGAACTGAGTACTTCGCGACACGTTCCGAAGGTGAGGGGCAGCTTCACGAGCTCGCCGGCACAGTAATCCCGGGGGACGTGTGGGTCTATTTCGAGTCCTACGCGCTTTGGATGGACGTCGGCGAGAATCCTGACGCTGACTCGGTAGTCACCAACTTCGACACGGTACGGGAGGTGCTCGCATCCGAGCCGATCCTGCCGTCAGAACTTCATTTGTATGTACTTCATCCGGTGCACGATTCTGAATCGGATCAGATCGCTTCGCCAAGGGTGTCGGAAATCCACGCTTTTGCGACTCTGGAACGGGAGTTTCGACTGCGATTCAACTTGAGTCTGACTCTCCACGTCATCGATCAGAGCGGAGTATGGATTTGCCGAGTAACGCCCGGCCGGTCGGAATCGCCTGCAAGTGCGGCAACCTGGAACGACAGCGCGCACGGTGCGGCGGACGGAAATCCCGAGGAGTAACTGAAGTTTCACGACCGAGACTCCTGTCAAATGCCGGAAAGGCGTCCAATGTTCAAGATCCCGGGAGTCCGCAAGAGTGTTGACGGGGAACTGGGCGAAAGCCACCGCAGAATGTGCAATCGAAATGCGAATCGAGCCGAAAGAGACCGCAATTCCAGATGGTGTTTCGCAAAGAACGCGACGGAACGTGGAGGATCTTTCGCGGCAGACGCGTGCTGCTTGAATTGTTCCGTTGTCGGCAGCGCCCGCACGGAGTGCCTTTCCATTTTCCCCCAATCTGTCAACGAAACGGTGACGATCTGCCGTCGAATCGTCTATAATCCAGGCTGATGAAAAAGCTTCTCACAAGCCTACAGAGGCGGCAACTTATGAAGATGGCGCAGCAGCTCGATCCGGTGGTGATGCTCGGAAAGGCCGGGATGACCGACGCGCTCGTCTCGGCCTGTAATGCAGCACTCGATTCGCACGAGCTCGTCAAGTTGCGATTCCAGACCTTCAAGGATGAGCGCCGGACACTCGCCGAGCAAATTGCAGAACAGACCGGTGCGACGCTCGTACAGCTGATCGGGAATATCGTCGTGCTCTACCGGGAGCAGCCGGATCCGGAAAAGCGTCGTTTACATCTTGAGTGAAGGATTTTCGCCCAATATACTTAACCCATGAAATCATTCACGAACGCTCGTATCCCTGAGCTCAGGTTTGGCATCGGTGTATTCCGGGATCTGCCTGATCTTCTTCAACTGCGTGGCTTCACGAGGATCGCCGTTGTTACGGGAGGCAGATCATTCCGAAGCTCGCCGACATGGGCCCTCCTTCTCGACTGGCTCAAGTCGCGCGCGGTCGACATGGTGGATTTTTCGGTCTCGCACGAGCCTGATCCGGATTTCGTGAACAGCGCGACCGGCGTTGCGGCAAGCTTCGGTGCCCAGGCCGTTGTCGGAATCGGCGGCGGAAGTGCGATAGACGCCGGCAAAGCGATTTCGGCTCTCGCGGCGATGGGTGGAAGAATCGAAGAGTATCTCGAGGGCGTTGGTACGAAAAAACCGACAGGGAAAAAGCTTCCTTTTTTTGCCGTGCCGACTACGTCGGGCACCGGCTCGGAAGCGACGAAGAACGCCGTCATCAGCAAGATCGGGCCCGATGGTTTCAAGAAGTCGTTTCGACACGATGCGTTTGTTCCTGACGTCGCAATTGTCGATCCTGCACTGAGCCTCCACTGTCCAGCGGAGACCACGGCTGCTACCGGTCTTGACGCCATCACACAACTTCTTGAGGCCTACGTGTCCACCGGAGCGAATCCGGTCACGGACGCATTCGCAGAAAGCGGGCTCGAGTCCGCCAGACGCGGTTTTCTCTCTTCGCTTCGCGGGGCCCATGAGGGGGCTTCTGCCGTCGGCGGCGACGCCGCGTATCTTGAAGCGAGATCGCAAATGGCCTACGCCGCCTATCTTTCGGGCGTCTGTCTCGCATCCGCAGGTCTCGGTATCGTCCACGGTATCGCGAGCCCTATGGGAGCCATGTTCCCTGTGCCTCACGGAGTAGTGTGCGGATCGCTGCTTTCGGGTTCGGTCCAGGCGACAATTCGCAAACTCGAGACGTCTGAACCGGGAGGCGCGGTTCTCGCGAAATACGCGCGGGCGGCCGAACTTCTCGGTGCGGGAGAGAGACCTGATATCGCAGGACAATGTGCCGCTCTCGTCGAGCTGCTCAGGGAATGGACCGAAGAGTCGAGACTTCCGCGACTTTCGCGGTGGAATATCGACGAAAATGGGGCTCGCGCTATTGCGCGAGTGACCGTCGGGAAGACACATCCGACTCAGTTTGCCGAGGCCGAAGTGGCGTCACTCATCATGTCCCGGATCTGATCATCCCGGAGGAACCGATGCCGAAGTTTTTATGTGTCTGTCTGAATCCAACCCTTCAACGCACCTTTGTGCTTTCGGCGCTTCGCGAAAACGAGGTGAACAGAACCTCTGAATACTATCTCGATGCCGCCGGAAAGGGAGTGAACGCCGCGCGTATTCTCTCCCAACTCGGTTCCAGAGCGATCCATCTCACGCATGCAGGCGGCCGGAACCGCGAACTGCTTATTGAGCTTGCAAGCTCCTCCGGGGTCGACATCCACGCGGTGGAGTCGGGAAGCGAAATTCGTACCTGTTACACGCTTCTGAGCGCCGCCGAACAGACCACCACCGAGATCGTTGAAGAATCCGAGCCGGTGGGGGAGGGCACCGAGGTACGGGCGTGGGAGAAATATCTCGAGCTCGTCGAGGATTGCGACGTGCTGGTGATCGGCGGAACGAAATCGATCGGGCTGTCCGACACTCTCTACCCGAGGATGACGCAAGACGCGAAGGGGCGCGGGAAGCGAGTCGTTCTCGATATTAGAGGACGGGATCTGCTCAATTCGCTCGCGCACGGACCGGATGTCATCAAGCCGAATCTCGCGGAATTCGTGTCGACCTTTCTCCCTTCAGGAGAACATACCAGCGAGCACACGCGCGATCCCAAACTGATCGAGGCGGTCACCGGGAAGATGCGCGAAATATACGCCACATATGGAACGGTCACGGTGCTCACCCGGGGCGGGAATGAGACGCTCTACGTCGAAGATGCGCAAATCGGTTCTGCAAAGCCGGGCAGGATCGAGCCGGTCAACACGATCGGGTGCGGCGACGCCTTTACAGCCGGCTTCGCGCGGAGCTGGGCAGAAGGCGCGTCGATCGCAGCAGCGGTCGCCGAGGGAAACCGGGTTGCGGGTCTGAACGCCCGGCAGGTGAGACCGGGAACCATCCGGTAACAACCGCGGCCGCCGAGCGGCGGCCGGATCGACTCTCTATGCGTCGTGTTCGTGGGCCACGGTGAGCGTGGGTTGATTGCACACCGAATCGGGGCCGTAATACTGAATTGCCCCCGGGTAGACGTAGGATGTCTTGATTGCCCAGGTATCGCGGTTCTTCTCGAACATCCGGTAGGGAGCACCGTGAAGGTCGACCAGTGCCTTCTTGATTACCGGCTTCAAATGACCATGTCGCTGCTCGAGATTCATCATCATGGTGAGCGGAATCCCCCCTGCCTGCCACTTGAGGGCCGGTTCGGCCAGGTTTCTCACTGAGGCTATGTAACCGGTGAGCCCGTTTGCGATCAGCACGAAGGCGGTGACGCCGAGGGAGTAGCAGTAGTCCGCATCGAAGTTCGAGGGGAAGGCGCAGCGTCCCTCGTAACCAAGAAAGTGGTTCTGGTGGGAGAACTTTCCCTTGTACCTTCCGGCGCTTTTCATTTCCGAGAGTCGTGACTCCACCATCTCGATCAACAGTTTCTCGGTCTCTATTCGGGAGACCTGGACGTTGCCATGCGGGTCTCTGTCCATCAGAAGTTGCCGCTGGATTTCATTTGGAAGGCTCGAAAAGGAATAGGAGGAATCGCGACTGAGCTTCTTGTTTACCCACTCGGCCTGAGCCTCAAAAGTGTGGAGCGTATCGAAATGCGCGGAGTTTGCGGCGAGAATGTCGTTCAACTCCGCGATGAGCCGCTTCATTTCGGGAACGAACTCAATGAGTCCTTCGGGAATCAGAACGACGCCGAAGTTTTCGCCGTTTTCCGCCCGCTGTGCGATTACCCGGGCAACCTGGTCGCTGATGCTGTCAAGCGTCTGCTGCCGGTCTTCCACCTCTTCTGAGATGATACAGACGTTCGGGTGACATTGCAGGGCGCATTCGAGGGCGATGTGCGATGCGGACCGACCCATCAGCTTGATGAAGTGCCAGTATTTCTTCGCCGAATTCGCATCCCGCTCGATGTTCCCGATGAGCTCGGAATAGGTTTTTGTCGCAGTGTCGAAACCGAAGGACGTCTCTATGAAATCGTTCTTCAGATCACCGTCAATTGTTTTCGGCACTCCGATGACTCTGACCGCCGAACCCTTCTTTGAAAAGTACTCGGCCATGAGCGCCGCGTTCGTGTTCGAATCGTCGCCGCCTATCACTACCACGGCTTCGAGGCCGCGTTTTTTGCACACGGTCAGCACTTTCTCGAACTGATCTTCGGTCTCGACCTTCGTTCTGCCCGAGCCGATCATGTCGAAGCCGCCGGTGTTGCGATACTCATCGGCAAAAGCCGGGGTGATGTCGATGGCTTTGTCCTCGAGAAGCCCTGAGGGGCCGCCAAGAAACCCGAAGAGTCTGGACGCCGGATTTGCTCCGCGAAGTCCGTCGAAAAGGCCACAGATTACGTTGTGCCCGCCCGGCGCCTGACCGCCCGAAAGGATGACTCCAACATTCATCGGTCGATCGATCTTTGCGTCCGCCTCGGGCTTGCCTTTGACAAATGTCGCGACGGGCCGGCCGTAGATTTTTTCGAAGAGCTGTTTCATTTCGGTCTGGTTTTCCACCGATTCCGTCGGTTCGCCGAAACTGACGGCGATATCTTGAATGTTCGAACGAAGAATCGGAGGAAGTTTCGGTTCGTATCCGTGTCGTGCGGTCTGCAGCGGGGACTTATCCATGGTAACTGCTCCTTGTGAGTTTGGTCGATTTTAGCCTCGAGATGGTGAAAATTCAAGCGCAGCGTTCAGACTGGATCGGCTGTTCCGGCAACAGCCATGGCGCCCTGGGCTCGGATTGAGAGCGGAGTCACGCTCCCGGCTCCAAAGACCGATTCCATGACGCCGATGTAACTTGATTCAAGCTCGAGCGGGATGTAAACCTGCGCCGTGCCCGCAAATCCGCCGCCGTGAACCCGAGCGGCGCCCGCGGTGGCCGACTCCGACTGATCGATCAGGAAAAGTTCTGTCAGCGCTGTCGCAAGGGGAATTCCCTGTTCGGCCGGGGTCTGAGTTGAATAGCAATTCTGAAGCAAACGCCACGACGAATCCCCCGATTCCCGGACGAGAGCGAGATAACGGCCGACATCGTTTGCGCGGAGAGCCGCGATCTGTTGTTCAACGCGATTGTTATCGGCGAAGAAATGCATCGCGCGCAGGATCGCCCGGTCGCCGGTCTGCCGCCGCAAGGACGCGACGGAAGAAAGAACGGCCGAAAGATCAGTCTGGCGGAGGAAGCTCTTTTCCATCGCCCGGGCGATGCTCTTCATCTCGAATGCGACGGCTGCGTAGTCAGGAGTGAGATCGGCGTGGCTTCCGCCGGTGTTGACCACCATGAGACGGAATCCGGCCTCCTCGAATGAGTAGGCCACCCGTTCAATGGCCGGAATGCGGGGATCGGCGAAATCGATTGCGATGATGCCGCCGCAGGAGCAGGCGGTCTGGTCCATCAGGCCGCACGGTTTACCAAAGAATTCGTTTTCTGCGAACTGACCAATCTGCGCTATCGTGACCCGATCGACCCTGCCCCCGTTGTAGAGGTGGCTCAACATCGATCCTATCGCAACTTCTATCGCCGCCGAGGAGCTCAATCCCGATCCCGGGAGGACTTTGCTGTCCACATACGCGTCGAATCCACCTGCAACAAGTCCATGATCCGTAAATCCTCTGGCAACGCCGCGGATCAGCGCCGAAGTGCTGCCCTCCTCGGAAGCGATAGGATTGAGTTCGTCCATTTTCGCCTGGAACGGGACATCGTATCCGGCCGACCAGAGTACCGCTTGATTGTCATCCCGGCCCGCGACCGCCGCGAGACAATCGAGATGCACGCTTCCGGCCAGCACCCTGCCGTTATTGTGGTCGGTGTGGTTGCCTCCGAGCTCGGTTCTTCCCGGAGCGCTCACGATCGTAATCTCGCGATCGGTGCCGAACTTCCGTCCGAATGCCGCGAGTAGCTCTATGTAGCGATCACGCGCGCTTGTTACCGCAGTCCGGCCATAGAGTGTCGCCAGTATCCTGTCGAGGCTTCCCCGTTCGATTCGGGTCTGAAATTCCGCAAGCTTTTCCATGGCGTACACGCTCCTCGGTTGTCTGATCCGACGGTCACGCGCCGGCAGCGGCCCGGTAGTGCGTAGGGCTCACCTCCCGCAGCCGTTCGGCTGCGGTTTCCGCCGTGATATCACGCTGGGGCATTGCAAGCAGTTCATACCCAACCATGAACTTCCGTACGGTCGCCGAACGCAGGAGCGGCGGCAAGTAGCTCAAATGCATCTGCCACTCCGGATGTTCGAGAGCATCGGTCGGACGCTGATGGATTCCCATCGAGTAGGGAAAGCTCGTATGGAAGAGATTGTCGTACAGGATGCCGACCTGAGAGATGATTTGCGCGAGAGAGTTTCGCTCAGGCACATCCAGCAGCTCGATCGACTGGCGATGTGCGCGAGGCAGAATCATGAGTTCGAATGGCCATACCGCCCAGAAAGGAACAAGAGCCACGAAATGGTCGTTCTCGAGAACGATCCGTTCGCGCTTCTTCAGCTCCGCTGACAGATAGGCGAGAAGCAGCGGCTGTCGCCTGTTCTCAATGAACCGAGCCTGTTTGTCCTCCTCCATGGCCGGAATCATGGGAACGAATTCGCTGGCCCAGATCTGGCAGTGCGGATGCGGATTCGAACACCCCATCATCGCACCTCTGTTTTCGAAGATCTGGACGTAGCCAATGTGCTCGTTCAGGGAAAGTGCGACATATTCCTCCGTCCACGCGTCCACCACGTGGCGAATCTCATCCTGCCGCATCAGTGACAGGGTAAGATCGTGCCGCGGTGAGAAGCAGATCACCTTGCAGATCCCCTTCTCGTTTTCCGCTACGAACAGACCGTCTTCATCGAGGCTCCCGATTTCGGTGCCGGGCAGAAGGGCTGAGTAATCGTTCACGAAGACAAAGGTCCCGTTGTACGTCGGATTTCGGACTCCACCGGCTCTGCTGTTTCCGGGGCACAGATAGCAGTCCGGATCGTATTGAGGAAGTCCCTCGCCGGCGCTGGCCTCAGTCTGACCC
>DATKUF010000325.1:0-6255 GCA_035530755.1 Spirochaetia bacterium | reverse complement strand
GAAAGACCGTTCTTGACGACTTTTACCGGATCGGTGGCGCCCTCTTCCCGGTATACTTCTATCCCGGCCTGTTTGCCGAGAACCACCAACTGCTCCACTGCAGCGGGCCGAACAAGATCCGCAGCGATAAGGAGCGGCCGCCGCCCCCGTTTCGTCAGATGAACGCCCAGTTTCGCAGCGGTTGTGGTCTTTCCGGAGCCCTGAAGCCCGAGCAGAAGGATCACCGTCTGCGTGTCCGGCCCTTTGAGCGCCAGATCCTGCCGTTCATCGCCAAGCAGCTGGACCATTCGATCGTAGACGATCTTGACAAACTGCTGCCCGGGCGACACCGAGCGGGTGACCGCTTCGCCGGCAGCGTCTTCAATTGTGCGGTTTACGAACCGCCGGACGACCCGGAGATTGACGTCTGCCTCCAGCAGGGCGACCTTAATCTCCTGGACTGCATCCTGTATGTTCTTTTCGGAAATCTTCGCTTTGCCGGACACCTGTCTGACAACATCGGAGAACTTCCTCGATATACGGTCCAGCATTACCTACAAGCCTTGCGCTTCGCAAGCGACACGAGTTTTATCCTTATTTATACTTACCTGCCGTGCCCGTGTCAACCGGACTGGTTTCGAGGTCTACACTACCGCACGTAGATGAAATGTCTGGTCAGGTACTGGATCTGTTTGCCGGCCTCATCCCAGTAGGCGCTGAGCGGGAAATCGGTGCGAAGCATCGTATAGTACTGCAGCGACTTTTCAATATTGCGAACTTTCGCGTTCTGCTCGTAGAGTTTGGCGAGCAGGTAGTAAGCTTCATCTGCGTTCGACGCGTAGTTGAATCGATCAATGTACTCCGATAGCAACTTTTCCCCTGTCACCGGATCGCCGTTCGTAATGGCGTATTTAGCCGCCGCGAGCAGCCCCTCTGCCGTGGAAAGGTCGAAAGTCGGTTTGCTGTTCGCCAGAGCCGCGCCGGCCGCTGCCGAATTCGGTGTCGCGGATGTCGGTGTGCCGACGGGAACCGTTTTCGCCTCTGAAGTACCTGCAGTTCCCGGTGGAGTGCCGGCGTTTCCGCCCAGAATGGAGCTCCCTGTGGTAGTGACGCCCCGTCCGACCGTTCCATTCGGGGATTGGGGGGAGGCCGGGATGATCGAGGCACCTGTCGCGTCGGGACTTTTCGGCGCAGACGCCGCAGTCCCCGGCGCAGACGCAGCGGCCGCCGGCTGACTGTTCCCGGAGGCAGCATCGCCAGGCAACGACGGATTTGTCGGAACGCCACCGCCCGCCGGCGCAGACGCCGCAGCCGCCGGCGCAGACGCCGCAGCCGCCGGCGCCGTTCCCGCAGCGCCTGCAGCGCCGTCGCTGCCGAGGGCTATCGGCTCACCGCCGCCAATCGCGCTCCCGCGCGGAGTGCGACCGCCGAAATCCGGCGGAGGTGCGACGACATTCAAAGCGATGTTCCGCTCCTCCTGCGTTCCCGTTTCCAGATTCTGCCGTTCAAACAGCAACGTGAAGTCACCCGGCCGCGTCACACGGAACACAAACTCGGACTTGCCGTCGAGAACCCGTTTGTTCACAAAATTGACCGCGTCGCTTCCGCTGCTGGTACCGAGATAGATCCAGCCGTCGCCCGGAAAACCCACCGTCAGATCCTTCCCGAGTACGCCGGCAAGGTGCGCTGAAACAGGGCCGCTCAAATCCGACGACGAAGATCCCGCGGCGCCTTGAGCCGTCGGGTCGGTCGCAGCAGCCGAGGCAGGCCGCACGGCGGTCGCCGCCCGGGAGACGGATCCGGCCGCCGACGGAGAAGCGGCCGGTGAGGCGCTCCGCGCCGAAACCGGAGGTGCCGCCGTCACCGCAGCGTCGGGGGCTCCTCGCCGCGGCGGCGTTGCGGTCACCGCCTGTTTGTTCGAAACCGGTTCCACGGCGGGCGCTGATCGACCCGGCAGATTCGGTGCGGAGTCCGGTACCGGAGTGCGGCCGGAGGCAGGCACTTCCGGTACCGCTTTCGGGTTCTCAGCGGCCGTTGCCGGGGCGGAGGTCGCGGGGGCAGCGGGCTGTCCACGCTCGGTCGGTGTCGCAGGTTTCGGCGGCTCGGGAGCGACGAGGATCTCCGGAATCGGCAACACGCCTGATGCCTTGCGGCTTTCACCGCCTGCGCGTGATGCGCTCGACTCTGGTACCGGCGTCACCGCGGACGCCGAAGGGTTGCGTGTGACCGACATCTGGCCGGCGGGAGGCGGAAGCGGCGCCGGCAGCAGTGTGTCGGTGACCGGACTTGCGGCGGGAGGATTGGCCGGGGTAACGTCGGCCTCCGGCAGCGACGCCACCGCGGCGGTCGACACGTCAGACGGCGGCAGATCGGGCTGGAGCGCCATTCCGGCATTCGGCGCCGCTGCCGGGGTGGTCGGCGCGCGAGTCAAACCTTGCGCGCGGGCAGCGGCCGATGCCGCGGCGGGTTGCACTGCAGTTGGCGTTGGTGACGAGGAACACGTGACGACGAGCGCCGCGACGGCGGCACACACGACGAGAAACAGTACCGGTTTCCGGAACATTGTGTGATCCATGTTACCCATCGTCCCCTCCCTGATGGCATCCCGGTCACACGGGGTCGAGCGCATCGCGCTCGATACGCACTTCTAAGACAAACTTCTAAGGCACTTCGCGAAACACCCCATCGATCAAATCTCGATTCCTTTTTGATAAATGCTCGATAACAAGCGCTGTCGGGTCAATCCAGAATCTGTTGATATCTTTCTGAGACCATGTATTACGCGGAAGGCGGGACAGCCGCCAGGTAACCCCTCCATCGAGAGCCTCCCGGTCGGAGCGCGGCACCAGAAAATCAAAAGGTTCAATCGGTGTGCTGATCCAGCTCAACAGGGTGCCGCCGGGACTCCCGGCCCCGGGACTGCCCGCGACGTTCCCCTGGCGCATGGTTGTATCGGCCGGCGTCGGAGCGGCGGCAACGGGGCCCGCTGCTGCAGTTCCTGACAAGCCGGAGGAAGCTCGCATCGACCCGGCAGCTTGCGAGGACGGTCGGTAGAAAATAAGCAGCAGAATCACGCTCAAAAAGGCAATTGCAAGTGTGCCAATTACTATCACGCGGAGTCCTCTGGCAAAGCCGTCGGGCGATTCAAGCAGGCTCCTGGCCTCCTGCCTCACATGCTCGAGGAACTCGCGCGCGCCGTTCGCCACCAGCCTGAGAATACGCGTGAGCACACCACCGCCGATTGGTTGCCCTCCCGGGTCAACAGAAAAGCCCGCGTCGTCCGAAAACTGGTTTTCCGGCGCGGAATCTGGAAATGCTCCGTCATCCGGCATGTACCGGCTCCTTCCTGTCGAGCCGCAGCGCAATCACCTTTGATACGCCCGACTCCTCCATCGTAACGCCGAGCAGAGTTTTCGCCCCGGCAACCGTCTTCTTATTGTGAGTTATGACAATGAATTGGGAAGTGTTGCCGAACTCCGACAACATGCTCACGAAACGTCCGACGTTGTTCTCGTCCAGAGCGGCATCGATCTCGTCGAGGAGGCAGAAGGGCGACGGTTTGACCATGTAGGTTGCGAACAGCAGGGCCACCGCAGTGAGCGCCCGCTCGCCGCCGGAGAGCAGCGCGATGCTCTCCAGCTTCTTCCCGGGCGGCTGCACGAGAATCTCGATTCCTGACTCGAGCACTTCCTGTCCTTCGACGAGCTTAAGTTCCGCTCGCCCGCCGCCGAACAGGCGCCGGAACATGCTGTGAAAGTTCTTCTTTATCTTCTCGTACGTATCCAGGAAAAGCTCGGCCGATTCGGTCCGAATTTGCCCGGTTACCCGTACAAGATCCTCTTTCGCTTTGCGAAGATCTTCCAGTTGGCCAGACAGGAAGTCATAACGGTCCTTGACCTCGGAGAACTCCTCGGGTGCCATGAGATTCACCTGTCCGAGCTTCCGCTGCTCCTCTCGTATTTCGGTAAGCTGATCCCGAAGATCTTTGGCGACGGCGGTAATCTCGAGCATCCGGGTCTCATACTCCGATAGTTCCCTGGAATGGCGCTCCCGGAAATTCGTGTATATGTTGCGGATTTCGGCATTCACCTCGGCGAGATCCATCTGGAGCTTTTCGACCTGCGTTTGGGTCTTGCCCAGTTCCTCCATTCTTCCCTTGAGTCGCTTCTCTTTGTCGACCAGTGCGCGGTTTTTCACCGAAATGTTCTTCTCCAGCGATGCAAGCTCGCCTCGAAGTGTTTTTTCCCGGTCTTCGAGCTTCGCCTGTTCGGCCTGTACCGCATCGATCTGCCGGCGTATTCCGTCGATCCGCTCCTTCGCATCCTCGATCGCCCGGTGATTCACTGCAAGCAGTTTTTCCTGATCGGCAATTTCGGAAAGATTCCGCTCAATCGTCTCGGTAACCGCGTTCATCTGAGTCCGCAGTCGCACCCTGCTCATTCGGAGCTCCTCGAGGGTCTTTCGGTACTCGTCGATCTTACCGGCGAGTGCTCGGTTCTCTTCGCCCAGGCGTGCAATCTCCTCGCGGTTCGCACGCACTTTCGCCCGCAGATCGAGTATCTCCTCGTCTATGTCCCGCTTCCGCGTAATTATGCCCTCAGGCGCAAGAAAATCGTCGAGGAACGCAGGGGTGAAGGTCCGATATCGCGAAAACAGCTCCGCCAGACGTGCAATCTGGGAGTGCAGCTCCTCGAACGCTGCCGCTCCCGAGTGAACAACCTTTTCGATTTCCTCGGGTTTTGCTGTTCCGATTTTTCCGGCGTCCGCAAAAAGATTACGGCGCCCCTCAGTCAGAATCCGAACGCTTTCCAGGACCTGCGAAAGCTCCTCTTCCACGTGCAGGCGTTCCTGATAGGAGTACCCGCTTTCCTTCAGCCCCTGATCAAGCTGCTGAACGATATCGTCAGTCAGTCCGCGCAAATCGTTCTGAAGCGCCTCCTGTCGTTGATCGAAATCGTGAATTTCCTTGTCTTTCCTGCGGGAAGAGGTCTCGTTTTCTCGAATTCTCGCGGTGGCACTCTCTATGTTCTTTTCAAATCCGGCAATGTTGCTTTCCGTCTCTTCGATTCGCACGGTGAACTCTTCGAGAGATTTTTGCCGTTCGGCGACATCCGCGCGAAGCGATGCAAGTTTTTCTGCAATCGATTTCTCACGAGCAATATCGGCGGCGTGTTTCTCTTCGGTCTCGACGATCCTTTCCTGTAGAAGCCGCGTCTGGTTGACCTGGTTGTTCTTCTCCAGTTCAACTCCATACAGTTTCTTCTGTGAATCGATGAGTTTCGCTTCCATGGAGTTGACCTGATCGAGATTCTCCTCGAGCGACTCGTTGATCGTGTCGATTTCTTTTCGGGTTGCGTCCCGCCGATCGCTCTTGTCTTTCAGTTGCGATTGACGAAGATCCCGTTCGTCGATAAACGCCTTCAGACGCAGCAACTGGATATCCAGTTCGAGGTTGAAGCTTCGATCACGCAGGTCACGGTACTGCAGCGTCTTGTCGGCCTGTTTCTTGAGCGAATCGTAACTTCTTTTGACTTCGCCGAGAATGCCGTCAATCTGACGCATATTTTCCTCGGTGCGCTCGAGCTTTCGTTCCGCTTCCTGTCCCTTCGCCTTGTACTTGGTAATACCGGCCGCTTCCTCGAAAATGCTGCGTCGCTCCTCCGGCTTATTGGAGAGCACCTGGTCGATCTTGCCCTGCTCCATGATCGAGTAGGCGGACTTGCCAATACCCGTATCGTAGAAAAGCTCCCTGATCTCTTTCAGTTTTGCCGGAGTGTTATTGACGAAGTATTCGCTTTCGCCCGAACGGAAGAGGCGGCGCCGGATGCTGATTTCTGCTGAATCGATCGGCAGAATTCCAGTTTCATTCGCGAGGGTCAGCGCGACTTCGGCGACATTCAGAGCCTTGCGGCTTTCAGTCCCGTTGAAAATGATATCTTCCATGTGGTCGGCTCGCAGGCTCTTGGTCGCCTGTTCACCGAGGACCCACTTTATTGCATCGACGACGTTGCTCTTGCCGCAGCCATTGGGGCCGAGCAGTGCCGAGATACCATCCGTGAATTCGATGCGACTTCGATCTGCGAATGACTTGAAACCGAACAGCTCGATGCTCTTTAGAAACAATGTTAACTCCCAGTTTAGCGGCGCGAAAGCCCTTGGATCACTCTACCACCAAGCTCATACTCTGTCTCGTGCCGGTCAGTTCACTCCACCTGTCCATTTTCAAGGCCTATCGAAACTTGGTCAAGACCACCCGAATCCTGTGCCGGTCGACTT
>DATKUF010000324.1:0-10510 GCA_035530755.1 Spirochaetia bacterium | reverse complement strand
AAAGTCGGCAACGATGAACTGCGCCGCGGGATATCCGTTATGATGCCGAGAAAGGTCGCTTCACCGCGCTCAATCTTCAGCAGACCCTCTGCCATTATCTCGATCTGCATCTTGAAGTCCGCCTGAGCTCAATATGACGTTTTTGATCTCGTGCGTCAAATGGGAGGCGCAGGTTCGACATCCTCTTCACCAAAGACAAACGCAGTGAAAGTCTCGATTTCGGTGTCCGGAGCCTGAAGGACAGACGCTGAAAGGCCCGCTTTCCGGCAGAGGTGGACGAGCAGTTCGTCACGGTTCCACCCGAATTCGGTCGCCACCTGCGGAAGCAGAAGGCCGGAGCGCCCTGCGTGCCGGATAACGACGCCGTGAACGCCGGGGACTACGAGATCTTTCGAATCGATTTTCTGGAATGGACTGAGCACCGAAATCTCAATATGAATGAGGTTCAACTCGCCGGCACTGAGTGGTGGGAACCGCGTATCGTGAAACGCGCTGCCGATCGCGGCGCGCTTGACCGTATCTGCAAGTTGAAAGGAGCGGTCGATGTAACCGATGCATCCGCGAAGACAGTGCCCCGATTTGCGGTCGGTCGGCGGGTCCACCGATTTGTAGAGGGTCACGAAGGCTCCCTGCCTCCGTCGCAACGTCTCACTCACTTCGGGGTAGACAGCCTCGCGGGACTCCAGACGTGCGCTTATGGTCTCCCTGGCAATTGTGAGCAGCGTCCGCTGCTCCTGCGGAGAAAGGGTTTCACGAGAAGCTGATTGCGGCATATTCGACCGTGTGATTTCTGTCCCGGTTTGTAGTGCACGAGGCGCCCCTGTCGAGAAGTTCCGCCGGAAGCCTGTCGTGCGCATATCGAAAAAGGGCGGCGAGTAGACCCGCCCCGCAGGTGGTCAGCTCCTGCCGCGATCGGAGATCGAGGATTTCACAACCACAATTGGACATAATCAGATCGATCAACCGGCTCGATTCACGTTTCGAGCGTTCACGGTCGAGATAGTCGGTCATATTCGCCGAAAGAACTAAAAGCGTATCCTGGTCCCCGTATCCTCCGGCAGCGGCAACAAGCGCATCGGCGAGCCTGTCTGCAACCGACTGCGTTGCGGTTCCCACGAGGATCGGTACCAGTAATGCCTGGGGAAAGAGGTATTGAATGAACGGCAGAAGTACCTCAATGCAGTGCTCTTCGAGGTGAGGGATGTCGTTCCTGACGATTGGTGGGCCGAAAGCTTCGAGCGCGAGAACGGCGTTCTTGTCGACCGACATGAGGCCGAGCGGCGTTCGAAACCAGCCGGATTCGGGCAGATAGACCGCCTCTTCCGGGTCGCGGTGGACCGGTCCCAGCACGACAACTCTTTTGATTTCTCGTCCGGCCGCAGCTTTGAATCCGCTGGCTATGATGCTCCCGCAGTAATCATAGCCCGCATGGGGGACGATAATCGCGTTCGCGATGCCGGCAGGGACGGCAGATCGCCGCAGAAGATCGCTTACCGTCGTTCGAAGAGATTCTTCCTCACCAGGGTAGAATATACCTTCTACGATGGGCTCACGTATGGTACCAAACTCCATGTGTTCCTGAACCATATAACTACTAGTATGGGTGATACGGCTGCAGATTGCAACAACCGGTAGTTCTGTTACCGGTTCACTTCTGGTCACGATCCAACCGCAGTCGATCCAGCCGAGCGGGATCCAGCCGAACTGACAGATTACGCTCCTGAGTCGGGAGCACAAGCCCCCGTTTTCCCTCCCGCGGGCGCCGCAGGTACTTCACCTGCGTATAATAGAGCTCGGCATAGCCCGAAGTCCGTGCCTTAGAGTAGAACACGGCAAGATTGCCCGCGTCAAGAAGGGTATCCAAAGGTATACTCTTCCCAGGGATGGTTTTCACAAAAACATATGCTCCGGGATAGTCCCGGGTATGTAGCCAGACGTCGTTTCCGCGGGTATAGCGTCGCAACAACCGGTCGTTTTCGAGAGCCGAGCGACCAACCATGATGAGGTACCGGCCGGAGTGGAACTCGAGCCCAGGTCGCTCCTCCTTCTCCCCCGCGCCGCGAGCACGCCTGGCACGCTCCTGCCGGTCGACATCCCTCCACTGTTCCCTGAGAAGCGGAATATCAATGACGGAATCCAGCGCGTCTGTTTCGCGCCTGATCGCGGCGAGTTCTCTTTCTATGCCTGCCAGTTCATCTCGCACGATATCGAGGCCCGCTCTGGCCTTCTTGTGCAGCTCGTAGTAGTGCTCGGCATTTTCGGCCGGAGTCATCGAAGAATCCAGCTGGATTCGGATAGGTCGATTCTCGTCCTCGTAGTTCTCGGCGTCGAGCCACTTGTCGCCTCGCCGAATGCGATGGAGGTTGCTCATAAGGAGGTCCCCATACAGTTTCCGGCTGTCCGACTGTTCGTACTCACTCTCCCGTTCACGGAGCTTCTCGAGTGCGCTCAGTAGACGATCAGTTCGTCCGACGTAATATCGAGCGAGCCGATCACCCAGCCTGTCCCGCTCCGCCTGCTCCTCCTGGGCGTGGTAGTAGTCCGCGACACGTTCGTTGAAGTCACCGTCGCCCGGCAGTGTCCTGACGTTGAACTCTCGTGGCGTCGTTTTCCCCACTGGAGCGGTGCTCCCTTCCGGCGAGTGCCCGGGCCTGTCACCGGAGACTCCGTGCGCCTTCGCAACCGCCGCCGCCGGATCGAATACTGCTCCCGAAATTTCGCCCTTCTGAGGGCGGCGAAAAAACGCATCGAGAACGGTACCGTCGTTTTGCGTTGCAATGACATTGCTCGCCCCACCCCACAGGCGTATCCACAGGATCGTGGCTTCCGACGCCCGCCGGATTTCGATTCGCACTATTCGATCATTCCCCACCTGTTCAGCCGATATGATGCGCCCGCCTCGAATGCGCGACCGCAGGAACTCCGCAAACCTGGGCACAGCGCGGGCCTTCGGCGGTTTTGAGGCCGTGCGGTGGAGACGGGCTCCACCGGGCGCGAGCGAAACAAGCACAAAAAACGGATCACCGGGACGGTAAAGCTCGAGGGTCATCGTTCGATAGTCCGGTTGATAAATGCCCTGCACATGAGTATCCGGCAACCCAAGTTCGTCGAGAATGAGATTGATCTCTTTCCAGTTCAACGACATGCGCTACTCATTCGATAGTTTTCGTCCTTTATCAAGACGGAATTTCATGGTCCGACTTCCTCCGCAAGGGTCCAATCAGTTTTCGTCGGATTTCCGAGACGAGATAGAAGGAACCTGTCACGAGAATCGGTCGCTCGGAGTCATCTTTGCGGGAAAGCTCCAATACTTCCTCGAGTGCCTTTGCCGGGTTCGGTACAAATCGAGCGGCCGGGTTTCGCAGGCTGAAGATCCGATGAGTCTGCTCGGGAATTGACGGTTTGAAGAAGCCGGGAGTGGTCACGACGATATCCGGGAAGAGCGGAGCGAGTATATCGGCCATCTCCTCCTGCCGCTTACCGTCTGCCGCTGCGAACAGAAGTATCCCCCGGGAATCCGCCGGAACGAGCCGTCCGAAGGTGGCGGCGACTTTTTCAATGGACGCCGGCGTGTGGGCCCCGTCGATCAGTATCGGCGGCGAAACCGATATGAGTTCCATTCGGCCGGGAAGAAACGCCTCGGAAAGCGCCTGCTCGATTTCCGAGGCGGGAGTAGTTGGGAACAGGGCGCGGACGACAAGCGCGGCAAGAGCGGCGTTTTCCGCCTGAATTGCTCCGATGAGCCGAAGTGTCGTCGAAATGCGCGTGGAATCGCGGAATCGAATCACGATCTGCGTGCCCGCCATCGACGGCCTGCTTTCGAGAACCTCCACCTCATCCGGCGCCGAGAAAACAGCTGATCCGAGGAGTGATGCGCGATCCCGAAATACTTCGAGTACCTCCGGACGCTGGGCGCTCGTGAACACGGGTACGCCGGCCTTGATGATGCCGGCTTTCTCGGAAGCGATCGCGCGAAGCGTCGAACCCAGAATATCGGTGTGCTCCAGCTCCACGGGAGTCAATACCGACGCAGCGGGCGTTATCACGTTTGTCGCATCGAGTCGCCCGCCGATGCCGGTTTCGATTACCGCCCAGGTACAGCCGCTTTGCCGGAATGCGAGAAACGCAAGCAGGGTGAGCAGCTCGAAGGTTGTTGGCTCTTTTTCCGGATCTCCGAAGCGGCGGCGTATCCCGTCAATGCGGCCTCTGATGCGTTCGATGAGCGCGACGTAAAGCGAATCGGGAAACTCCACCGACGCCCGAGTGATTCTTTCACGATAGCCGGTCACGTGGGGACTCCGATACAGGCCTGTCGAATGCCCGGCGGCCTGCAGGATTGCCGCGATAAATGTTGCGGTCGATCCTTTCCCTTTAGACCCCGCTACGTGAATGTATTGAATTCCGGTTTCCGGATGATCGAACTCAGCCAGCAGGAATCTCATTCGGTCGAGCCGGTATTCCCGCGGGACTGTCTTTCGCTCAAGGTTCGTGAAACCTTCGATGTAGGCAAAAGCTTCATCGACGCTGGTGAATCGGGAGCCCTCTGCAATCACGGCTGCACCACTGGTAACGGCCCTCGGTGGCCCCGGCTATCGGTTTTCGTAGCGCATGCGCAACGCGCCCGCGTGGGCCGGGAAGCCTTCGTAGTCTGCAAGCGCGATCACGTGCTCCGCCGCCTCATCCATGCCGCTCTGAGTCACGTGAACCACTGATGAATACTTGATAAAATCACGAACCGACACTGCGGAGTAGGTGCGTGCCTTCCCCCCGGTCGGGAGAACGGCATTCGCGCCCGCCAGATAGTTCGCGATGGAAAAAGGCGTTGTGTCGCCGAGGAGAATCTCCCCCGCATTCTCTATGAGCGAAAGCGTATCCCAGGGGTTGACTGTCTGTATCTGCAGATGCTCCGGTGCGAACTGATTCGCGATGTCGGCGGCCTCTTCTATGCTCGAACAGAGAAAAATCCCTCCGTAGTTTGAGAAGACCGCATTCACGAAGCTCCTGCGGGGCTCGGGCAGTGCGGAAATGAGTTCGGGCAGAATAGTGGCGACTGCTTCCGCCACCGGTCGGCTCGAAGTGAGAAGGATCGCCGATGAATCTGCACCGTGCTCGGCCTCGATGATAAGGTCCATGGCGACCCGGTACGGATCGGCGTCCCGGTCCGCAATGATCATCGACTCGGACGGACCCGCGGGCAGACCAACATCCAGAACAGAAGAAACTATCCGTTTTGCCGCCGCTACGTAGGCGCTTCCGGGGCCGATGATCTTTCTTACCGGCGGTATCTCGCGGGTTCCGTAGGCGAGTGCGGCAATGGCCTGAGGGCCGCCGACCCGATAGATGCGATGTACGCCGCAGCGAAGAGCGGCGTAGAGACAGGCCGCGTCCACGGAACCATCTTCTGCCGGAGGAGTGACGACCGCCACATCACCGACCCCCGCTACCTGCGCGGGCACGGCGAGCATGTAGAGCATCGACGGGAAGCTCCCGCGGCCGCGCGGCACGTAGAGTCCCGCCGATGATATCGGGCGAGCGCGCTCGCCCGCGAGAATTCCCGGTCTCACCTCGGTGAGTGCGACAGTCCGGGGCATCTGCACTTCGTGAAAGCGCCGCACGTTCTGGATTGCGTAGTCGATGGCCGTGCGAACCTTCGGATCAAGTGCCGCGACAGCTGTCTCAGTCTCCTGCGGCTGTACCTCAAGCGGTTTGCCCGCGAGATCCACCCGGTCGAACCGAAGAACGGACTCTCGAACCGCCTCATCGCCCCGCTGTCTGACCGAATCGACGATTTGCTGCACGCCTGCAGTGACATCGGCGATCTCAGCCTCTGAACGTGCCAGGTAGCGGCGTTGCTGTTTTTCGGTGAGCAAGTCCCACTGCTCTATCGCGATCTCCATTCGGCCTCCCGGATCTCTCCAAATTACCCCGTCACCCCGGGTCAGTCAACGGACCTATGCTCGATGCGCAGCGGTTCGGCCGTACCTGACGGACCCGGTCAACTTGCCTTTTTCGGGCACTTACAGTACGGTAGTACGCAATCACGGGGAAGGAGTGATCCATGATCATAAAGCCGATGATCCGCAGCAATATCTGCATGAATGCTCATCCGGACGGATGCGCGGCATACGTCGCGCGCGAGATAGCATACGTCCGATCGAAAGGAAAGATCGCAAATGCTCCCAAAAGGGTGCTCGTCGTGGGCGCCTCGACCGGGTACGGGCTTTCCTCTCGCATCACCGCAGCATTCGCCGGCGATGCAGGGACCATAGGCGTCGCCTTCGAACGGGAGGGTTCCGAAAAACGAACGGGGACCGCGGGTTTCTACAATACCGTCGCCTTCGAAGCGGAGGCCAGCAAAGCGGGGCTCGTCGCAGAGTCGATAAACGGAGACGCCTTTTCGCACGAGATTAAAAAGGACGTGATCGCCCGGATCAAACGACTCTTCGGTTCTGTCGATCTTGTTGTCTACAGCCTCGCGTCGGCGGTCCGCACAGATCCGGACAGCGGCGAGATGTATCGTTCGGTACTGAAGCCGATAGGAAGAGGCTACACCATCAAGTCCATCGACCCAATGGCCGGAGAGGTCAGGGAAGTAAGCGCGGAGGCCGCCTCCGAAGAAGAAATTCGTCATACCGTCAAGGTGATGGGCGGGGAGGATTGGGAACTGTGGATCCGGGCACTCCTTTCCGCGGGCGTTCTTGCGCCCGGAGCGAGGACGGTTGCCTACTCCTACATCGGACCGGAACTGATGGCGGCTATCTATCGCGAAGGTACCATCGGAAGGGCAAAAGTGGATCTGGAATCCACCGCCGCGCGTCTTACCGCCATGATGGCGGAGATACAAGGGCGAGCCTGGGTGTCTGTGAACAAGGCTCTCGTTACACGGGCCAGTGCCGTTATTCCCGCGGTCCCACTCTACCTTGCTCTGCTTTTCAAAATAATGAAGCAGAAGGGAACTCACGAGGAGTGCATCCAGCAGATGTACCGACTCTTCAAAGAGCGGTTGTACGGCGGAACACCGGTGCCGGTCGATGAAAAAGGGCGAATACGAATCGATGACTGGGAACTGCGGGACGAAGTGCAGTCGGAGATCACCCGACTCTGGCCAAAGGCATCGACGGAAAACATCACGGAGTTGGGCGATCTGGATCAGTATCGGACGGACTTCCTTCAGATGCACGGTTTCGGGTTCGATTCGGTTGATTACGAAAAAGAGGTAGAGCCCTGAAAGGACAGGGCTCCGGGCTGCCGCAGTAGCGGTGGCCCGACTTTATAAACAGAGTTTAAAAAGTTTGTTGCGCTCCCGCCTCGCCGGGTATATGATTGCCGGAGGAGGAGAGCATGAACGAGTTTTTCAAGGATATTCCCGTTGTAAAATATGAGGGCAAGGATTCGAGGAATGCACTTGCGTTCAAACACTACAACCCCGACGAGAAGGTCGGCAGCAAAAGTATGCGCGATCATCTGCGGTTTTCGCTCGCGTACTGGCACACGATGAACGGAAGCGGAACTGATCCGTTCGGCTCTGCCACAATGGTTCGCCCATGGCTGTCGATCAAGGACCCGATGGAACAGGCGAAGGCACGCATGCGAGCCCTGTTCGAAATCGCCGAGAAACTTCAGATCAACTTCTTTTGCTTTCACGATCGAGACGTCGCTCCGGAGGCGAGCACGCTCCGCGAGACGAACCGCAACCTCGACGAGATCGTAAAACTGACCGGTGAGCTTTCAAAAGCAACCAGCATAAAGCTCCTGTGGGGCACGGCCTGTCTTTTTGCCCATCCGCGCTTCGTGCACGGGGCAGCCACCTCTCCGAACGCCGACGTATTTGCATTCGCGGCTGCGCAGGTCAAGAAGGCGATAGAGGTCACACACGAGCTTGGCGGACAGGACTATGTTTTCTGGGGCGGCCGGGAAGGTTACGAGACGCTTCTCAACACGAATATGGGACTCGAACTCGACAACATGGCAAGATTCCTCACGATGGCCCGGGATCATGCGAAGGACATTGGCTTTACCGGCCAGCTTCTCATCGAGCCGAAACCGATGGAACCGACAAAACATCAGTACGATTTCGACGCTGCAGCGTGCGCAGGATTCCTTCGGAAATACGGGCTCCAGAATGATCTGAAGCTCAACATCGAGATGAACCACGCCACCCTCGCCGGGCACACCTTTGGACACGAGTTGCATTTTGCCCGCGTCAACGGAATTCTCGGAAGCGTGGATGCGAACCAGGGGGACTATCTGCTTGGATGGGATACCGATCAGATGCCGACCGACATTTATGAGACAGTCTTCGCATCTTATGAAATCCTCAAGAACGGAGGACTGCACAAAGGTGGACTGAATTTCGATGCCAAACTGCGACGCGGTTCCTTTGAACCAATCGACATTTTCTACGGTCACATCGCAGCCATGGACACCTGGGCGCGTGGGTTGAAGATCGCGAACGCCCTTCTCGAATCGGGCGAGCTCGAGTCATTTGTGAAACAACGTTACGAATCGTGGGATTCGGGAATTGGAAAAGAGATCGTCTCCGGCAAGGTCGGTTTCAAGCAGCTGGAAACCTACGCGATGGAGCACGATCAGATTACCAACTCCTCCGGACGGCAGGAGCTGCTCGAAGGAATTGTCAACCGGTATCTCACCAACGTCTGACACTGCCGGCCGGTCACGCGTCGGCCTCCGGGAGCAGGTGCTCGGCCTGCTCCAGGAGCGACGGGAACTCACGAAGCCGGAGATTTCGGCGGCACTCGGGAAGAGTATTCCGGCGGTGACGGCGCACTTGCGAGCGCTCGTACACGAAGGTTACGTGGAAGAATCCGGTTCCGCCGGCTCCACAGGCGGCCGGCGGCCGGTGATCCTCCGGTTTCGGCCGCGGGCTCGCTACCTGCTGGCCGCCGACGTGCGCCCCGGTCAACTGCGTACGGTTCTCACCGACCTTGACACGCGGGTGCTGCGGGAGGAGGCCGTTCGATTAGGCGGAAAGAGCAGCGCACAGCAGATGATAGTGCGCCTCGTGGAGGCCTTTCGGGCGGTGATGCCCACAGGCGCTGATCGCGAGCGCGTGGTCGGCGCAGGCCTCTCCCTTCCGGGCACGGTTCATCCGGAGCAGCTTTTGATGGAGTTCGCGCCGAACCTGCGCCTGCGGAACCTGAATTTCGGCGCGCTCGAGGTCGAACTCGGGATTCCGATCCGACTTGAAAACGAGGCCAACGCGGCCGCGCTCGCAGAGTTCTACCTGGGCAGGTACCGCGGAGTCAGGCATCTGATATACGTTTCCGTCATCCAGGGAATCGGGGTTGGAATAATTCTCAATGGATCTCTGTATCGCGGAGCGCACGGCAATGCGGGCGAGTTCGGTCACATGACCTACGTTCCGGGAGGGAGAAGGTGTTCTTGCGGCAGACGAGGCTGCTGGGAGCGCTACGCGTCCGAGCGCGCTCTTCCAGACGAGTACCGGGAGTCCGGTGGAACGGGAACCGTTCACTCATTCGTGGACTTGAAGCGGAGAATTGACCGCGGCGACAGAGCGGCTGTTTCGGCGCTGCAGACTATCATCGGCAATCTTGCCACCGGCGTCGGGAGCCTCGCAGCCGGGTTTGATCCTGATCTTCTGCTTGTTGGGGGCGGTATCGTTGGACTCAACGACATGGTCATTTCCGGTATCCGGGAAAGGCTTCCCGGTTGCCCGGTAGAGCTCGCATCACTTGGAGAGAATGCCGCACTGAAGGGCGCGGCGTTGCTGCCGCGTTCCGCCGTGGGCATCTGACGAACCCCTTTTTTAATCGCGACTGTTCTGGTACGTTTACCAGCAATGAACATGGAAGCTTTCGTTCTCGGCTGCGGAGGGATGATGCCTTTGCCGGGACGTCACCTCACGTCGGTGTTGTTGCGCCGCGAAGGAGAGCTTTTTCTGTTCGACTGCGGGGAAGGCACGCAGGTGTCTATCCGCAGCCTGAACCTGAAATGGAAGAAGATCTCCGTGGTCTTCATTTCTCATACGCACGCGGATCACATTACCGGCCTTGCCGGGATCCTGATGCTTTCAGCGCAGGTCGAACGGAACGAGCCTCTGTACATCATCGGGCCGCCTCGAATTCGGGAGTTTGTCGAGATGAACCGGCAAATTCTCGAAATGTACATCAATTATGAGATTGTTGTGCAGGAAATAGCAAACCCTGAGCAGACTCAGATCGTATACTCTGGTGAGGGCTTCCGGGTACGTTCTTTTCCGCTCCGTCATTCGCGGGTGTGCGTCGGCTACACGTTGGAAGAGGAAGCGCGACCGGGCGTCTTTCATCCGGACCACGCCGCGGAACTCGGCATACCGCGAGGACCGATGTGGTCGAAACTTCAAAGCGGCGACCCGGTTGTGCTGCCGGATGGGAGAACGGTGGAGCCCTCAGAGGTGATGGGGTCGGCACGAAAAGGCAGGAAGTTTTCGTATGTGACGGATTCGCTTCCGCTCGATTCGATCGCGCGGGAGGTCGCCGGATCGGACTTG
>DATKUF010000323.1:0-15234 GCA_035530755.1 Spirochaetia bacterium | reverse complement strand
GGAACTGTGGCTTCTCCGCCGCTTACGGTCTACTCGCTAACCTATTGCACGCCGTGCAAGGAGGCGCGAGCATATCTGGAGTCACGCGGCTACTCGTTCCGGTACATCGAGGTCGACGACATGCCGCCCGCGGAGAGCTTTCATATCAAGCGCCACATAACTCCGAGAAACATCAAAGCTCTGCTCTACCCCATTCTCGAAATCGGCGATGGGGAGATGGTGTACGGATACAATTCGACAGATTGGGAAGCCCGAATCGCCGCCCACCCGGAGTCTACTCCGAAGTCCTCTTGAGTTTCGCTCCGAATTGCGCGAAAATGACACAATAAGACGCAGTCCGGACGCAGGCCATCCTGCTCCGAGGGCAGTTTGCTGTTGCGACGCACTGCGCAATCCCTATTGCGACACCCATAAACCACCCAAGGAGCAGGCTTCATGCATGCAATACTCCTGAAAGAACAACTTTCCGATCAAGTATACCGCATGAGAATCGCGGCGCCTCTTATTGCCCAGGAACGAAGGCCGGGTCAGTTTGTCATTCTTCAGCTGGATACCAATTTCGGAGAAAGAATCCCACTGACAATCGCCGACGCCTCTCCGGAGGATGGTTCTCCCGGGGGTGACGGCTCGATCACCGTCATCTTCCAGGCGGTTGGAAAAACCACGATCAATCTCGCGAGACTCGAAGTCGGCGACAAAATAGCGAACGTGCTTGGCCCGCTCGGAAATCCGACACACGTCGAAAAGTTCGGCAGCGTCGTATGCGTGGGAGGGGGAATCGGTGTCGCGCCGCTCTTTCCCATCGCGCAGGCCATGAAGGAAGCTGGGAACCGTCTCACCGTCATCATCGGAGCGCGCAGCAAGGAACTGGTAATTCTCGAGAAGGAGATGGCGGCAATTGCCGATGAGCTGATCGTCGTTACCGACGACGGTTCCTACGGGCGAAAGGCGCTTGTGACTGTACCGCTCAAGGAGTTGTGCTCGAATGATCCGAAACCAGACCTCGCTGTTGCAATTGGCCCGCCGATCATGATGAAGTTCTGCGCCGAAGCCACACGACCTTTCGGAGTGTCGACCGTGGTTTCCCTCAACACCATCATGGTCGACGGCACCGGCATGTGCGGCGGTTGCCGCGTTACGGTAGGCGGCGAGACAAGGTTTGTCTGCGTAGACGGGCCGGAGTTCGACGGCCACGCGGTTGATTTTGACAACATGCTGAAAAGGCTCTCCTCCTACAAACCTCAAGAGGAGCGTGCACGTCATGCGTGCCTGCTCGATGAAAAATCAGACAAGCTTCAGGAGGCGACCTGATGAGCTATCGTGCGCCCCGGGAGCTCCTGTCCGCCGCGGAAGCCCTGCTGCGCGGAATTGAATCAAAGAGGTCAGCCGAGGGTTTGAAAAACAAAGATCGCATAGCGATCCCTCAGCAGGAGATGCCGAGTCAGGATCCTCGCGATCGCCGGGGAAACATGCAGGAGGTCACCTTCGGATATACCGAGGAGCAGGCGCGCGTCGAGGCCGAGCGCTGTCTCCAGTGCAGGAACGCTCCATGCATCGCCGGCTGCCCGGTTTCAATCGATATTCCCCGATTCATAAAAGCGATTGCCGACCGTGAGTACGGCAGTTCGATCTCGATCATAAAAGAGGCAAGTCTTCTACCGGCGATTTGCGGACGAGTCTGCCCGCAGGAAAACCAGTGCCAGGAAAATTGCACGGTCGGAAAGTCGTTGAAGGACCCGTTCAAGTCCGTATCGGTAGGAAGACTCGAGCGCTTCGTCGCAGACCTCGACCGGACGGCCGGCGAGAAAGTCGTTCCGGCCGTAAAACCTGATACGGGAAAACGGGTGGCCGTCATTGGAAGCGGACCTGCGAGCATCACCGTTGCGGCGGATGTCCGCAAGGAGGGACACGAAGTCGTTGTGTTCGAAGCGTTTCATCGACCCGGCGGGGTCATGCTCTACGGGATTCCTGAGTTCCGTCTACCGAAACAGATTGTTGACGAGGAGATCGAAACACTGCGCAGGATGGGCGTGGAGATCCGTACCAACTATCTCGTCGGACGGACCCGCAAGCTTGCGGATCTGCTCGAGAAGGACGGGTTCGACGCTGTCTTCATCGGTGTCGGTGCAGGTCTTCCGCGATTCATGCACATCCCCGGGGAAAACCTGATCGGGGTTTTTGCCGCGAACGAGTATCTGACGCGCAGCAACCTGATGCGCGCCTACGATTCCGAGCATGCGGACACGCCGATCATACAACCGAGGAAAGTCGCGGTTCTCGGCGGCGGCAATGTGGCAATGGACTCCGCGCGCACCGCGATCCGTCTCGGTGCCGAAGAGGTCAATGTTGTCTACCGGCGGACCAGAAAAGAGATGCCGGCCCGCGCGGAAGAGGTGGATCATGCCGAAGAAGAGGGAGTGAACTTTCATTTTCTCGAAAGCCCGGTCAGGATACTCGGCGACGCGAACGATCGGGTGGTCGGTATCGAGTGCCTGACCTACGAGTTGGGCGAGCCCGACGATTCCGGGCGGCGGCGGCCGGTTGCCGTAGCGGGAAGCGAACACACGCTTGACGTGGACACGGTCATTGTCTCCATCGGTAATGATTCCAATCCGCTGTTGATGAAGACCACCCCGGAGCTCAAGGTAACAAAGTGGGGAAACATCATCGCGGATGAGGACGGCCGCACGAGCATTCCCCGTGTTTTTGCCGGCGGCGACATCGTGCTCGGTTCCGCAACCGTAATTCTCGCGATGGGCCAGGGTCGGAAGTCGGCCGCAGCGATCAATGCAATGCTTGCCGACAACGCACACGGCTAGAGATTCCATCTTCACCTGGCAGTCCAAAGGATTCGATGTCGGCAGGGTGTGTCTGGGGTTATGACGGAGGTCCTGTAACCAAACGTGGCTGGAATTGTTGTGTTATATGCAAACAGGTAACTGGCTTCCGCGGGTTCTATCCCTCCTTTCCCGCGGAAGCCTTTCTTGTCAGGAACCCTGCAGAGCCCCGCACGAATTGGAAGAATATCTCACATATGTATGTAACCTTTTTCCATATTCGTCGTTTTTATTTACGACGGAGCACGAGAAGCTCTCCCTTCTTTTCGTTTTATTTTGTGTTGCGGCTGTCCCAGGGGTTTCTTACCTCCTTTCCTCTGGGCGCCGTTTTTTTTTGCCCAGGGAGCTCCCGCACGGGAGGTTTCCCCCGGATCCACCAGGTCCTGCTGTGCTCGAGGCCGAGTCGGGTATCACGCGGCGACAATAGTCGATCTTCTTCGAAATCAATACACTTGAGAGTGATCATGGAAAAGAACCTCCTGCAACAGGAGCTTGAGCGAATCAGGCGGCACCACGAGGTGGCTGACCTCATTGATACCAACTTCCATCGCAACGGGTACCGATTTCCCGCTGAACCCATCGGCGAAGCGATGACCCGCTATCTGCTGTCCCGATCCTATGACCCGGATCCCAGGGGCGCGGCGGAAGCGCGCCGCTCGATATGCGGCTACTACGCACGTGCGGGGGTTGCAGTCTCGCCGGAAAGGATTCTGCTTACAGCTTCCAGCTCCGAAAGCTACAGTCTCCTGTTCAACAATCTTGCCGCTCCGGGGGACAACATCCTGCTTCCCCGACCTACATATCCGCTTTTCGAGTATCTTGCCGGTTTCAGTCATGTAGAGGTTCGGTACTACGATCTGGATCCTTCCAAGGATTTCAAAATAGACGCGAATTCCATGTTGCGGGAAATAGATTCTCGAACGCGATTTATTGTCCTTATCTCCCCTAACAATCCGACCGGTCGGATTGCCGGGCCGAAAGAAATCGAAACGGTGATCGAGATTGCTGCTTCGCGCGGGATCGCGGTGATTTGTGACGAAGTCTTCAGCGAGTTTCTCTATGACGGCGCGTCTCTTACTCGACCGATGAAGATTTCCAGCGACCGTAAGAGTGATCTACTGCTTTTTACGCTGAATGGGATATCGAAGATGTTCGCGAGTCCGGATCTCAAACTCAGCTGGATTGTTGTCGGCGGACCCGAGAGGGAAGCCTCTGCGGCTGTCGAGACCCTTGAAGTTGCGAACGACATGTTTCTGAACTGCAACTCATTTTCTCAGTTTCTTCTTCCCGTGCTCTTCGATTCAGGTGACGAGTTCCGGAATCATATGGTAACCGGGATCGATCGTGGTCGACGCGCCCTTCTCGAACGACTCACCCCGCCGCAGTTTCGATTGTCGACTCCCAACGGCGGTATCCACGCCACGGTCGAGCTCTGTGGGCTGCCTGCCGGCTATGATGACGAGCGGTTCGCGGTAGAACTGTTGCGAAACCGACACGTATACGTCCATCCTGGATACCTGTACGGAATTGAAAAAGGTACGTTCATCGTCGTGAGTTTCCTCCGGGAGTACCGGTCGCTGGTGCCGGGTCTCGACGGTGTTGCAAGTTTCATGCAGGAGCTTTCCCGTTCCGCGTCGCCCTCCCGGTCCGGAGGCGCGCAGTGAACCTCAGCATCGGCAATGGGTCGATAAACGTCTGGGAAACGCTTCCGCGCCCGGCGCGCATTCTTGCTCCCATGGAGGATGTGACTGACACGGTCTTTCGCCGCCTCGTAGCGCGTGCGGGCAAACCTGACCTTTTCTTTACCGAGTTCACGGGCGCGGACAGTCTGTTCACACGTGCCCGCCGATCCGTCGGCAAACGATTGTACTTCACCGATGAGGAAAGACCCATCATTGCGCAGATATGGGGTAACAATCCCGAAAACTATCGCCGAGCGGCAATCGACATCCGTGCGATGGGTTTCGACGGCCTGGACATCAACATGGGCTGTCCGATGAAGAAGATCGTTCGCAAAGGACACTGCAGCGCGCTCATCGACAACCCGGGTCTTGCCCGGGAGCTGATCCTCGCCGCGATGGAGGGTGCGGGGGCGATGCCGGTTAGCGTAAAAACGCGAATCGGAGTGCGGTCGGTCAAGACCGCCGAATGGTTCGGGTTCCTGCTCGGGCTTTCGCCTGCCGCGATTACTGTGCATGGCCGTACGTCGGCCCAGCAATCGGAGGGGCTTGCAGACTGGAGGGAAGTCGCCCGGGTTGTCTCAATCCGGGACGAAGTGAGTCCTCGAACGCGTATCATCGGGAACGGAGATGTTCGAAGCCTTTCCGAGGTTCAAGAGAAGGCAGACCGATATGGTGTCGACGGCGTGATGATCGGGCGAGGCATATTCGAGAATTTCTTCCTTTTTCGCGAGGACCGCCTGGAATTTTCCTCAATTTCGCCTTCGGAGAAGATCGGTTACTTTCGTCGTCACATGGAGCTCTACCACGAAACGTGGGGCGAACGGCGGAACTATGAAGTACTGAAGAAGTTCGTGAAGACCTACATACGGGACTTCGAGGCAGCACCGCGACTCGTGGACGCCATCATGCATACGCACACCTATGAAGAGGCGGAAGAGCTTCTGGACCGTTTCCTGGGTGAATCAATCTCGCGTGAAGCCGCAGCTTCCGTAGCCGGGCGGTAGGCAAGAACACACGCGAGCGCGCCCGCACCCGCGCAATTCGGGGTCGCGCGGTCACATCGCAAGTTTGAATACGATTTTCAATGTTGCAATCGGCCAGTTTGCCGCGTGACAAGTGGGCTTGTGCGCGTCCTGTGGATAGAACACGGCGAACATGCCTTCGCGCAGCAACGCATACCCGGCAGGTTCACCCGAGTAGAACCGGATGTCAAGGGAGCTGTCGTAGTCGCCGGTGGGCGTTAGCTGCGCTACCGGAGCGAAGTAGGCGCGCTCCTCGCCCGAGAGCACGCATTGGACATCGATGTAACGACGATGAGACTCGAAGCGAACAGAACCCGGGTCCTTCGTTTCGTATCGTTGCACCATCTGGTAAAGACTGTCACCTTCAATCTGCGACCGACCCTCCTCGAGCTCCCCCGCGCGCAAGGAGTTGAGAATCCCCTCTACCCGGGCCAGCAGTGGATGGACGTGAGTATAGATTCCCATATTATCGATTGAATCGTAGATCATTGGTCGCCCCCTGAATGAGCCATGCTACGACCGGTGCCCTACGCTGTCAAGACGGATTTATTGTTTGACGGCAGAAGGAATCCATGATATCTTCAAATTCCGAACGACGTTCGTATTGGCGAACAACGTTCGAAATTTGAAACGATGGTAAAAACGGTCCAGAAAGCGATCAGAATCATCGACGAGCTCAGCGGCAACGACAATCTCGGGGTAACAGACCTTTGTGACATTCTGGGGATACCGAAGAGCAGCGCCCACAACATTCTCGAGACTCTCGTACACGAACGGGTTCTCGAAAAGAGACGTGACTCCAATAAGTACAGTCTCGGCGTCCGCCTCGTCGAGCTCGGTAATCGTGCCCAACTCAATCTCGATATCACCCGCGTTTCGCATCCCTATCTTATCAGCCTCAACGAAACTACCGGTGAGACCGTCCATCTTACGGTACTCGACAATGACGAGGTATTGTACGTCGATTGCGTCGAGTCCAAGATGCGGATTCGCACCTATTCCGTGATCGGTGCCCGGGCGCCGCTTTACTGCACTGCCGTCGGGAAAGCGATCCTCGCATTTCTAAACTCAGAAGATCAGGATCGAATTCTGCGGGAAAAAGGCACGCCGCGAATGACGGCGAATACCATAAGCGACGAAAAGTCACTGCGTGCCGATCTCCGAAAGGTTGTGCAGCGGCGCTACTCCATCGACAATATGGAGCACGAGGATTACCTCAGATGCGTCGGCGCGCCGATTCGCAACTGGAAGGGAGAGGTGTACGCCTCGATCAGCATCTCAGGCCCGTCACAGCGGCTCACTTACAAACGGATCGCGGCGATTGCGTCGCCCCTTATCACCGCGACGGAGGATATTTCCCGCAATTTGGGTTTTCGAAATCGTGCAGGCTGATGCGAGGCAGAACGGTATTCTCTCGAGAAACTGAGACTTGACAGGCGTAGCCTGTTGAAAAGAAAACTTACTTTCAGGAGGTTCAGTATGAACAGGTTTCACAGGTTCCGAACGGCAGCCGTGATTTCGATCGCAGCACTGTTCATCGTCGTTGGGGCCGGGTCCGTTTTCGCCGGCGGAAACCAGGAAAAGACCTCGAATGGTCAGGGGAACGCGCAGCAGTCGAACACTCCCGCTGCGGGCACGTCGACTCCAGCTCAGAGTTCGGGCGGGACGGCACCGGCAGTGACCCCTGCGTCGGGCAAACCTGACTATACGCTGAAGTTCGCCACGGTCGCAGGTCCCAAAGATCAGCAAACGCTTGCAATGAACCTTTTTGCCAAGGTGGTCAACGAGATAAGCGGCGGGAGAATTGTAGTGCAGGTGTTTCCATCGGGACAGCTCGCCGATCAGAAGACCGAGATTCTCGACGTTCAGAACGGTTCTCTGGATATGGGATCGGACGCGAGTCCTTCGTGGTTTTCCTCGCTTGCCGACTATCCGCAGATCGGAGTTCTCGAATCGGCGTATTTGTACAGCAGTCTCGATGAGATGTATCGCGTGCTTCTGGGCCCGGTCGGCCAGCAGTACTGGAACACCCTCGAGCAGAAATCAGGGATCAAAGTTCTTGATGTCTGGTACCTCGGAACGCGCGAACTCGACCTGACAAAGAAGGCCGGACCGGTGAAGACTCCGGCAGATCTGAAAGGGATTAAACTGCGTATGCCGAACTCCGACGCATGGCTCGACGCCGGCCGCTCGCTCGGCGCGAACCCGACCCCGCTCGGTTTCGGCGAAGTTTACCTCGCTCTCAAGACGGGCACCATCGACGGGCAGGATAACCCCATCCCGACGGACGCCACCGAGAAATTCTTCGAGGTAACCCACTACCTGATACTCACGAACCATATGATCGGTTACATAACTCCCATTATCAACGCGAAACTGTGGAACTCGATGCCGAAAGAGGATCAACTCTACATCGAGAAGGCACTTCAGATTGCACGTTATTACAACAACTACGAGACACTTCTCAACGAGGACAGGCTTCTGGCCGAAGCGCAGAAGCAGTATGGAATCGAAGTAGTGATCCCGGATCAGAAAGCATTCATGGAACATGCCCGACAGTTCTACAGCCAGCCGAAGTTCGACAAGATGTGGGGCCCTGGGGTCTACGCAAAACTGCAGGCGCTCGGCGAATAGCCTGTACGCCGCGGACGAATATCGGGGTGTCCCTGCGATCAAGCAGGGACACCATCGGTCCAGTTTCTCAATTGGAACGCATGCATGAAATCACTTCCACGCAGAATATTCGATTTTCTCGAGGTGTATCTGCCCGCGGCGATCTTCAGCGTTCTCATACTGTCGGTCTTTGTGCAGGTCGTCTTTCGATACATTTTCGACCAGCCGATTCCTCAGCTATTCGAAATCTCGATATATAGTTTCATCTGGGTGATCTATCTCGGCGGCGCGCTCGCCACTCGCTACGATCAACACATGCGCTTCGATCTCATCTATCGAAAACTGTCGCGAAACGGTCGCTACGTGGTTGACATGTTTTTCGACACGCTTCTGAACGTAATCATTTCCGTAATCATCTATCCCACAATTGCCACGGTTGTCCAGATGTATAAACTCAAGTCTGACACGCTGGGAATTCCGTGGAGCTATCTGCTTGTCTGCTTCCCGATATTCTTGATTCTGATATTCATTCACAACACAATCTCGATCGTGCTGAAAATACGTGAAATGGCCGGGGCAGAGAAACCTGCCGAGGAGACACCCCCATGGCTGTAGTGACGTGGCTCGTGATATTCGTCATTTCTTTCGCGCTTGGGTATCCTCTCGCCTTCGGGATGTTCATGGGGGCGGCCTCTTACGTTATCCTGTCTCACATTAACCTGTCGACGATTCTCAACGTTATGGTGATTCAGTACGAAGGGAACTTCGTACTTCTGGCGGTACCATTGTTCATCTTTACCGCGAAGGTGATGAACGCCTCGCAGCTTACCGACCGACTGTTCAAGTTCGCCGGCGCATTTGTCGGACCCGTTAGGGGTGGCCTGGGGCATGTCAATGTGATTGCAAACATCATTTTCGCCGGAATGTCCGGGTCCGAAATCGCAGATGTGTCGGGCCTCGGATTGATGGAAGTGAAGGCGATGGAGGCTGCCGGGTACGACAAGCCATTCGCCTGCGCCGTGTCGGCTTCGGCGGCAACCCTTGGGCCGATCATCCCGCCGAGTATCCCGATGGTGATCTACGCGGTAATTTCCGGCGCATCGATCGGCTACCTGTTTCTCGGAGGCATTCTACCTGGTTTCATACTTGGCGGATGCCTGATGGTCTGGATCGGACTGATCTCCCGGAAGCGTAACTACCCTGTCGGTCGGTGGTACACGATCCGTGAATTCGTCCGGTCCTTCATCGATTCGTTTCTGGTTCTGCTCGCGCCCGTTCTGCTTCTCGGCGGGATCTACGGAGGAGTGTTCACTCCTACCGAAGCCGCGGCGGTCGTAAGCGTCTATGCCGTCGTGCTCAGTCTGCTCGTCTACCGGACGATGGGCCTGAAAACGCTTTATAAGGTCATCGTGGAATCGGTCGTGGCGACCGGGTTTACGAGCTTTATCATCGGCTGCGCGCTGCTTTTTGGCTACGCGCTGGCGAGGGAGCAGATTCCGGTAGCGATCGCCAACTTTTTTGTCCACCTCGGCGTCACACAATCGAAGGTCCTTGTGCTTCTTTCGCTCAACGTGCTCTTTCTGTTTCTCGGGTGCTTTGTCGATGCCACCGCTTCGCTGTTGATCGTCATTCCGATCATTCTGCCGCTGGTGGAGGCGGCACACATCGATCTCGTCCATTTCGGCGTGGTTGTGGTGCTCAACCTCATGATCGGGCTCAGCACGCCTCCCTACGGGGAGGCCCCAATTATCATAAGCCGGCTGACGAACACACCGCTGCATGACGTAATTCGGGAGACGCTGAAGTTCATCGTGTTCATGATCATAGCGCTATTCATCATCAGCGCAATACCGGACACCGTACTGTGGATCCCACGAATGGCCGGGTATGCGGGATAAAGGAGAGTCTCAGATGTCGAGCAACATTGACAAGGATGAAATGTCGAAATTGTACGGAGCGCTGGAAAGTCGGCCGCAGGAGAATGTGCTCAAATTGGTTACCGCGCTGGTCCGTGCAAAGAAGGCCGGGGAGAAAGTCGTCGTGATCACCGGGAGCGGTCCGAACATCCACGAAGGCGTGACAACGCTTATAGCGGAGTTGATCTCGAAGGGCATCGTGGATGGCGTGATTACGAGCTCAGCCGTGGTCGCCCACGAAATGGCCGGAGCGCTCGACAGGGTGAAGCGGGCCAGCGGAATCGAATTGCCGGTTTCCCGGGAATATCTTCCTCGCGGTGGCCTGTTCGAAGTAAGCATGATGAACGCCGAGACAGTGCAGATGCTTCAGCGCGAGATGACGGTCGACATGGACCTTATCGAACGGGTTCTCGCAGCAAAGGGCGAAACCATAATCAAGGCGGCGGGCAACATGGCTTACCCGGTCGGCCTGCGAACCGAACGGCTGGCAATCGAAATCGAATCGATTGCCCAGAGGGAAAGCCTCCCGTTCGAGTTGATTGCGGGCCTGGGTTCCGATGAACGAACGATGATCGGGGCAGGCGCTCGCATGGGCGTACCGGTGCTGGTCTCGGTGCCTCAGTTGATCGGGGGTGGGATGGTGGGCCTCGCGGTAGGGGACAGCATCCCGCTCAAACGACGGTCCGACCTTATCGCCCGAATGCTCGCCGGTGCCCAGGTGATCGTCGAATCAGGGATTGCGCTCAGTCAGGAAATCCACGACGGACCGTTCGAAACCTATACCGGCCACGGAATCTGGTCTGCATGGGAAGGCGCCCCGACCTACAGCCTCGAAGGAAAGACGCTTGCCCGAATCGATCTCGATCCGGCGCTGGAAAAAGTGTGGAGCCTCGAACGTAGCGCACACGATGTCCAGGAAAGCATAAACAAGGGGCTTCCGAAGACGAAGACCTTCAAGGTTCCCTTCCGAATGGAAATGTCGGGGTTCGCACGACTTGAAGGCAGCATTCCCATTATCGGCGATCTGGGTGTGGTCTGGCCGATAGTCGCCGCAGAGACTGCCGAACAGTTGGGGGTCCGTCTGGACTACCTATCGGCCCCGCAGGAATCCGAGCGTGGGCGAAACGCACGAGATTGGATTGTTGATAATGTCCGGTTACTGGACCGTGAAAAGATGATAGAGGGAATCCGCGAACTGCGGCGGCATGGCCGACCCGGCCGGGTGGAGGTCGAAGTATGAAAGTTGCGGCCATCATCCCCGCCCGATTTCATTCCACCCGTCTACCGGGCAAGCCCCTCGCGGACATCGGCGGGAAGCCGATGATCCGTCATGTTTACGAGGCAGTTCGTAATTCGCCGGAGGTCACCCAGGTCATTGTCGCCACCGATGACCAGCGCATATGCGACGCGGTGGCGGATTTCGGAGGAACGGCAAGGATGACCTCCGCGAACCACGCGACCGGCACGGACCGAATTGCGGAGGCCGCAGACGGCGTCGACGCCGCTATCGTGATCAATGTACAAGGCGATGAGCCGTTCATCACTGCAGCGATGATATCGGATGTGCTCCGGCCGCTACTCGACGACCCGGCGCTCCCGATGAGCACACTGATGCACCAGATAGGTGAAGAAGGTTTCAGCAACCCTAACGTCGTGAAAGTCGTGACCGACCGGCGGGGTAATGCGCTCTATTTCTCCCGTTCCCTTATTCCATTTCCGCGCAACGGGAGCGGTCTCCGGGTCTTCGAACACATCGGCGTCTACTGTTACCGCAGGGAGTTTCTTGCGCAGTTCATTGCTATGGAACAGACGCCGCTGGAGCGGGCCGAAAGTCTCGAACAGCTACGCGCCCTGGAAAACGGTTACAGGATCGCCGTCGTCGAAACAGCCGATCCTCAATACATACCGCTCAGCATCGACACCGCCGAAGATCTCGAACGGGCTCGACAGCTGTATCTCGCACGGCAGAACGGAAGCTCACAGAGATGAAAGCGCGGCGTTCAGCGGTCGGGATGCCCGATCGACTGATTCCGCCCGACCGCGATTTCCCGGAACGCCGCAAAAAACTCTTCGACTCTGTCCGGGGACTTGCCTGCACCCTGAAATACCGGCGGACGCCCGCCGCCTTTCCCGTCGATAAGCGGCAGCAGTTTTTCTCGCACCTGTGAGAATTCAAGAGCACCCGGCTCGTTTCCTTTTGATCCGCCTATAGCCCACTGCAACTGATCTCCGGTTACATTGACGATACAGAAGTGGCAGGATTCGAGTTCCGTGAGTCTGTCAACAACGCCGCGGAAGAGCTCCTTGTCCTCGGCCTCCATTCGGTGAGTCACTATTCTCATGCCGCTCATCCGATTTGCCGCATCCGGATTGCTCCCTGCATCGTAGAGACTACCGGCGAGCTGCCGTGCAAGGCGTGCGCGAAGCTCCGTGATTTCCCTTCGGACATCAATTTGCTGAACGATCTGCTGTCGCACCCGTTCGACTATTTCCTCGGGCTGGGCTGACAGCTCCTGCACGAGCATCGAGACCGTTTCGTGCTTGCGACGGTAGTCCTCGTACGCCCGGTCGCCGATCTTCCAGATGGTACGCGCGTGACTGCGGATCTTCTCCACGCCTATACACTTTACCAATCCAACTTCGCCGGTGTTACGTGCGTGAACACCGCCGCAGGCTACGCAATCGAAATCGTCGATCATTACCAGACGTATGGTCCCGGATACTTTCGGCGGGCGGCGCAACGGATATCGATGTACTTCCTCCGCGGGAACCCACTTGTCGGTTACCGCACGATGCTCGCGAATAATCCGATTCGCGAGCGTTTCGACCAGCGTGATATCCTCGGGTGTAATGCCGTCCCGATCGACTTCGATCGTCGTGTAGGCGTCGCCCTGATGAACCGACACTGTATTGAAGTTGCCGGCTGCAAGAAGCGCGGCGCTCACTATGTGCTGGCCCGTATGCTGTTGCATGTAGTCGTGTCGTCTCGCGCCGTCGACTCGCGCCTTCACTCTGGTTCCCGCTCGGGTCGAGCCCGAGAGGGCAGGCACAATATGAAGAATCTCGCCGCCCCGCTTGCGTACGTCCAGGACAGCCACGTCGGCAATGCTTCCGAGATCGGCCGGCTGTCCGCCGCCTTCCGGATAGAAGAATGTCCTGTCGAGAACGATTGCGGTTTCATTCTCGAGCTCTTCGGTTCTTACGATACTTGCTTCGAATTCAGTGATGTAGGGATCTGTGTAGAAAAGGCTCTCAGTCACTTCCATCTCCCGGTAGCGGACTATTCAGATTAAAGATCATCATTTCGGGCTTCGATGGAAAGCGCCGACTCGAGTTCTCAAAGATGGCCGAATTGCCACATTTTATCTCTTTCTCATCGTATTTCTTGGATTCATGCATTATAATGGGGAAAATTACCCGACGTGTACGCCTCCGCAGAGGCGTCTTGCGCGATGTCTGGACACGAATGAATGAAAAAAAGTGACGCTCGTGACCGGGTTCCCGGCAAAGCGGCGGTTCGAGATCTCCTGGTCAAGATTGAGAATGCCGACTTTGACTCCGATACGCTGATCCGATATGCCGGGATCCTGCGCACCTGGTTCGACGCAAACGAACGAAAGTATCAGGAGCTTATTCGCCTGCTCCGCGCCATGGGGAGACTCGGAGTTTTCATCAAAAACTACGAGACGGGACTCGCCATTCCGAACGGTCTTTGGACGAGTCTCGGATACAGTCCCGACGATATGCGCGGCGAAACGTGGAGAAGCGCCGTGCACCCCGACGACATTGCGGAAGTGGACCGCAACCTCGAGGAAATGTTCGAAGGGGAACAGGACATTACCCAGGCCGCGTACCGGATACGGGGGAAAGATTCGGACTACAAATGGATTCTCTCGAAATCCGTAGTCGTAAGCCGGACAAAGGCGGGGAAACCGGCCTGGTTCCTCGGTGCGGACTTCGATATCACGCTTCGCGTTCAGTCCGAAGAACGCGCCCGGCTTGCTCGCGTGGAAGCCGAACAAAAGGCGCTCGAAGCAGAGACACTTCTTACGGCTGCGGCAATTATCGCGTCGACCCTCGATTGGGAACTGGCTGTGCAGCGAGTCCTCGACCAGGCGGCTCTTGTTGTCCCCAACGACGTCACGCTCGTAGTGCTGATGCTCGACGATACGGTACGAATAGTGGGAGGCCGGCGCGCGGACGGCCTCCCTGTGGATAGTGGAGATCTGGTCCAGCTTGGCGGTCCGAACCCCTACACCTGGATCGCCGAGGAGCGCCTGCCGCTTAGCGTGAACGATATGCCCTCCGCCTATCCGGATCACTCGATGATCGCGGGGGTGACAATCCGCTCCTGGCTGGGAGTTCCGCTTGTTGCAGCCAATACGCTTCTGGGTGCGCTCGTTGTGGCTCGAAGCGACGCGGGTCACTACAACTCCGAGCACATCAGACTGGCGGCGGCCTTTGCCGAGCACGTTTCCATAGTTCTGCACAACGCACGAGAATTCCGCGAAGTTCGCCGCCAGGCGACAACTGACCTACTTACCGAAGCGCTGACGCGCCGTGCGTTTCTCGAGGAGGCTCGAAACGAGCTTTCGCGCTGTCAGGCGCGGGAGGAACCGTTCGCTGTTATCATGATCGATCTCGATCATTTCAAGAATGTTAACGATGACTGCGGCCACGAGGCCGGAGACCAGGTGCTGAGTACCGTGTCGCGGTATTGGAAAAGCGAGCTCCGCGACGGCGATCTTTTTGGGCGCCTCGGCGGCGAAGAATTTGCCGTCGCTCTTCCCGGTGCGACCGACGCTGTAGCTGCGAGGATCGCGGAGCGGCTTCGCAAGCGCTCAACGGAGGTAATCGTCCCGTGTAATTCTCGTCATATCACGGCGAGCTTCGGAGTAGCCTCCGATCTTGCTGACGGGGGTGAAATAGCCGACATAGTCCGGAGGTCCGATCGCAATCTCTACGTTGCGAAGAGTCGCGGCAGAAACCAGGTGGTAACCGACCAGAACAAAGATCATTCCGACGTCCCTTGAGCCAACTCCATCATGGCCCGTTTTTCCCTGTGCTATTTTCTGCTATTCGCGAACCTCGCCGTCGTTGGTCCCTATCTCCAGGTCTTTCTGCAGCTGCAGAACTTCAGTCGCGAACGGATCGGTCTGCTGCT
>DATKUF010000322.1:0-15900 GCA_035530755.1 Spirochaetia bacterium | reverse complement strand
CGAATATGGGGGAGTCTCGGGTATAGTCTGCATGGAAGACATCATCGAGGAAATTCTCGGAGATATTCAGGATGAGTTCGACAATGAAAAGGAAGAAGTTCTCGAAATCGGTGAGGGAATCTACCTCGTCGACGCGCGGGTGAATATTGAGGATCTGAACGAAGAGCTGAAGTCCGATATTCCCGATGACGATTTCGACACCCTCGGCGGATTCGTTTTCGACCTCTTCGGAAAGATTCCGGTAAAATACGAAAAAGTATCACACGACAATATGGACTTTATCATTCAGGAAATGGACGGACACAAGATTCGCACGGTAAAAATCGTTGTGCACCGCCCGGACCAGGAGAAGGATCGGGAGCGTGCGCAATAATCGAATCGTTTTCCTTCTCGTTCTTGCCGCAACCTCGGCGATTCTCCCCCTGAGGGCGCAAGCTCAGGTGACGGTTGACAGCGGCGCTCCTCAGCCGACGGCCCGGCAGCTCTATCAGCAGGGACAGGTTGCACAGACCTCGGAAGACTACTACGGGGCAATCGAGAGCTACCTCGAAGCGCTGAAACACAACGCTGCCTACCTCGAGCCGATGATCGGTCTGGCACAGTCATATTATTCGCTGGACGAGTATGATATCGCACTGAAGTACGCACAGCAGGCGTCCCGCTACGCCGGAAACAGCAGCCAGGTAATGAACCTGCAAGGACGCATCTTCGTCGGTCTCGGGCAGATCGACAAAGCGCGCGCCATCTACCAGCAGGTTCTCACGATGGAACCCTACAACGTCGAAGCGCGAATCGGGCTCGCCGAATTGGCGGTTGCACAGGGCAACACCGACGGGGCGCTCGCACAATACCAGGACGCAGTTCGACTCGAACCGCAGAACCGCAAAGCATTACTTTCGCTTGCGCTCCTCTACCGGTCGCGCGGGCAGGCGGACATTGCGGGCAAGTACATTCGGCTCGCTCTCGAGTACCATTCGGGCGATCCCCAGGTACACATGCTCGCCGGAGAGTACTACCTCGCCCAGGGGAATACCGACGAAGCACTTCGCCAGGCGCAGACCTCACTTGCCCTGCGATCAGACTACCCGGAGGCGATGCTGCTCGTCGGAGAGATCTATTTACAGACAGGTGATTTCGCAAAAGCCTCTGCCACTATGGATCAGTTGGCAGCCGGGTATCGTGGTGGTGATACAGGAACCTCGGCCGGAGCCCGGCCGACACCGCACGTCCTGGCGTGGTACATCAGGGGTCTCGCGCAGTCAAGACTCGGAAACACCAACGATGCAATTCGAAGCTTTCAACGGCTCCTTGCAATAGATCCGGGTGATGAGGTAGCTCGCCTTGCAATGGAGCAGGTTGTCAAACAGAATCTCCCTATGGAGTCGACCGATCGAGACCGATTTGCGAAGTACCACATCGATCGCGCTCATGCTTTCGAGAACCAGAACCTGTTCCAACATGCTCTTTTTCAGTATCGCCAGGGCCTTCAAATCGCACCTCTCTCGCGCGATGCCAGGCTGGCGTTTGCCGAGCTCTATCGGCTCGAAGGATTCAGAGCCAAGTACGTCTCAGAACTGGACGTTCTGAAAAATCTCGGCTATACGGACAAAGCAATCACCGATCGACTCGAGATCTACTCGAGCCTGCTCGATGGTACGGTCGCATCCGACTGGAACATCGACCAGTTCTCGGTGAACAGGACCAATACGTCGATCATGGTGTTTCAGAACCCCGTCGACAGCGTGCTTGTTCACCCGCTCTCCGCCGGATATTTCGGCTCCTATCTGCGCGACCTCATCCTTGGGTACGAACTGATGACCAGTCCGGCGGCCGCCGCGGACAGCGTCCGCTTTGCGGATGCATTTGCCGCGGCACGCGCGAAGGGAAGCGACTATTTCGTGATTCTCAGAATCGACGAAGGCGATCGGACCGTTAATTTGAACGCCACTCTCTACCTGTCGAGAACCGGAACGCCTACCGCGACTTTCAGCGTCTACCGAAGTGGAAACGACCGGGTCGAAAAAGCCACGGCCCGTATCGCGGAGCTGATTCACGCAGCTATTCCGGTGTCAGGAAAGCTCATAGCGCGTAACTTCGGCCAGGGCCTGATCGATCTCGGAACCATGCATGGAGTGACGGCGGATGAGAGCTTCGACATCGTGCAGGCAGGCAGACTTTCGCGCAACAGCGACGGCTCCGCGTTCGTATACCCCCCGTCCGCCCTCGTCGGGACATTCAAAGTGGGCCGCACCGATGATGCGGTTGCCGAAGGAACTATTACCAAACAGGGGGTCTCGGATCTCGTCAGCGTCGGGGATTCGGTGATCCCTACGCCGAAAGAGAAGTCCAAACAGCCGCCTGAACCGGTCAGTTACCCCCCGTTGTACCAGCGTCTGCTCACCGTCCATTAGCGCTGCGCCACGCGTTCGTTGACAGACGGGGGACTTTCCCGTATAGTTCTGGTAAATGCGTCGAAGGCAGCCTCGCGGACGCCTCGCGTAAACCCGAATAGAAGCCCCACGATTTTTAACTGAGCCTGACGAAAAACACAAATGTGTGCAGACCTGTAACGGATTCCAGTCTGGGGACACGGGACGCGGAAGGGAAGGAGAAGACCATGGCAGTTAGAACCCTGAAAGACGTCGATCTCGCAGGAAAAAAAGTCCTCGTTCGGGTGGATTTCAATGTCCCGATCAAAGACGGGAAGGTGACCGACAGCACACGCATCGAAGGCGCACTTCCCACCATACACCACATTCTATCGATACCCGGTACCCGCGTCATTCTCATGAGCCATCTCGGTCGACCCAAGGGCAAACGCAACCCTGAAATGAGCCTTGCCCCGGTGGCGTCCCGACTTTCCGAACTCCTCGGCAAGAAGGTAGCGCTGGCCGAGGATTGTGTCGGGGCTCCCGCAGAAAAGGCGGTCGCAGCGCTGAAACCTGGCGATGTTCTTCTGCTTGAAAATCTGCGTTTTCATCCGGAGGAAGAGGCAAACGATCCTATTTTTGCCAAACAGCTCGCCAGCCTTGCCGACGTCTACGTGAGCGATGCGTTCGGGACCGTACATCGCGCTCACGCATCAACAGAAGGAATCACGAAGTATATCCCGTCGGTGGCAGGATACCTCATTGAGAAGGAGATGAAGTTTTTCGAGCCACTTCTCAAAAACCCTGTCAAACCCTTTGTCGCGATCATCGGAGGCGCCAAGGTTTCCACGAAAATTGAGGTACTCGAAAACCTGATCACCAAGTGCACAACTCTCATTATCGGTGGTGGCATGTCCTACACCTTTCTCAAGGCTCAGGGGCACGCGATCGGCAAGTCCCTCGTAGAGGAAGAATACGTCCAGACAGCCAGCGATCTCCTGCGCAGAGGCGCGGAGTTGCATGTAGATATCCTTCTTCCGCTCGACCACGTTGTGGCTTCGGAGTTTTCCGAGTCGGCCAAACCGGAAGCGGTCGACGGTGTAAATGTACCCGATGGAAAGATCGCAATGGATATCGGCCCGAAAACTCTGGCTGCCATGAAAAGCAAGATCGCCGGTGCTAAGAGCCTCGTGTGGAACGGTCCGATGGGCGTTTTCGAGTTCGACGCCTTTGCAACCGGAACGCTCGAGACCGCGAAGATGGTTGCCGACTGCGCCGGGACGACTGTTGTTGGCGGCGGGGATTCGGTCGCTGCAGTCAACAAGTTTCATCTCGCAGATCGCATCGACCACGTGTCCACCGGCGGCGGCGCTTCCCTCGAGTATCTCGAAGGTAAGACGCTGCCCGGCATTGCCGCGCTGGAGAAATAGACGAAACAGGCAAGGAGAGCACTGTGAGACAGAAGTATATTGCCGGCAACTGGAAAATGTACAAAACCCCGAGTGAGGCGGCCGAGTATGCACGTTCGCTCGGAGAAGCACTCCGCGGCACAAAGCACAAACTGATGGTGGCTCCCGCATTTCCCTGCCTTCCCGCGGTTATTGATGCGCTCAAAGGGTCGAACGTTCTCGTTGGCGCACAAAATATGGCGTCAGAAGAGCAGGGAGCGCACACCGGTGAGGTGTCGGTCCTCATGCTGAAGGATCTCGGCGTGAAATCCGTGATTCTCGGCCACTCGGAGAGGCGCCACACCTATGGAGAGAAGGACGCACTCATCAACGCGAAAGTTCTCCTGGCGCTCAAACATGGCCTCGAAGTCATTCTTTGCGTTGGGGAGACGCTGGAAGAACGTGAAGCGGCCAGGGTTGACGATGTAGTCAACGGTCAACTCGCTGGTGGACTCGCAGGGGTGACTCTGCAGGATATGCCCCGAATAACGATCGCGTACGAACCTGTGTGGGCGATAGGCACGGGGAAGAACGCCACACCCGCGGATGCGGATGCGGTGCACCGGACAATTCGCGCGACTCTGTCAAAGATCTATTCTGCCGAAGTGGCCCAGAAGATGATCATTCAATACGGCGGATCCGTGAAACCCGATAACGTAAAGAGCCTGATGGCAATGGAAAACATCGACGGCGCCCTGGTCGGCGGCGCGTCGCTCAAAATCGACACCTTCGCGCCTATTGCCAATTTCGACAGGATATGATGCAATGCCGTTCATTCGCGTGACATCTGTACGGCACATAAGGAAGATTCTTCATGGGTATTGTTAGCGTACTACTACTCGTCATTTTTGTCATTTCCGCTGTTCTGCTTATTCTGCTTGTCCTTATCCAGGATGAACAGGGTGAAGGCCTTGGCGGCATCTTCGGAGGTGGAACGTCCACCCCGATCGGGAATCGTTCAGGAAACATCCTGACCCGCACAACGTCGATTCTCGGCGCAATTTTTCTGGTTTGTGCGTTTGGTCTTGCATGGCTCAACCGAACTCCCTCTTCCGGCAATCCGGAAGCCGCTGCCCGGAAAATCGAGGCGCAACAGCAAAGCGGCCTTGAGTGGTGGAAAACAAGCGGCAACCAGGCGCCGTCCGGACAGACCACTCCCGGTGGTGCGACAGCGACTCCAGCGCAGGGTGCAACAGGTTCCGCCGAAGCCGCCCCGGCAACCGGCGCAGCTGCCGGAGCGACGAACGCTGCCGGAGCGACGAACGCCCCCGGCAATGCCAACCCGTCCACCCCGACAAGTGGAACCGGGCAGTAGACTCGGCTTAAATTCCAATCCCCCACGCGGTGCTGTGCTTCTTCACGCACTGGTGGACCGCGGGTTTCAGTCAACTTAGACCCCTTTTCGAGTTGTGCGGCAACGACCGCCACCGGACCGAGTTGGGAGGCTGGTATGCAATTGCAGGACGTGTTTTCGCCGAGCACGATCAAGCTCAACCTCGACGCCAACGACAAGGATGAGGTCTTCGAAGAGCTCACCGATTTTCTCGTGCAGGTCTATCACCTCGAGGTGCGTGAAGAGATTCTCGCTGCACTTCATGAGAGGGAAGAAAAGATGTCGACCGGCGTCCATCGCGGAATCGCCGTGCCGCACGGAAAAACAAACGCTGTCGACCGACTGGTAGGGGTGATCGGCATTTCTCCCGGCGGAATCGACTATGACGCGCTCGACGCGCATCCGGTCCATGTGATCTTTCTTCTCGTCAGCTCGGCCGAGGATACGGGTCCACACCTCAAGATGCTTCGAAGCATTGCCACCCTCCTTCAGAATCCGCAGTTCTATCCGGACCTTGTCGCGGCAAAGAGCGCGGATCAGGCTTATCGCATCCTCTGCCACTACGAAGAGTCTCTGGGCGTGCGGGAGGATTGAACAATGGATCACGACGATATCATCGATCGTCTCATGACAGTTGAGCGGGAAGCCGAGTCTCTCGTCGGCGACGCTCAGGCCGAAACGGATCGCCTGTTGCGCGAAGCCGAACAGACAGAACGACAACATCACGAGGAAGCGGTTGCCGAGAAGCAGCACACGCTGGCACGGGAACTCGAAGAGCAGAAGAAGACTATAACTGCCGCAAGAGTCCAGGAAACCGAGCGGTTCCGGTCGGATCTCGAAAGTCGCCAGGTAGACCAGAACGCTCTCTTTTCCGAAATCGACGCGATCCTGAAGAGCAGACTGAAGTAACTCGAATGGGGAAAACCTTCCGGTACGGCTACATACAAGCCAAACTCCACGCGCTGGTCGGCGACTCTTTCATTCGTCGCGATATTCGGCCCCTGGCCCGCGGAGGTGACGTAAACGACCTGGCACGACTTGTTTTCCCGGATCGAACCTATGATCTGCCGGAAAAAGCGCTCATCCGGAAGCTTCAGATTGACCTGGATGCCGAGCTCTTCGATGTTATTCGGCGCATTCTTCGCGTTCTCACTCCGTCGCCTCCGGTGATAGTCCATCTACTCCGGAAATACGAATACCGGACGGTGAGAGCTCTCGCGCGAGCGCTGGGAAATAGCCCCGGCCCGGACGATCATCTGGCCGGATCAGTTACTCTCGATACGGTGTGGGACCTCGGTCCTTTCGGAACATTTTCGGTCCCCGAATCCGGTGAGCTGTCCATTGAAGTCCTCGATGGAACCGCGTATGAGTGGGTTCGCGAGGCGCTCGGCAAACAACCGCTGTTCGAGATCGAGGGACGCCTGGACCGCCAGTTCTACACGGAGCTGCTCGAGCTGGCTCGAGGCGTTCCGCGCTCCGACCGCCAGGGAGTCGGCGAGCTCGCACTCATCGAATGTAATCTGCAGAACTATATCTGGATTCTTCGGCTGCGCACCTATTTCAATCTGTATCAGAGCGAGCCCTCGAAGATTGTGCCGCTCCTCGTGCCGGTTTCTCCTCGGTTTCCTGACAGGATTACACAAGCCCTGATTGACATTCCGCTCGACAATCCGGACGCGGTTCGTACGTTTCGCTATCCCTGGCTTTTTCAGGATCAGTTTCTGGGGGACGCTCGCCGCGTCGACCCTTCGCGGGCGGAGGCGCTTGCCGAGCTGTTTCTCTACCGGAAAGCAAAACGATATTTCTACCAGTACCCGTTCTGTCTCGGGCTGGTCTATGCCTTCTGCAAACTCAAAGAGTTCGAAGTTGCCCGCGTAACGACAATTCTGGAAGGAATCAAGATGTCGCTTTCCGAACAGGAAATTCTCGAAGCAGCCGGTTCATTGTGAGAAAGCTATGTTGACCGAACGGATGCGAAAGATCGAGCTTCACGTTCTGCACCGGGACGTGGACGCCGTGCTCGAATACCTTGGCACCTCGAGCTGCATCCAGATCGACCCCACTTCACTCAGTGCGAGCGATGCGGGAGCCGACCATGATACACATGCACGCTCGCCCTCGCGGGAAGATGAGCAGCGTCGGCAGATCAGACAGGCCGAACTCGCTCGCAGGCTCAACGAATTGCGCGGTTTCTTTCTCGCTGACTCCGCGGACGATCGCTCCACCGTCACGCACGTTGCCGGTTCAAAAGAGGTGCATCAGGCGGAACGCCTGTGCAAAGAGGGCGAGACTCTTCTCTCGAGTTATCGCCAACACGAACAGAGAATCAACAGCCTGAAAGGCACACTCGAAGAGGTCTCCGCCTTCTCGCGGCTCGATATGCCATTCAAGGAGATCGAAAATCTTACCTTCCTCACCCTGCGTTTTGGGGTGATATCCGAAGAAAAACGGCAGGCGGTCGAAGCGAAGCTGGCAGGCCGCGCCGTTCTCATTCCTCTCGACGCTTCCGGAAGGGTTCTCGCCGCTGCCTCGAAAAAGGGGCGCTTTGCAATGGACAGTGACCTGAAGAACGCCGGTTTCCAGGAAACGGCGCTACCGACCGTCGATGGAGTCCCGAGCGAAGTAGTTCTCGCCCTCCACCGGGAACTGGCAGACGAAGAGAAAAGGCTTGGGGAACTCGGAAAACGGAACGAGGATTTCGCATCGAGATTCGGGACCGATCTCCTGCGCCTTTGCAGGGCCTTTTCCCTCGCAAATCAGATAAACGAGGTAAAACACGGGCTTTCAACTACGCGAACTGTCTACCGCCTGTCCGGATGGGTGCCGCAGAGCCTGATCCGCACGACGATTCGGGAGCTCGAAACGAGGACCGAATCCCGGATCGCCATCAGACTCTATACACCCGGGGAACTCCCTTCGGTACGCAGTGGCGTGGAAATGGTGCCCGTCAAGCTGAACCACAGTGGTCTCGTACGCTCGTTCGAACGGATGGTCTTCTCCTACGGCGCACCGCTCTATGGAACGATCGATCCGACGCCGCTGGTCGCATTCCTTTTCATTCTGCTTTTCGCAATCATGTTCGGCGACGTCGGCCAGGGGCTCGTCGGCGTGGCCGCAGGGATTATCTTCATAAAAGGCCGCAAAATCCTGGGAGAAAGCCGCTGGCAGCGGTGGCACAACTTCGGTCCGATCTTCATTGCGGTGGGAATCGCTTCGGCGTTCACCGGTTTGCTGTACGGCTCTGTTTTCTCGAACGAGGCCTTGCTTGTTCCTGCCTCCCGCGCGCTCACCGGCGCGCTCTTCGGCGCGCCGCGCGACCGGATCATCAGTCTTATGCCCGAAGGTGGCCTCGATCGAATATTCATCTTTTTTGGGTTTACGCTTGCTCTCGGGATCGTCATCAATTCGATCGGCCTGTTCATCAACATTTTCAATCAGCTTATGTTGCGACGCTACTTCCACGCGCTTCTGACAAAGACCGGACTGACCGGTGCGCTATTTTTCTGGTACGCCATATTCATCGGAATCCGTATCCTCACCGGCGGCCACTTCGCGTCGTTCGACCTGATCGTACTCTTTGTTCCGCTGCTCCTGCTGTTCTGGGCCGAGCCAATCTATCGCGTCCTCTCACACGAAAAGCCGGTCTTTCCGGACGGCCTGCTGAGCTTCGCCGTCGGCGGTTTTGTCGAGATACTCGAGTCGGTATCCTACTATCTCTCGAATTCACTGAGCTTTCTCCGTGTGGCGGCCTTTGCGCTGTCGCACACGGTATTGAGCCTTATAACTTTCAAAATCGTGGAGCTGCTCCACGGAACGGCCGGTGCCGTGGTACTCCAGCCGCTGGTAGTAATAGTCTTCAACGTGTTGATCATATTCCTCGAAGGGCTTATCGTTTCTATTCAGGTCATCCGTCTCCAGTATTACGAGTTCTTCTCAAAGTTCTTCACTGAAACGGGAGTGGAGTTTCATCCATTTGCACTAAGGAGCGACGTATGAAAAAACAACTGTTCTTGCTGATCATGCTGGGTCTGGTGTTTGGCGGCACCGCCTTTGCGCAGTCCGGAGGCGCGGCCGAAGCATCCAATCAGGGGCTGCGTTACATCGCCGCCGGCCTGGCTGTCGGGCTTGCCTGCATCGGTGGCGGAATCGCGGTTGGTCAGATCGGAGCAGCGGCCATGGGCGCCATGAGCGAGAACCCGGAGCTGTCAGGGAAGGCGCTGCCCTTTGTCGGTCTGGCCGAGGGTATCTGCCTCTGGGGATTCCTTGTCGCGCTGCTCATTCTTCTTGTATAGGACGATCGACTGAATGGAGTTCTTCGTGCTGGCAGAAGAGGAAATCGTCGTCGGGTTTCGTTTTGTGGGAGTTCCCGGCAAAACAGTGGCAAGCCCGGAGGAAGCTATCGAGGCTTTTCGTGCGGCAACGCACCCGGAACAGAACGTACGCGTCCTCGTGCTGACCGAAGATGTTTCCAGCATGATCGAGGAACAGGTTACCAACTGGCAAGCGACCGGGGACTACCCGCTGATTGTGGAAATTCCCGGTTTGCACGGCCGCATTCCGGGGAAACGATCGCTCGTTGACTCTATCCGTGAAGCCGTTGGCATTCACGTCTAGCGAGGCAGCATGGAAGAGATAAGAAACGCCGGTGCGCTTGAAAAAGAGATCATGGATGATGCCCGCAAACGCGCGGAAAAACTGCTTCGCGGCCGGGAGAAGGCACTCTCGGAGCTGCGCGAATCGTGGGCACAACGTACAAAAACGTCGCTGAAAGAGATGGAGGCGGACCACGCTGCGGACCTCGCCGCACTCAAGCTGCGACACGAGGCGGCGCTTCCACTCGAAAAGAAGCGCGCGTTCCTGGCGTTCGCCGAGGCGAGGCTCCGCGAGAGCGTTCACCGCTTCTTTTCGCAGCTCGACGTAAAGAGGCGCGACGACCTTCTATCGCATGACCTCGTGCTAACCCGTCCAATCGTCGGGTCGGTTAACGTTTCGCTTCGGGCAGCTGGACTGACCGACGATGAAGCGGTCGGACTCGTGAAGCGCTCGCTCCCCGATGTCAGGGTCGCGGCTCCATCAGGAGAACCGACAACTCCTCGTCCGGCTGCAAAGGCCGAGGCTCCCGCGGACGAGGTTTCATTGGAGCTCACGGACGCGGAATCCGGCATCATCGTAATGGTATCCACCCGGCGCATCGAAGCGGAACTGCTCCTGCGCCATCGGGAAAAACTCGTAAGCGCTCTTCTTAAAGGAAACATCACCCCATGATCGAGGGCAGGATTACCCGCATCAATGGACCGATTCTCGAGGCCGAAGGCCTCGGCGGCTGCGGTCTGTACGATGTCGTGGAAGCAGGCGAAAAGGGACTCGTGGGCGAGATCATCCGCATGAAGGGCGATATCGCGACGGTTCAGATATATGAAGATAACACCGGCATGCGGATCGGCGAGGCAATCAAAAGCGTCGAACGTCCTCTGTCGGTCTACCTCGGACCAGGTCTCATCGGGCAGATCTACGACGGGATTCAGCGACCATTGCGCGGAATTTTTCAGGCAGCCGGTTCCTACGTGCCTGCCGGGGTCAAACTGCCGCCGCTCGATATCGAAAAGAAATGGCACTTCCTGCCTGCGGCGAAAGCCGGCGATTCCTGCGGTCCGGGAACGCTCCTGGGCACGATACAGGAAACTGAGAGCATACTCTATCGGCTCGTTGCGCCCCCGACCGTTGCGACCGATGCAAAAATCCACCAAATCGTTCCCGAAGGCGAATACACGATCGTGGAATCTCTGGTCGTTACCTCCGCAGGCGACGGGATTCCGGCCGCCCAGTACTGGCCGGTCCGAACTCCACGACCCTACAGGCAGAAACTTCCTGTCACCGAACCGCTCATTACCGGACAGCGGGTCATCGACATTCTGTTTCCAATCTCGAAAGGCGGGACTGCCGCGATACCGGGCGGTTTCGGCACCGGAAAGACCATGACCCAGCACGCCATTGCGAAGTGGTGCGATGCCGATGTCATTGTCTACATCGGTTGTGGCGAACGCGGAAATGAGATGACCGATGTGTTGCGCGAGTTCCCGGCAATCGTCGATCCCAAGACCGGTCGTTCGCTCATGGAGCGCACCATTCTCATCGCAAACACCTCGAATATGCCTGTAGCGGCACGGGAGGTATCCATCTACACCGGAGTGACTCTCGCCGAGTTCTACCGGGATATGGGATACCATGTGGCCATCATGGCCGATTCCACATCCCGCTGGGCCGAGGCGCTGCGCGAACTTTCCGGGAGACTGGAAGAGATGCCGGCTGAAGAGGGGTTTCCCGCCTATCTGCCGACACGTCTTGCAGAGTTCTACGAAAGAGGCGGTCGCGTCGAAACCCAGCTGGGATCGCTCGGTTCGATCACGATCATCGGCGCAGTATCGCCTCCCGGCGGAGACTTCTCGGAACCGGTAACGCAGCACACCAAGCGGTTCATTCGCTGTTTCTGGGCCCTCGACCGAGACCTGGCCAATGCCCGTCACTACCCGGCGATTTCCTGGCTCGAATCCTACAGCGAGTACGCGGAAGAGGTTCAAGACTGGTGGGAGCAGCGCGAAATCACCTGGATGACGATCCGCCAGGAAGCAATGGAGATTCTGCAGAAGGAAGACCGACTTCAGCAGATTGTGAAGCTCATCGGACCGGATGCTCTGCCTGACAACCAGCGCATTGTGCTCCAGGTTGCCGACATGATCAAAAACGGCTTCCTCCAGCAGAACGCGTTTGACGACATCGACATGTACTCGATACCGGAAAAGCAGGTGGAAATACTGCGACTGATCGTGGACTACTACCACCGCGCAGACAAGGCCATCAAGATGGGCGCGACGATACCCACAATTCGAGATCTCTCGTCGACGGCAGCCCTCGTGCGCCTGAAAAGCACCGTACCCAACGACAACCTCGCGGCAATCAAAGAGGCAGGTCGCACAATGAATCAGGAATTCGGTGAGCTTGAACGGAGGTACGCAAAATGAGGGGCCTGCAGTTTCGCGGCTTTACCAGCATAAACGGCCCCATCGCGATCCTCAAGCGGCGGGAAAACGTCGGACTCGGAGAGATGGCCACGATGCGCGACCGGTCGGGCAATGAGCGCGTCGGACGCGTACTCGAAACTTCGCGCGATCACGTCGCGATCCAGGTGTTCGGCTCGACAACCGGACTCTCCGTAGAAGAGAGCTATACCGAGTTCACCGGCGAACCCATGCAGATTCCGGTGAGCGAGGACATGCTCGGACGCGTCTTTAACGGCCTAGGAGAGCCTGCCGACGGCTACGCGCCGATATTCTCCTCGGATTTCCGCGATGTGAACGGAGAGCCCATAAACCCGTTCGCCCGGGTCTATCCGCGCGACTTCATCCAGACCGGCATCTCCGCCATCGACGGGATGAATACGCTCATTCGCGGGCAGAAGCTTCCGATCTTTTCGGGAAGCGGAATGCCTCATAATCGCCTCGCCAACCAGATCGTTCGGCAGGCAAAAATCCTCACCGCCGACGAGCCGTTTTCGATTGTTTTCGCCGCGATGGGAATAAAGTATGACGTCGCACGCTTCTTTATTGATTCCTTCGAGTCGAGCGGGGTTCTCTCACGGGTCTCAATGTTCCTCTCACTCGCCGACGCTCCGTCGATCGAGCGGCTGATTACCCCCCGCTGCGCGCTCACTGCTGCCGAGTACCTCGCGTTTGATCGAAACATGCACGTTCTCGTCATCCTCACCGACATGACCAACTATTGCGAGGCGCTGCGCGAAGTATCGTCGATCCGTGGCGAAATACCATCCCGCAAAGGATACCCGGGCTACCTTTACTCGGATCTTGCCTCGATCTATGAACGGGCAGGGAAGGTGGAAGGTTCCTCAGGATCGATCACTCAGGTTCCTATTCTGACCATGCCGAGTGATGATATCTCGCATCCGATTCCGGACCTCACCGGGTACATAACCGAAGGGCAGCTTGTGTTGGACCGAGAGCTTTTCCAGAAGAGTATGTATCCGCCGATTTCCGGACTTCCCAGCCTCTCACGCCTGATGAAAGATGGAATTGGAGAGGGGATGACGCGAGGCGATCATCGTGAGATTTCGTCTCAACTTTTTGCCGCCTACTCGCGCGTAAAGACGATTCGCAACCTCGCCGCAATCATCGGAGAAGAGGAACTGTCCCGACTCGACAAGATGTACCTCGCCTTCGGCGAACGATTTGAACGGGATTTCATTTCTCAGGGAGAGGACGAAGACCGGTCGATTGCGACCACCCTCGACATCGGTTGGAAGGTGCTCCATGAGCTTCCGCGTGAGGAATTGTACCGCGTACGCGAAGAGACTCTCGTGAAGTACTTCGATCCGGTGACCGCGGCGGCCGCTGACGACGGAAAACCCGCGCCTGAAGAGGCGAAGTAGGCGGCAATGGCGAAGTTGCACGTTCCGGCGACAAAGAGCCAGCTCTTCCGTCTGAAGGCTCAGCATCAGATTGCGCGGGACGGCTTTGAACTGCTCGAGCAGAAGCGGGAGATCCTGGTTATGGAGCTCATGCGCATGCTCGAGCGCGTCAAACTGCTTGAACGGGAACTGGACACGCAGATCGACAAGGCGTACGCGTCCTTGAAGAAGATGATACTCCGCGTGGGCCGGGAAAGGTCTACAGAAATCAGCGAGGATATCCGGTTCGACTTTGCGGTCACCGAAAAGATCACCCGGATTGCAGGGGTTACGCTGCCCTCGATAGATGTCCGGGTCCCGGAGCTGTCGCCGCGCTATTCGTTCATGAACACCTACTCCTATTGCGACAGTACGACAGTGGAATTCTTTGAGTTACTGCGTCTTATCAGCGAGATGGCCGGTATCCGGACCGTAGTGTGGCGGCTCGCCCGTGAGGTCAAGAAGACTCAGCGTCGGGTCAATGCTCTGGAAAAACAGGTCATCCCGGATACACGGGAAACCATTCAATACATTCAGGGCGTGCTCGAGGAACGTGAGCGGGAAGCCCTTTTCATACAGAAGCAGGTGAAAACTCGACTCGGAGGCTGACATGAACGCGCTAATTTCCAACGTCGTGGTCGCGATTAGCGGCTCGGACGCGTCCATCAATGCGGCAAAGTATGCGATACTTCTGAGCAAGGCATACGAGTGCAAGGTCACCGCGGTATATGTTGTGGACACAGCCACGCTTCGTCAGCTCCTGCTCACCAAGATATTCATCGAAGAGGAGAGCCGCGAGTACGAGGAAAGCCTTCAGGCGAATGGCAGGCGATACCTGCAGTTCGTCTCTTCACTCGCGCAGGACAAGGGCGTCATCATACAAACCGAGTTGAGAAATGGCGCCATATACACCGAAGTTCTCAAGGCGGCTGAAGAACACAAAGCTGAGATTATTCTGCTCGGAGGGTGGGAAAGCAGGCGCGATCAGCGCGACAGCATCTCGATCGCACACCGCGAAATCCTCCATCACGCCCGCTGTTCGGTCCTCATTGTGAAGGAACGGGATATCGAGGCATTGTTCAAACGGACATGATCCGCGGCAGTCGTTTTGCCTTGGCGTCGGCGGTGGATATCCTTTATAATCTTCAGCCAGGAGAGTGCATAGATGCGGATTGTCGTTGTTTTCATTCCGGGAGAAAATCGCGAGAAGCTCCTCAATATCGCCAAAGGTCTTGCCCGCGGAATCGAGCAGCAGGGACACCAGGTCGATATCGTGGACGGTAGTCGCGACGTAAACACAAAACTCACGATCTACGAGTACATCTGCATTGGAACGGAGCCCTCCTCTCTGTTCGGCGGTCGGATTCCAAACCGCATCGGGGAATTCCTGGGCGCCGCCGGTATCGTTACCGGGAAACGGTCCTTCGCCTTCGTTATCAAAAAAGGATTGTCTTCTCTCAAATCGCTTTCACGGCTTATGAAAACCATGGAAACCGAAGGGATGATGTTGAAGTTTTCCGAGATACTCACGTCGGTCGAGGAGGCGGTCGAGATAGGGAAACGTCTGCGAATCAAGTAGAAGAATTGACCGATGGAGACGGCGGGATATACTTTAGGATCATCTGAACGTTATGACGGTGCTGAATACTGACTACTACGACATCCTTGGCGTCCATGCGGAGAGCTCTCCTGAGGAAATCAAGCGGGCTTTTCGGAAGAAGGCGAAAGAGCTGCATCCCGATGTTTCAGCGGCCGGAAAAGCCACGATCGAGCAGATGCAGCTCCTGCTCAAAGCGTACGAGACCCTTGGCAATCCAACCAGGCGCGAGCAGTACGACAGAAACAGGGCGGCTCGCCGCAAAGCCGGCGCATTTGACTATCGCACATTTCTCCGGGAGCGAAGCGATGATCCGGTAAGCCAGTCAAAGCTCATATTTTTCGATCTCCTGCACCAGCACGCCGACGACGCTGTGGCCCTGTATGACTTCCTCTGCACTACCGAAGAGGGAGACCGCCTTGCAGAAAGTCTCGACCGGGAAGATTTCATGGATTGCGCCTTTCTCCTGGCCGAAGAATACGACGTCAGAGGTGAATACATGAAATCGTTTCATCTGCTGACCACTCTGGTTACGTATGAACGAGAGAGGCCGTACTTCAAGCATTTTTTCCTGGAGGTGACCGAACGGCTGCGAACGCTTACCTCCGTCAGAATGCCGGGTAACGCACCTGAGGAGCAGATTGCATCGTGTCTCGAACAACTCGTCGCGCTCGATCTCTCGCGGAAGGACAGCG
>DATKUF010000321.1:0-6583 GCA_035530755.1 Spirochaetia bacterium | reverse complement strand
ATCGCGGGATGGTAGAACTGGAGGATCTGACTGAAGAAGAGGACATCGGGACGGTGCTCGGGATGATTCGACTTCACCGGGAGAATACCGGTTCCCCGGTTGCTGCCTACATCCTCGATACCTGGACCGAGCGAAGCAGGGAGTTCGTGAAGATCATTTCGCCCGCCTACAGGCGCGTGATGGAACTGACGAGGAGCGGGCAGATCGAACGAGTGATGGAGGTGGTCAATGGGTAAGCCAACCGGGTTTATCGAGTTCGTGCGACAACCGGTCCGCGACCGCCGGCCGGTCGAACGACTGGACGATTTCAAAGAGTTCCACCGGCATCTTTCTGAGGACGAACGTCGTGAACAGGGCGCGCGCTGCATGGATTGCGGCGTGCCGTTCTGTCAGTCCAGCTTCGGTTGCCCGGTCGATAATCTCATCCCCGAATGGAATGATCTGGTCTTTCAGGGCCGGTGGGAGGAGGCCTTTCGCCGCCTGCTGAAGACGAACAATTTTCCGGAATACACCGGCCGTGTCTGTCCTGCACCGTGTGAGTCGGCATGCGTACTCGGAATCAACTTGCCCGCTGTTACGATCAAGGACAACGAGGCTCACATCATCGACCGGGCCTATAGCGACGGATTGATGAGTCCGCGAAAACCCGAGAAGCGTACCGGGAAGCGAGTAGCCGTGGTCGGTTCCGGGCCCTCCGGCCTCGCCTGCGCGGACCAGTTGAACAAAGCCGGCCACAGGGTGACCGTATTTGAGCGCGATGACAGGATAGGCGGACTGCTCATGTACGGCATCCCCAACATGAAACTGGATAAGACACTCGTCGAACGCCGCAACGCCATTATGGCGGAGGAGGGCGTAGAGTTTCGGACTGGAACTGACGTAGGGACGAATGTCGATCCCGAGGAACTGGTCCTCACTTACGACGCGGTTGTCCTTGCGTGCGGTGCAACGGTACCCCGCGACCTGCCGGTTCCGGGAAGAGAGCTCTCCGGAGTCCATTTTGCGATGCAGTTTCTCAAGGCCAACACAAAGAGTTTCCTCGATACCGGTCTCACCGACGGAAACTACATATCTGCGGCAGATCGAGACGTCGTCGTTATCGGCGGCGGAGACACCGGCAATGACTGTATCGGTACGTCGATGCGTCACGGCTGTTCAAGCCTGGTGAATTTCGAGGTCCTTCCGCGACCGCCCGCGGCGCGGAACGCGCAGATGCCGTGGCCGACCTACCCGCGTCTGTTCAAAAGCGATTACGGTCACGAAGAGGCGGAGGCGAAATTCGGTGCCGATCCGCGCCAATACAGCATCCTGACAAAGGAATTCCTTTCGGACGGGGACGGACGCGTTCGCGGCATCAGAACGGTCCGGATCGAATGGGTGAACAAACCCGGAGAACGACCCCAGATGCAGGAAGTTCCAGGTAGCGAAGAGGAGTGGAAGGCGGACCTGGTCCTGCTCGCGCTCGGTTTTCTCGGGCCGGAACAGACGGTAATGCGGAAGCTGGGAATCGAAACCGATCCGCGATCAAATATCAAAGCCGACTACGCAAAGTTCCAGACCTCGATTCCGAAAGTTTTTGCAGCCGGTGATTCACGGCGTGGGCAGAGTCTCGTTGTCTGGGCAATCAACGAAGGGCGTGGCTGCGCACGCGAAGTGGATCGCTACCTCATGGGAAGCACGCTGCTTCCGTGAGCTCGACCCACGAGATGACCAGTTGACTCGAACAGGGGCTGGGCACTAACCGCGCTGTTGTCCGAGCACGCGGCCTTTCCAGCGGATGGGCGTGTGCACGAGCGTGAGCAATGTTATGTAACTGTAGAAGATCATGGCGAAAAGAAGGTCGGGAAGAAGCATCGACCAGAATTTCGCCGGACGACGGGAGATGGCTCCTGCGGCCACAGCCGTTGCTGCCATGCTCACGAAGGATCCTGCGGTGGTGAGTAAGAGCGCAGGGAAGAAGATCCCGGGAACAACCAGGACGACGCTCCAGAACAGGAACAGCATGACGACTCGGTAGCTGTAGCGTGAAGCGGCGTCAGGTGCATACAGTCCGCCTGTGTTCCATCGCATCGACTGCGGAACCATTTCTCCAATGCTGTGCTGCGGTTCCGGCCAGACGATGGTTTCCGGAGAGAGTATGGGCCGCACCTGAAAGCGATGCAGCTCGCGCACTTCGGCAATAAGCTCGGCGTCTTCGGTGACCGAGTACCGCAGAGACTCGAATCCCCCGACGGCCGCAAGCGCCTCTCGCCGCACGGCGATATTATTCCCGAACCCGCCGGTCGGATTGCCCAGCCCCGCGCTGCCTGCGGTGTAATAAAAGCGAAACAGGTGGTCGAAGCTCTGATATCCGCGAATGAACCCTCCGTCGCCCTGAGGCATCACGGTTCCGAAAAGCAGGCCAAGCCGATCATCCCTAAACGGGAGTGTCATTTGCCTGACCCATTGTGGTCCCACGACGCAATCCGCGTCGGTGAATAGAATGATTTCGCTTTTGATCGATACCGTTCCAAAATGGAGAGCTCGCTGTTTCGGGTTTGCCTTCTCGTTCGGGAGCGGATCGTCGGGCACCTGGACGATCTGAACGGGCCACGCCGCCGTCAGAGCAAACTCTTTCACGATTTGCTCGGTGCGGTCGGTTGACCGATCGTTCACTATGACAAGTTCGAATCGGTCGATACCACTTAAGTCCGTGGCGCTGAGCGACGTAAGCAGGCGTGGTAGAAGGGCTTCCTCGTTTCTCGCGGGCACAACCAGCGACACCGAAAGTGCTCTGTCAGCGGCAGTAAGCTTGATATCATTGCTGTGAGTCTGCTCTCTCCGTCGGGCGAGGAAGATTCCGAAAAGCACGACTGCATGGACAAGCAGGATGCCAGCGCCGAGCGCCGCACAGATGACAAAAAGAATGCCTGACATGGGGAAAGCACCTCTGTCGCCATTCTACAGATGTTTGCGAGGCGGCGCAACTTGACTCGCGAGGCAATTCCATGGTAGTTATGGGTTTGCGATTTGCACGTAAAATCATCGCAGAATTTGGAGATACCTACTCATGTATGCAATGGTGGAAATTCAGGGACGACAGTACAAAGCGGAAGAAGGATCCCTCTTGAAGGTCAATAAGATAGCGGGTGACGAAGGGGAGACGCTGGAATTCGATCACGTTTTGATGCTCCGCGACGAGGAGAATGTCAGCATAGGGACACCCTATGTCACTGGCGCGAAGGTAAAGGCGATCCTCGAAGGCAGCGGTCGTGATCGGAAGGTTATTGTTTTCAAGTACAAACGGCGCAAGGACTATCGACTTCGACAGGGCCATCGGCAGGACTATACGCTCATTCGCGTCAAGGAGATTGCGGCGACGTAAGTTGTGTCTATACAGGTAGTCGTCGAATTAGACGAATCGGGATGCCTGCGGAAGCTCGACTCACGTGGTCACGCAATCGGCGTTCGAAACGACAACGTGGCGTGCGCTGCGGTGAGCGTCCTCGTGCGAACGGCCGCGCGGACGATTATTGCGCACGGTGACTTCGACCTTCTTGGTGACGCGTCGACGGCGGGATTGCTGCGATGCGAGCTGGCGGGCAAGCGTGAACTGCCGGAGTCGACCCGTCGATGGCTTCGTGGGGTAACCGAATTTCTGGTGACCGGTCTGCAGGACACCGCGCGCGACTATCCGGACGACGTAAGGCTCGAGATTAACAACGAAACAGGGGGATAAGCAATTATGGCACATAAAAAGGGCGGCGGTAGCTCAAAGAACGGACGAGATTCACATTCACAAAGACTCGGCGTGAAACGGTATGGCGGTGAGCTGGTCTCTGCCGGAACGATTATTGTACGGCAGCGCGGAACCCTGTTTCACCCGGGTGTCAACGTTGGGAAAGGAAAGGACGATACATTGTTTGCTAAAGTTACCGGCAACATTGTGTTCAAAGTCCGCAGAGGCAAGAAGGTAATCACGATCGAACCGGTTGTCGGCTGACGCCGGGCAGGGTTGTGGAACGGTTTGTTGACGAAGCGCGCATCCATGTCAGTTCAGGGCACGGCGGCGCAGGTTCTGTATCGTTCCGGCGGGAGAAGTATGTACCGAAAGGCGGTCCCGACGGTGGAGATGGCGGCCGCGGTGGCGATGTCATCTTCGTGGTGCGCCGCAATCTGAAGACGCTCTCGCATCTGCGTATGCGGCCTCATTTTCGCGCTGAAGACGGAAGACCCGGTGCCGGCAGAAACATGCACGGCCGAGATGGCGAGTCGGTTATCATCCCGGTGCCGCCGGGAACAATCATTCGGGAACCGGAGACCGGCAAGCAGCTGGTCGACCTGACTTCCGACAGTCAAAGCGTAACAATGCTCCGCGGAGGCCGCGGCGGCAAAGGGAACGCACATTTCGCGACAGCCAGGCACCAAACCCCGCGATTTTCGCAATCCGGCGAACCCGGCGTTATCACGGATTACGTCGTGGAGCTGTCGGTGATTGCCGACATCGGCTTTGTAGGATTTCCCAACGCTGGAAAATCGAGCCTGCTCAAGGCTCTGACGAATGCCGATCCCCGCATCGGAAGTTACGCGTTCACCACGAAGACACCCAACCTCGGCGTTCTGCATGTGCACGATCGTGACATTGTCCTCGCCGACATTCCCGGCATTATTGAAGGAGCATCCGGAGGGGCGGGATTGGGACTTCGTTTCCTCAAGCACATTTCACGCGCCGCAGGAATTGCTCTGCTAATCGATTTGTCCAACGATGATTTTCTCGACGCCTATCCGATCCTCATGGACGAGCTTCGAAGCTATTCCGGGTCGATGGAATCCAAAGCGCGGATTGTCATTGGAACAAAGTTGGACATGCCGGGAACCGCGGATCGGCTCGATGAGCTCAGGAGTTCACTCAGCACGGAGGCCGTAGTAGGTGCTTCGGCGTTTACCCGCGAAGGATTGGATTCGGTTGCAGGCCTGATGTTCAGCACAGTCGTAGACGCCGAAAACGAACAGGTGTCGACAGAGCAATGAAGCTGGCGATCTTCGGCGGCTCGTTCGACCCTATCCACATCGGTCATCTGTCGATAGCTGACGAGGTGCGTGTCTCACTCGGCTACGACCAGATTGTATTTGTTCCCGCGAACATACCGCCGCACAAGCCCGCTTCATTGATGATCAGTACGAACGACAGGGTTGAACTGGTACGGTTGGGAATCGCCGGCAACGGGGCATTCCGCCTCGAGACATCAGAGGTCGACCGGGGAGGAGTGTCCTACACCATAGAGACGATCAGACGGATAATCAAGGTGAACGCCCCGGTCGGACGACCCGGACTGATAATTGGAGACGATCTGCTGGAGGGTTTTCCAGGCTGGAAGGAGGCTCAGCAGATCGGCGCATTGTGCGATCTGGTAGTTGCGCGCCGTTTTCGCACGGAGGGACGACTGAGCCTCACGCTTCCGGACTTCGTGTCAAACTGCCGCGAAGTGGATAACCTGCTTGTCCCGGTATCTTCCTCGGATATACGCGGAAGGATCCGGGAGGGACGTTCGTTTCGCTATCTGGTTCCGGAAAGGGTTTATGAATACATATCGAACAACGGGCTCTACAAGAGTTGATGCGCTCCTGCCGATGATCGATCGGTTTCTCAAACGGACGCTGTCCGGAAAACGATACGCGCACTCCAGACGCGTGGCGCAACTGTGCAAAGCCATCTGCTGCCGCTACCGACTCGACCCCACGGTTGGCTGTTTCGTCGGCCTGACGCACGATCTTGCGCGCGAATGGAGCGACGAAGATCTGGTCGAGCTTTCACAGAGCGACGGTGAGCCGTTCCTGCCGATCGAGAAGGAACGGCCCCTTCTTCTGCACGGACGGGCCTGCGCACTCTTTCTTGCAGGGCGATTCGGTGTTTACGACCCCGAAGTGCTCGAGGCTGTGCGCTATCACACCTTCGGGCGAAGCGGCTACTGCGACCACGGGAAGGCTTTGTTTCTGTCAGACTACCTCGAGCCGGGCCGGAACTTCGTTACCGGGACATTGCGCGACTCGGTCCTCGCACTTCCGCTGAACGCTGCGGTACGGGCGATCATAGACCATGCGGAAAGCCGCGGCAAAAGTCTTGCCGAACCTACCCGAGCCATGTACGATGAGTTGGCCTTAAAGAAGTGAGAACCGTGAAGCGTGCGAAGCTGGACAATGGTGCAATTCTGCTCCTGATCATCATAATGGTTGTAGTGGGCCTGGGTGTATACCTCTATTTTCAGGTTCGCACGGACAAAGTCACCTCAGTGCTTCAGGGGAAAAAAGAGATAAGGATCCTCTTCGTTGTTGCCGACGGGGATACGCCGCTTTTTACGAATGCCTTTCTGTACAATCCGTCAACCAAGCGCGCGGCGCTTTTCGACGTCCCGGGGAACATCGGTTCCATCATGAACTCGTTGAATCGGATCGACCGCATCGACCTGCTCTACAAGAAAGGTCACGTAGATGAATACCGGAAGAAGATCCAGGACCTTCTGAACATTGACATTCCGTTCTACTGGGTCATGAGTTCTCGTGGGCTCGCAGATGTGACGGATCTAATCGGCGGCCTGAATCTGTT
>DATKUF010000320.1:0-5434 GCA_035530755.1 Spirochaetia bacterium | reverse complement strand
CCGATCCCGCTCTGGCGCGCCGCGGCGATTTCGTCGATACTGGAGCTGTATGAACGAGAAGCTTGCACGCCTGTCGCGGCTTGTCGGGTCCGACGAGGGGTTCTACGTTCTCGCCCTGCATTCGTTCGTCGAATGGTACCTGCGAAGCGTCCGGGGCTACGGGGAGGAGCCGAGGTTCGGGGAGCTTACCCGCCGGCTCCACGAAGAGCTTCTCGCAGACCGGGGAGACAGTGCGGTCCCGCGCCTTTCCTGCCTCTCGAGCCTCGGTCATCAGCACTTCTTCACCAACCAGGTGCGACACGCCTTCGAGCTTCTCGATGCAGAAGAGGCCTCCTGCGCAACCCACCTTTTTGTCTCATTCTGCGCGCTCGTTGGCCTGGGCGATAATCCGCAGGTGCGTACACTCGCCGACAGTCTCTCGGTGTGGAACGAGCGGACGTCGGTACTCTCGCAACGGGCGGTCCTCGGTCGGCTTCAGTCGGAGCTCGTGCTGCTTCAGAATCACAATCGGGAGCTTCTCACGCAGAAGGCGGCCTACGATGCCGCGCAGGAAGAGCTCCGCGCTCTGCGTCTGCAGATAGCGCGGTTCGACCTGGAACAGGAACGGGAGAAGCGCCGCATCGCGCAGAAGAACGAGCGGGTCGATGAGCTGCGCCGTGAGCGCGGGGCGCTCATTCAGGAGCGCAACCGGCTCGAAGCAAAACTTGCCGGGTTCGACGACCTTCGCCGATATCTGCGCTACCTTGCGCGTTTTTCCATCTACACCCGCACGCGCATGGACTACGAGCGCTCGATCTCCCAGCTCACCCCCGAGCAGGAAGACGCGGTCGGGGCGATCAGCCTGAAGAAGGACTTTCTGGTAAAAGGCGGCGCCGGTACCGGCAAGTCGATGGTGTTGGTCGAAGCGCTGCGGCGTGCCATCCGGCAGCAGGAGCTGCGGTTCGAGCCAGGCGAACACGTGGCATTCGTCACCTACACCAGGACTCTTGCGAAATACAACCAGTATCTTTCGGATCTCGCGGGGATGAACCTCCCGGTCAGGCTGATTCGCACGGTAGACAGCCTGGTATTCCGACTGCTCAAACGGGTCGATCCTGATTTCGGGTTCGACTACGAAGCGGTAAACGTCTTCGTACAGGCCCTTTCAGGGGCAGGAGAGACGGGAGAATCAGGCCTCGCGTCCGGCGACGACCGCGAGGTTCCGCCTGTTTCCGGGCTCGTCATGCCGTCTCTTCTTTCGGCCGAGGAGCTGGCGAGCGAGATCGAAAACTACCTGTTTGCGAACGATCTGGACAGAAAGGAATACGTGGACGATCTTGTCGTGCGCCGAGGCATGCCGCACCGGCTCGCCCAGCGGGACCGGGAAACGATCTGGGCGATTCGCGATCGGGTTGCTGCGTGGATGGATGGGCGAAAGCTTTTTTCGCGCAACTATTCGCGCATGAAGATTCTCGGGTTCATCGCTGCAACCGGTCCTGCCGGGTCGGATGCGCTCAAGGATATCGCCTACCTCTTCCTCGACGAAGTGCAGGATCTGACGGCGGTCGATCTCAGATTGATCCGCGCGGTCACGCGGCACTCGATAATCATGGCAGGGGACACCGATCAGAGTCTCTACACAAATCAGATGCCCTTCCAGCGGGCCGGGATAAGCATCACGGGCACCACCAAGATTCTCAAGACCAACTTCCGTAACACCTGTCAGATTCACCGCGTGGCCGAGGCATTCCGCCGCCGTTCGCCGGCCGGAACCTGGGACGCAGGCATCGAGCCTTTCGCATTCCGTGAAGGCCCGGTCCCCGAGCTCTACCTCGCCGACACCGAGGAGGAACTTCTCACGCTCCTGTGCCGCAAGGCGGATATCTTTGTGCGCGAGCTCGGCTACGAACCCCAGAACATTGCAGTTCTCGTGCCGCGGAACATCGAGCTCGACCGCGCGGCCGGAACACTTGCCGCCCTCGGCATGCCGTCATCGGTAGTCACCGCCTCCGACTTCACCTTCTCCGACCGTGACCGCATCCGCCTTTGTACATTTCATTCTTCGAAAGGGCTCGACTTCCCGGTCGTTCTCCTCTATCTCCCCTACCTTCACCGGCACGACCAGTTCGACGCGGAAGGCACCGAACGCCTCGCGCGCAACCTCCTCTACGTCGGAATGACCCGCGCCATGGACAACCTGAACGTCTTCCTGAAACCCGGCGACGATCCTGTGCTGCGCGATCTGGCGGAGAGCTTCAGAAGCGTGTTCACTGATTCGGCCCCTCGATCGCCCTGATCTTCCGGTCACCGGACACGTAGTACCGGAATTGCCACGGCGACAGATGTTCCTGTACCTTCGCCGCTCTCGATCTGTATCTGTCCCCCGAGGGCCTTCAGCAGATCTCTGCAGCTGCGCAATCCGATTCCGCGGGAGGAGCTTTCCCCCTCGTCCGGACCGTTGGTCCCGTTGCGCACTTCGATGAGCCGTGACGGCGTCATTCCGCGTCCCGAGTCCTTCACCGTAATGAGAAGCATCGATTCACCGCCCTGCCCCGGCGGGTTCTTCAGAAAGGCGAAGACCTCGACCCTGCCGTGCGACGTGTACTTGATCGCGTTGTGCACGAGGTTGTTCATGATTCTGGTCAAATCGGTCAGAGGCACGCCGATCGACGGCAGGTCGGAACCAACGTATGTTTCGATTACCGTGCCATTGGCTTCTGCGATCTGTCGGTACTGGCCAGCGACCTGTTCGAGCACCGTGGACAACTGAACCCACTGGATCGGCTCTCTTGGTCCCGCGCTTGCGTAGTCACGCTGAAGGCTTTTCTCGGCAATCGAGAGAACAGTCGAAACTGACTTCTGCAGCAGCACGAGCTGTTCGCTCTGCTCTTCGCTCAACTCGCTGCTCCTGAGAGCGTTCATCGTGTTCACGGCGACGGTCAGCGGATTCCGGAGGTCGTGATTGACCTCTTCGAACTGCTGCAGCATTTTCGCAAGCGCCAGACTGTCGGCAACATGTATTTCTTCCAGCTGGTGATTGAGCATGCGGCGCGCTTTGAGCTGGTTCTCTGCGACACGCGAAAGGTGCATCTCGAAGCGCGCGACAATGTAGCAAAGTGTGAGAATCACAAAGACCGCAATCGAGAGCTCTATGGTCTTGGACGAAATGTCGCCCGCCCGGATGTAGGAGAAGACGCTGACGCCCAACGCGACCAGAAACATCACGTCGACCTGATATCGTCTTTCGGCGTACAATCCCATGAGTATGAGCGCACCGGTGGCGGTCGACGCCACGAAGATTTCTCCCATGGTTTTTGCGGCGGTAGAGGCCTCGGGGACCAGAGAGGACGCCGCTCCGAACACCAGAATACCACCCCAGAAGATCGCGTTAGTCGCGATGCGTGCATGTCCTCCCCGGTTCAGCAGGTATACAATCACGATCAGCAGGAAAACTCCAAATCTCGCGCCCATGAGGTACCACTGCCCCAGCGCCAGGCTGACCACGCCGAAAATCACCGGTAACGGGGATACGATGTAAACGGAATGCATGAAAACGCGTTCGCGTTGATTTCTCGACGATTCGAAAAAGTCGTCGCTCGTTGCTGCGAACGAACGCCTGATACGCGCGGCCCATTCGGACTTTCGGATGAATTTCATCTGCTACCACCACGTTGACCGGTATCGAAAGAAATCTGGGTCGAATGCTCTGGAAGGCTACCATTCAGGTCAATCGACGTCAACGAAAAAGACGGCAATACCGCGAATAACCGGCCGGGTTACCCCTTTCACACGGCCTGGATCGTCGCGCCCCCCCCCGGGGAGGTCTCCATCACATTCGCGAAATCAGGTAAAATACCGGCGATGAATCCAAAGAGAATCCACGAGCTTCGCGCCTACTTCCGCGACAGGCTGATCAACGACACGCTGGCATTCTGGGTGGAGCACGCGATCGACACGGAGATGGGCGGTTTCACGTTCTTTCTGGATCGGCAGGGGAGAACGCTTTCGACCGACAAACCAATGTGGTCCCACGGACGGGCCGCGTGGCTCTTCGCGAGGCTCTACAACGAGCTCGAACCGCGAAAAGAGTGGCTTGACCTGTCGCGACACGCGGTGGATTTTCTTCGCAGGTTCGGCTTTGCCGACGATGGACGGGTTTTCTACTCGGTGACCCGGGACGGTCGGCCGCTTCGCAGGCGCCGGTACCTTTTCGCTGAGACCTTCGCGATAATCGGCCTCGCTGAGTATGCGCGGGCGGCGGGCGACGCCGGCGCGCTCGGACTGGCGCGAAGCACGCTGGAGCTGGTGCGAGACCACCTCGCACATGCGAGGCTTCCGCCGAAAGTCAATCCAGCGACGCGGCGGACGCGCGGCCATTCGATGGCGATGATCCAGGTGAACACCCTGCAGGTTCTGCGGCAGGCAGATCCGGATCCGAAATACGATTCGATGATCGACTCTGCAATCGACGAGCTCTTTCGCTGTTTCGTCCACCCGGAACGGGCCGCGCTTTTCGAAACGGTCGGCCCGGAGGGCGAACTTCTCCTGGACCTGCCCGAGGGACGCTGCATTAATCCGGGCCACGCAATCGAAACTGCCTGGTTCCTGATGGCGGAGGGCCGCCGGCGCGGAGATCGGCATCTCATCGAACGTGCGCTCCCGATTCTGGAATGGTCCCTCGACCTCGGATGGGACAAGCGAGACGGCGGGTTATTTTCCTTCGTCGACATCGATGGACACCAGCCAGATCAGCTGGAGTGGGATATGAAGTTATGGTGGCCGCACACCGAGGCGATTTACGCGACGCTCCTCGCGCATCACCTTACCGGTGAAAACCGATACCTGGAATGGTTCGAAAAAGTGCTGGCGTACGCTATTGGCCACTTTCCGGATCCGGAGCACGGCGAGTGGTTTGGATACCTGCACCGCGACGGCACGGTGGCGCTCGATCTGAAGGGCAACATGTGGAAAGGCCTGTTTCACCTGCCGCGGCAGCAGCTGAACTGCTACCTGCTTCTCACCGCGATGGCGAAATAGCGCGCCGGGCCTTTTCGGGCGGCGCTCATGAGGGGCGCGTATGGTTGAAGAGCCGACGCTTGCCGCTGTGGACGTGGTCGCGGATGATCCTCTCTACCTGATCCGGATCGTCGTTTAAGAGCTTCGGCAAAAGCTCGACGTGGCTCTGGTTGTCGACTACCTCGCCGGCCCGGCGCATGTCGATCGCTACCCGGTGCATGTTGTAGAACGTCCCAAGTCGTACCACCCGGTAGTATTCGTTGGTGAGCACTTTACTTTTTGACAGCGAGACGAGAAGTCCGTGAAACTGCATTTCGTATTCCCAGTGCTCGCTGTCGCGGGCAATCGCTTCGTCGAGCTTTTCGGCGAGACTCTCGAGCTCGGCGTATCTGGCCCGAACCGGATCGCCGCAATACAGACGGGCGGCCTGGCACTCCAA
>DATKUF010000319.1:0-23458 GCA_035530755.1 Spirochaetia bacterium | reverse complement strand
ACTGAGAAGAGTCAGACGCTTCTCCCGGCCGGAAATGTTACGTTCGACGGAAGCAAAGTCGAAACGTATCTTACCTATGAGGATCCCGGAGCTCAGACTGAGAGCAACCAGAACATCGACCGATTTGAGCGCGAACGTAAGATCATGCAGGCCTTTCTGAAGGGATTGGGACAGAACTCGGCCTACCTTACGAACGACCATGTCTTTCCCTTCCTTTCGGCCGAGGTTTCCACGAATATGGACGGCCGCGCGATGAAGTCATTCATTCGTGAGATGTCCCACATGGATGAGAGAATGGTTTCTCAGCGCGTGCTCGGCGATTTGAAGACTGTCGAAGGCAGTACCGGGAACGAAAAGCTGCTTTTTCCTTATTTCGAAGGGCAGCTCCTGAAAGATGCGGTGCGCCAGGTGCAGGCAAGCCTCTCCTCCCAGGATATGGCTTTCGCGGACGTCGGCAATCTGAAACTGCAGATACTGAACGGTACAGCGATTCCCGGCCTCGCGGCGCGTACCAAGGAACTGTATCAGAGCTACGGATTTCAGAACGTCCTCGTCGGAAACGCCGTGAGCACCAGCTCGGAAAAGACGATGATTATTGATCACAAAGGCAATCAAGCGGCGGCCCAGCGCGTGGCCGACATTATCCGGGCACGAAATATCGTCAAACAACCGGCGGATCCCACGAACCCGGACGTTGACGTGACAGTAGTACTCGGAAACGATTTCGATGGTTGGTATGTCAAATAAAGAAAAGCATCCTGTCCAGGAACTTGCATTGGCTGTGGCAAAATTCGTCGACGAACACAACGGCGGGGAGACGGTCGCCCTGAACGTCGGCGATAGAAGCGGTTTTACCGACTACTTTGTGATCGCAACGGTGACCAGCTCGGGACATATGAAAGGACTGGTAGGTCAACTCTACGACCTTCTCGAGGAGTACGATTTGCGGCCACATCGCGGCCGGCATCGACCGGTCGAGGAGGGGTGGGTTCTTCTCGACTGTGGTCCTATTGTGGTCCACCTTATGACAGCGGAGATGCGGGAGTTTTACGATTTGGAACGTCTGTGGTTTGGCAGTGATATAGTCTTTCGCGCAGAGGGGGCCGCCGAGAAAGAATAAGCAGGCCCGTGGCTGCAGAACCGGCTACGCGGCCACTTCACGCGGCGAAGACCGGAAAGGTACGCAGGTCACTCGTCGAACTCGTCGTCATCGTAGTCTACTTCCTCATCTTCTTCGAAATCTTCGTCGTCCTCTTCAAAGTCCTCGTAATCATCCGTGCTTTCGTCGGAATCTTCGTAGTCGTCGTCTTCGAAGTCGTCGTCATAGTCGTCTTCGTAGTCTTCATCATCTTCGTAGTACTCATCTTCATCGTAATCATCGTCATCGTCCGACATGTTCCACGCGTTCATAGCGGTATCCAACTCCTCTTTCTCCGTCGCGGTCATGTACGTACCTCCGTCTGCTGAATTGCCGGTCTCGCGTACCCAAATCTAAGGGCAAGGGGTAATCAGTGTCAACAGCTTATTGTACTGTCCCGTGGGATTCCTCTGCGTTCGATCGAACCATTTCCCGAATTGCGTGAGCCTGAATTCGACCCCTGCCCGAAACACAGCTACACTATACGGCCGCCGCAAAAGAGCTGTCAAATGGTAAATGAGTGCCCCGTGCAGGAGGGCGGCTCCGCGTCGGACGCAATAGCGCTTTTTGCCGGCCCGTGAGCAGGCAGACCAGTTGTACCGAGCATTTGACAGTTCGTGCATATTCGGTATAATGTGGGCTTAAGTGTCAACCTCCGTATCTCGGCAGGGGACCGGTGTTTTTGGAGGTCCGGACAGTTCTTTGAAATGAAGGATATCTGTAACGAAAGGAATGGATGACACGGTGTCTGAACCGTTGCAACCTGCGGAATGTAGACGGGGTTCCCTTTTTCTGCACCGCGGAAAGTGCGGCCGGGCGAGGTTGATCCGGCCAGTGTTGAACCGATTGTAATCAGACACCTCGAGGTGGGTTGTCTGATTTATTGCAAAACTGTTGCGTATGTCGGGGGTTCATAGAACGGTTTTGCGATGTCTCGTGTTTGGAAGCTGCATCGGGCACCGAGCCCAGGCGGCGGTGGGAGAACACGTAATCACCGGGATGGGTCGAGAGTTCCGTCTTATCGGGTTGACGTAGGCGTGCGGCTGCGGATGAGTTGTTTCCCGCTGAAGCGCCTGTCGTCATCCCTTTCATGCGGGGAAGGGACAAATCTGAAACGGGGTGTGGAAGGAGCGTCGTATGCAGATCACAGATATCCGGATCAGAAAGGTAAACTCGGAGGGCAAATTAAAAGCCTATGTCACAGTCACCTTTGATGATTGTTTCGTTGTACATAACGTGAAAGTCATCGAGGGGAAGACAGGGGTGTTTATTGCTATGCCGAGCCGGAAGACCAAGACGGGTGAGTACAAAGATGTCGCGCACCCCATTCACTCGGATTTTCGCAATCTGTTGCAGGAGAGAATCCTCGACGCCTTTGCAAATGCTGACGACGCTGAAGTAGCAGAGACAGCCTCCATGGACGGAGATGACAACGGCGTATAGCGTCCCGTTCGATGAGAGAGAAACGATGGTACCTCATTTTGGGACGTCGGCAAGTGGTAAGCCACCGGGTTTTGATGCCGGCATTTCGCAGGTTCGAATCCTGCCGTCCCAGTTAACATCCGTGGTAGTGTTACCCCGGCAGTTGAGTATGTTGTAAGGAGCTGTTCACTATGGAGCAAAAAGTACTCCAGGGAGCGTTGCGGACTGAAACCGGCAAGGGCCCGGTCGGAAGGCTGCGCAGAAACGGAAAAATCCCTGCCGTAATCTACGGTCACGAAAAGAGTCATGCAATCACGATCGATGCACGCGAATTCGGTCGTAAGTTTCGTACCATTTCGGAGAACACGATCATAACCGTCGAGACCTCCGGTGGAAACCACGACGTGCTGGTGAAGGACTATCAGGAAGACCTTCTCACGGGGAAGATTACTCACATCGACTTCTATGAGATCGTTTCCGATCGGTTGCTGCGGACGCACGTTCCTGTCCGTATGAAAGGAACTTCACCCGGTGTGCGGGAAGGCGGCGTTCTCGAGACGCTGCTCCACGATATCGAGATCGAGTGTTACCCCAAGGACATTCCTGAGTCATTCGAAATCGATATCTCGGGTCTTGCGATCGGCAACTCCATTCACGTATCCGATCTGAGCGTGCCGAAAGATGCCCGTATCCTGAACGCTCTGGACCAGGTCGTCGTGACCGTCGCGCATCAGCGAATTGAAATCGTCGAGCCGACTGCCGCTGAAGCAGCTGCCGAAGGCGAGGAAGCCGCAGCAGCCGCCGAGGCCGGGGTCGCCGCGGAGACTCCAACCGCGGAGGACTGATCCCGCGCCATGCTGGTCATTGGCCTCGGAAATCCGGGGTCTCAATACGCCCGGACGCGGCACAACGTGGGCTTCTTTGTAGCCGACGAGACTGTGCTGCGTCTGGGTGTTCGTTTTCGCAAATCCCTTCTTCGCGGCTATCTTCATGCCCACGCAAAGTCGGACTATCCTGAATCCACCACGCACTTTTACGTCGTGAAGCCGGTGACGTTCATGAACCGATCGGGGAGAGTCGTTCCGGGGCTGTTGAAGCGGTTGCGGCACGAATCTGAATCGATGTTGGTAGTTTGTGATACACTCGATTTACCGATCGGTGTGACGCGCCTCAAGCGTGGCGGCTCGAGCGCCGGTCATAGGGGATTGAGTTCGATAATTGAGGAGCTCGGGTCGGAATCATTCCTGAGGCTGATGATCGGGATCGGACGTCCTCCGGAAAAATCCAACGTGGTTGACTTTGTCCTCGGGGACTTTTCGGATGCGGAGTTGACGATGATCGGGCCATCTGTGAGGCGCGCTGCAGATGCAATTATGTCGCTGGCCAACCGGAGCGTCGAGGAAGTGATGAATGAGCTCAACCGCAGGAATTCGCAACCCCGTAACGGCAGCTAGCCGGTTCTTTGCGACACATTCCATCGAACTCGAGTCCGGCGTGCTCGTTGCCTTTTCGGGCGGACCGGATAGCAGCGCGCTCTTGCACGTATTGTGCCGGTTGCGGGACGAGCGGCCGTACAGGCTGTACGCGGCCTACGTTAACCACAACTTGCGAGACGCCGCGGAACTCGATGCGGAAATCGACCAGGCGCGTCGAATTTGCCGCGCCGCCGATGTGCAGCTCACGGTGCTTCACGTCGCGCCGGGTGAGATTTTGGCAGCAGCCGCCGAGCGCGGGTGTGGAGTTGAGGCGGCCGCGCGACGGATTCGTTATGCTCTTCTCGAGCAGGAGCGACGCACACTCGACATTGGATACATTGCGACCGGCCATCAACTGGACGATCAGACCGAAACCATGTTGATGCGGTTTTGTCAGGGTGCCTCCCTCAGGGGACTTCGCGGGATCGCGCCGGTCCGTGGAGTGAGAATTCGCCCGCTCCTGAGCCTATCCCGTGCAGAACTCGACATGTTCCTTGGCGACCTGGGCGTTCAACCGGCTATCGATTCATCGAACAAGTCGCCACTTTTTCTGCGAAACCGGATTCGCGGCAGTCTGATCCCGGTGCTTACCGAGCTGTTCCCGGGCCTTCAGGCGGCGCTCGGACAGGTCCGGGAAAAGGCCGCGATGGCCGACGACCTTGTCACAACCGAGGCGCAAAAGCACATCAGGTGGGAGCCGGTTGCGGGAGGTTATGTAACCGATGCCGACGGCTTTTTTTCATCGGCGGCGATTCTGCGTCTGGCGAGTCTCTATCACGTTCTAACTCTCATGGCGAGGCGTGGTCTCATTGAGCGCGGAAGCGACGAGCGGCTCCCCTACAGGTTCCTGCGGCCGGCGCTTCGCGCGGACATCCGGACTGCCCGGGGAAAATCGAAGTCTGCTGTGGTGTTGCGCGGGCACGGCCTCGAATTGCGGATTGATGATGAGCGGCTTTTTTGGCAGACCCGTGTTGTCCATTCAGCCAAAAGAGGTTATCTTCTTACGGTATCTGAGGATGGTGCAACTGCACTGAAAGTAGGATCGTTCAGAATTGCAGCAGAATGGGAGAACGGTGATCCGATTTCAGAGAACACTCCGCAACAGGGAAAAGGCGGTTTCACCATACCGGGACGAGCTGTCTACTCGCCGGTTGTCCTGCGGTCCCGACGACCGGGCGACGAAATCTCGACCTCCGCAGGAAAAAAACCTGTCAAGAAATTACTTGCCGATCTCAAAATTGCGGCCGCGGATCGGGATATCGTCCCGGTGGTGGAAGACACGAAAGGAATAGTGGCTGTGCTTGCGGCGCCGTTCGGCGGAAGGTCGATCTCTCGATCGGACGGGCCCGTTAATAGCGAAATACGACGTTTCTTGAGACTGACCGTCAGTCCGAGCGAGGAATAGGAGCCATGCAGGACGATCAGAAAGATCCCGGGCAAATGAAGTTTAATTTCCGGAACAACCGGATTGCGCTTTTCTTCCTCGTGACAATCCTGGGCATGTTTGTCGTGCTCCTTTTTTCGGATGGAAAGGACAGCGGACGCCCTATCGACTATTCCGAGTTTCTCACGTATCTCGATCACGGACAGGTAGTCGATGTTCGAATTCTTGATCAATACGAGATTCAAGGGACCTTCAAAGCAAAGACTGGCGACCTAGTTGACTTCAAGACCAATATCCCCTATTTCGACGATTCGCTGATAAGCAAACTTCGAGACAAAGGAGTCCGGTTTTCCGGCTCTCCGCGCCCCGTATCGCCGTGGCGACTCTTTCTCGAGTTTGTACCCTGGGTCATCGGCTTCCTGTTCATCTGGTTCATGTTTCGTCAGATTCAGGGAAACGGAAACAAAGCCTTCTCATTCGGAAAGAGCAGAGCGAAGAGAGTTACTGAAAACGGCATTCGGGTAACCTTTGCGGATGTGGCCGGACAGAAGGAGGCAAAGTACGAACTGCAAGAGGTTGTCGAATTCCTGAAAAATCCGGTGAAGTTCACCCGAATCGGGGCAAAGATTCCAAAAGGGGTGCTCCTTGTGGGAATGCCCGGTACGGGCAAGACACTTCTTGCGAAGGCGTGCGCCGGAGAAGCCAACGTCGCCTTTTTCCACATGTCGGGGTCCGACTTCGTGGAAATGTTTGTCGGCGTTGGAGCAAGTCGTGTCAGGGATCTCTTCGAGCAGGGCCGAAAGAGCGCCCCGTGCATTCTGTTCATCGATGAACTGGACGCGGTGGGTCGCACCCGCGGAGCCGGTTACGGCGGCGGGCATGACGAACGGGAGCAGACTCTGAATCAGATGCTTGTCGAAATGGACGGTTTTGACACAAAAGACGGAGTGATCGTGCTTGCCGCGACTAATCGCCCCGATGTACTTGATCCCGCGCTGCTTCGCCCCGGACGTTTTGACCGGCAGGTAGTGGTCGATATGCCGGACATGAATGAACGGGAGGACATCCTGAAGATTCATGCAGCGAAACTGCCTTTATCTCAGGACGTAAATCTGCACCGATTGGCGCGAGCAACCCCGGGGGCCTCCGGAGCCGACCTGGCGAATCTGGTGAACGAAGCGGCGCTGTCGGCCGCGAGGCGGGATCTCGATGCGGTCGAAATGACCGATTTCGAGGAATCGCGCGACAAAATGCTGATGGGCGTAGCTCGGAAATCGAAGGTCATATCGGCACGAGAAAAAAAAGCTACCGCCTACCACGAAGCCGGACACGCGCTTCTGCACTATTATCTGAAGAACGCGGACCCGCTTCACAAGGTAACTGTTGTGCCCCGAGGCCGTGCGCTCGGACTCGCGGTTTCACTGCCGGAGGAAGACATCTATAGCCGTGGAAAGGGCTGGTTGACGGACAGGATCAAAATTGCCTACGGCGGGTACGTGGCCGAAACGGTAATCTATGGCGAAACCACGACTGGCACGCAGAACGACCTGCGGCAGGCGACCGATATCGCCCGGAAAATGGTTTGCGAGTGGGGAATGAGCGATGTCGGACCGATTGCATTCGGGCAGGAAGACGAACCGATTTTCATCGGTAAGGAAATTGCACGCCACAAGGACTACTCCGAACAAACCGCGCAGGACATTGATGGCGCTGTCCACAACATACTGGACAGCTGTTACCGCGAAGCCGAACAGATCCTGCGAGACCACGTCGATCAGTTGCACAGCCTTGCCAAGGCCCTTGTTGAAAAGGAGACTCTGACCGATGAAGAAGTGAGAGGACTTCTTGGATTCGGGAGTGCCGACAGTTCGACCAAACCGGAAGCAGATGTCCGAGAGGAAACCGTTACAAACGGGTAGTCCATTTGAACGTAAACGGAAATCGTATAGCCGGCGCCTGCCTGTTGGCCGGCCTTCTTGCCTGCCAGTCGGTGGAGGCCCAGAACGGCGGGACCTCGCTGTTTCGTGGAGTTGAAACCGGCGTATCGCGGCTCTATTTCGACAGCGCGCGAACTCTCTTTGACGCCGGAAAGGAGGGGGAGGCCGAGTCTCTGGTGCGAATTGCGCTCGAATACGACCCCGCGGACGCGGATGCACACTATCTATTGGGCCGAATTCTCCTTTCGGATCAGGGTCGCACGACAGAAGCGGAATTGGAGTTAAAGCACGCTGTTCAACTGAACGACTTTCGCGTCTACCTTCAATCTGATTGCGCTCTCGCACTTGCGGCGCTCTACCTGCGCACCGGCCGCTATCTCGACGGAATCTCGACGCTGCAGCACTACGGTGGGCGCGGTTACGTGGACCAGGTTCCGTTTCACAACCGTCCGATTCGGACCGGACCCGTCAGCTCCTCCGACAGTAGGGACGAAACCGTTCGCGGCGCCGTCCAGACGCTCGCAGGAGACGCCGATCCGCGATACACGGTAGTTCTGGTTAAGTTACTCGAGGGCGCCGGAGAGGCGGCACAGGCTCAGTCAATACTGCAGCGCGGTCTCCTGCGCTACCCGGGCAATACCGATATCGAGCACCTTTTCCTCATGCGAGATCCGGTCCCCGCCCTGGCGACTTCGAGCTGGCTGGATGCTCATGCGTCTCGCGATCCGGCATATCTCAATTTTCTGACCGATTATATACGCGCCCTCCCTGATGGATCGGTTCGGAAACATTTTATTGACCTCTATTTTCACAACAACGGCAATTCTCCGGAGGCGTGGGCCCTATCCGCCGGGTCTACGAATACCGACACCGAAGCGCTGAAGGGATTTCTCGCCGCCGGCGCAACAACAGACCGATCCGCTTCTTCCGACATCGGTGCAATCCAGTTGATCTATTCGCGTCTGAAAGATCTCAACGTGAAGCGTGATCTGGAAAATCGTCTTGCCGCGTACTCCGGGACTCTCGGACTCGATTCGAATCATGACGGCTACTATGAGCAGACTTACCACTTCGACAACGGACGATTGGTTACCTGGACCGTCGACAACAACCAGGACGGAGTTCCCTCCGAAGTTGTTCATCTTGCTCCGGCGATAGTCTCTGTCGACCGAAGCTCAAGATCGCGCGGGCTGCAGGACCCACCGGTAACTTCACGCTATACGGTGACGTTCGGCGAATACCCGCGAGTCGGATCGGTGCGATTCGAAAGATCGACGCTTTTCTCCGGAGAGGATGTGGAATATCTGGTTATTCCCGGGAAAATCTCCCTTCCGGTAACCACACCACCGGCGTCTGCGGGCGGATACGGCGTCTTGGACATACCGATGATAAATCCGGAGAGGACCATCATCACCGAGACTGAGGTTCGGTCGTCCGCCTTCAGAGCTCTGTTTCGGTCCGGATCGTCCGGTCGAATCTCCCGCGTCCTCTTTCTCGACGCAGGCGTGCCATATCTGGCGGCCATCGACAACACGGGGCGCGGGATAGTTGACGAAGTGGTCGAATACCGCGGAGGCAAACCGCTCATTGGAGTGCGGGACCTGAACGGGGATGGATTTTTCGAAGAAACGGAGTTTTATACTGCCGGTTCGGTCTCCTATCTTGCAGTGGACGATAATCACGACGGAATGCCGGAGTATTTTCAGCAGATTCTGCCGACCGAGAGTTACGCGTGGGATCTCAACGGTGACGGGCGGGTCGATGCCAAAGACGTAGTCATAGGTCGCAACGAGGTGACCCGGCTGTTCTCGAGCCGAATGAACGGCACACTCGACCTTGCCCTGAATACCAGGAGATTCATGCTTCCCGCGTCGGAGGGCAAAGCTCCGTGAAGTACGCCGGCGTCAGTTTGCTTCTGATTGCGGTGACAGTGATCGGCGCGTTGTCTGCGTGCGCCACCGCACCGCCTGCGCCTCAGACCGCGTCTCCACCGCGGGTTGCGATTGTCGAGCAGGAGCTTCAGGGACTACTTTCGTCCGATCAACCTCAAAGAGTCTTTCCGCGACTTGCCTACTACGGGGCGAACAGCACGCTCCTGTCGAAGGAAGCGCTCGATGAGTTCTTTCAGAAAGGCGTTGTGGCTCTTACCGAAGCGTTTCAGTCTTCCATCGGAAGCAGGAACTACAGTGCCGCGGAGACCTATCTGGTCTCCCTGGAGGCCCTGGCTGCCGAAAAGTCTCTACCGGGCGGTCTGGGCGGCGTCGTCAATATTCCCACCGAAGATTCGAGCGGTGGGGGCAGCCGCCCCTGGACAGTCGATGAGCTTCGATTGAGGGTCGCGGAGTCCTATCGCGTCGACGGCAATCAGACGGCAGCGCTGGACGAACTTCTTCGCATTTCGAATCTCGAAAACACCGCAGACGCCGAAACACTGCTTGCGTATGGGAAAATCGCGGCGTCACTCAACGATCGCACCGGCCTCACTCGGATCATCACCGTGCTCCGGAAGATAGGGCAGGCGGTTCCCGAGGACCTTGCTGCATCTGTGGCGGAGAAGCCGACCGCTGCAGAAATGCTCAGCGGCACCGTCACGATCTGGGTGAACCGCGGCATCAAAGTGGATCGCGGTGTCGGCTACCCGGATCGAGTTATCGGGAGCGGCTTTTTCGTGGATCCGCGCGGGTATCTCATTACCAACTATCACGTAATAAGCAGTGAGGTGGATCCCACCTACGAGGGGTTCTCGCGACTTTTCATTCGTCTGCCCACGAAGCCCGACGAACGCATCCCTGCGCGAGTAGTTGGTTTCAGTCGCATCTTTGATATCGCTCTGCTAAAAGTCGAAATCGTTCCTGCGTACGTGTTTTCGTTTACACAGATTCGAAAGCTGGACGTCGGGACAAGGGTCTTCGCGATGGGTTCCCCCGGCGGGCTGGAAAGCACAATTTCTGCGGGAATCATATCAGCTACAGGGCGACGATTCTTGCAGCTCGGCGATGCGATCCAGGTGGATGTCGCGGTGAACCCTGGAAACAGTGGAGGTCCGCTTGTTGACGACAGCGGAAACCTGGTGGGAGTTGTTTTCGCAGGCATCCAACAGTTCCAGGGAGTGAACTTCGCGATCCCGTCGTTCTGGATCGAGAAGTTTCTCCCTATCCTCTACAAAGGCGGGGAGGTGAGCCCATCCTGGATTGGCGTTGCCGTTCGGGAAGCTGAAAACGGGCTCGAGGCGATCTATGTAGCCCCGGGATCCCCCGCAGACAGAGCCGGCATGCGGAAACACGACATTATCACGGAGCTGGGTTCCTCCCACTTCACCAAGATCGGCGACGCACAATCGGCGATGCTCTCAGTAGCCGAGGACGCACTGATATCGATCAAATGGACGCGCAACGGAGAGACCCAATCGAGTTTCATAGTCCCTTCGAAGCGGCCCTACAGTCCGGTGGAGGACGCGTTGAAAAGTGACGCTCCCGCTGATCTTTTTCCGGTACTGTTTGGAATGGATGTCTCTTCAACTTCTTCCTATTCCTGGCAGAGGGATTTTGTGGTCACCAACGTCTACCCCGGCACGGCGGCAGACGAGACCGGCCTTTCAGTCCGCGACCCTATTTCCGTGCTGAACTGGCAGCTCGATAAGGAAAAAAAGGCCGCAATTCTCCAGATTTCCGTGAGGAAGCGGAAAGAGGGCTTTCTATCGCGCGCGATCCAACTTGGTGCCTACGTCGAAGTGCCCAATTTCATATAAAAGTTCCACGAATTATTCGCCACATCCCGAACCCCTGCTACTGCATTTGCCGTTACCAACCGCGAAATCGCGCATAGCACCGGATCTTTTCGCTTGTAGATCCGACTCCCCTCGAACACATCCATATTTGCGGGACGAAATTGCAGGGTCGCACTGGTCGTTGCTACGTCCGCGAAAATGAGTAGAATAGATGCAGAGGTTTGGGGAGGGTCCGTGGCCGGCGAAAGAATACTCATTGTTGAGGACGAACAAATCGTCGCACTGGACATCAAGATGCATCTCCAGAAGTACGGGTATAGCGTACCGGCGACTTTTGCTTCGGCGGAGGACGCTCTTCGCGAGATGCCAATGCTGGAACCCGACCTGGTTCTAATGGACATCAAACTCCAGGGACGGATGGACGGCCTGGAGGCGGCGTCGCAGATCAAGTCCGATTTCGGTACTCCTGTCATCCTTCTAACCGCCAACGCCGACGAGAGCACGATTCAGCGGGCCAAGTTCACTCAGCCTTTTGCATACATCATTAAACCTTTCGAAGAACGCGAACTGAGAACGGCTATCGTGTTGTCGCTCTACCGCCATGAGATGGAACAGAAACTGGTGACTCGCGAACGACTCTTTTCAACCACATTGCGCAGTATCGGAGAAGCGGTCGCGGTTACCGACAACGCAGGAGTGGTTGAGTTCATCAACCCGATTGCCGAGAGATTCTGTGGAGTCACGAATGAGGAGGCGGCGGGGCGAAGGTTTGAATCGTTGTTTGTGCTGACCGCGCACGAAGGAGCCCCTGACGACACGGGGGCGCCGGCCGGGATCAAGCCTGACAAGGCGCTGCGGCGCAGCGTACTTCTGCGAACCGACGGATCATGTTTGCCGGTTGAAGTGCGCAGTTCTCCTCTGGTGAGCGAAAAGGGGGTGACTACCGGCGCCGTCTGGATAATGAGCGATATCACCGGTCGAATCGCCGCCGAAAAGGCGCTCCGTGAGAGTGAAGAACAGCTTCGGCATGCACAAAAAATGGAGGCTGTGGGTCGCCTTTCTGGTGGGATCGCACACGACTTCAACAACCTCCTCACGATAATAATGGGTTATTCAAAACTGCTGCGGGAAGGGCTCAAGGATGACGACACTTTGAAAATCACGGAACTACAAAGTGATGTCGAAGGTATTCTCAAAGCGGCTACGAAATCTGCCAATCTTACGCGACAGTTACTGGCGTTCAGTCGTCACCAGATAATGCAACCGAAAGTCATCAGCTTGAATCGTATCGTGAATGATGTGGAGAAAATGATACGAAGATTGATGACCGAGAGTATTGTCATGCAGGTCTACCTTAGTGATCAAACCTGCAACATTTACGTCGACCAGGGGCAGATGGAACAAGTCCTCCTCAATCTTGCCGTCAATGCAAAGGATGCCATGCCGGAAGGCGGTACGCTGACAATTCGCACATCGGTGGAGTCCGTGGACTCACGTTTGACGGTTCAGACCGGCGTGCTCGAACCCGGCGACTATGCGGCGCTGCGCGTCCAGGATACAGGTTCGGGCATTCCCCCGGAAATATTACATCGTATTTTCGATCCGTTCTTCACAACGAAAGAGGTCGGCCGCGGAACAGGTCTTGGACTTTCGACGGTGTACGGCATCATTACCCAGTCAGGCGGAAGCGTTGACGTCCGCAGTACCGCAGGGAAAGGTACCACCTTCATCGTATTTCTTCCGCTTGAGAAAAACGGTGTGGAGGACCTCGTACCGGCGCCGACTCGCGAGGAGAGTCTTCGGGGAAGCGAGACGATCATGATTGTTGAGGATGAGCAGCCGGTGCGCGATCTTCTCAACAGGATCCTCAAGGGCCAGGGTTACCGGGTGGTTGAGGCGGAGAACGCCGGCGAAGCTCTACTTATCGCTGAGGAGCTTGATGGGGAAATCGACCTGATCGTGACAGATGTCGTGATGCCGCATTTGAGCGGGCCGAAACTGGTGGAAAGACTCCGAGCCGACGAGCCGGGGTTGCGCGTTCTCCTTATTTCGGGACATCCTGAAGAGCTCGTGCTTGACACCAAACTCTCTCAGGAAAGACTGCTTTTTCTCCAGAAACCGTTTGATCCCGACGTCCTTCTCCAGAAGGTGAGGGAACTTCTCGATGACGCCGTAATTGTGTAGCCGATCCTGAAGCGCTCTTTCTTGCCGAAATCAGTATACTTGGATATAGTAAGTACACCGCAATTATGAAGCAAACCAACATTCGGAATTTCTGTATCATCGCACACATCGACCACGGTAAGTCCACTTTGGCCGATCGATTCATCCAGAAAACACACATTATCGAAGATCGTGATTTCAAAGATCAGATGCTCGATACCATGGACATCGAACGGGAACGCGGCATCACAATAAAATCTCAGGCGGTGGCTATGCCGTTCGTTGCTGCTGACGGAAAGACCTATCAGCTCAACCTTGTGGACACACCCGGACATGTCGACTTCTCCTATGAAGTTTCGCGCGCGATATCCGCCTGTGAAGGTGCGCTGCTTCTCATAGACGCGACGCAGGGAGTTGAAGCACAAACGCTATCCAACATGTACATGGCTCTTGAGCACAATCTGGAGATCATTCCGGTCATCAACAAGATCGATCTTCCCGGAGCGGACATTGATGCGGTGCTTCATCAGATCAATCACGATCTGGGTCTGGACCCCGACGGCGCAATGCAGGTTTCTGCCAAGATGGGAACCGGTGTGGACGAACTGCTTGAGGCCGTCGTGCGCCGAATACCACCTCCAAACGGCGAATCAGACGATCCGCTCAAGGCCCTGATTTTCGACTCCGAGTACGACCCATACCGAGGCGTCATTGTCCACATCCGTGTCTTTGAGGGCTCGATCAGTGAAGGGCAGACGGTTCGGCTCTGGTCCGGAGAAAGCGTGCACGAAGTGGAAGAAGTCGGACATTTTCGGATCACGCTCCAGAAGGCCGACCATATCGCCGCCGGTGATGTCGGATATCTGTTCGCAGGAATCAAGAACATTGGAGATATCCGAGTCGGTGACACGATCACCGACAACGATAATCGTTGCGACGGTCCGCTTCCCGGCTACCGCGACGTAAAACCGTTCGTCTTTTCCTCGATATATCCGGTGGACGCGAATGACTACGACGAGCTGGTAAAGGCCATGGAAAAGCTCAAGCTCAACGACGCGTCGCTCATTTACGAGAAGGATTCGTCGGCCGCGCTTGGCTTTGGGTTTCGCTGCGGGTTCCTCGGGCTTCTGCATCTCGAGGTCGTCCAGGAGCGGATCGAGCGGGAGTTCGGCCTGTCTATCGTGTTCACCGCTCCCTCAGTCCGTTATTCCATCCGAATGCGCGGCGGAGAGGAAGTCTACATAGACAATCCGCAGAACTTCCCCGACAGCGGCCAAATTGAAGAGGCGAAGGAGCCCTACATCCGCGCTTCGATCATTTCTCCTACTGATTATGTGGGAAACGTAATGACGCTTGCAATGGAGAAGAGAGCGGTCCAGAAAGATATGATCTACCTCGATCAGAAGCGGGTCGAGATTATCTATGAAATGCCTCTTGCGGAAGTTCTGTATGATTTCTACGACCGCCTCAAATCAGTGAGCCGGGGATACGCGTCTTTTGATTACGAGGTGCGCGGCTATCAACCAACCGATCTTGTCCGCCTGGACATCCTGCTCAACGGGAAGCCGGTCGATGCTTTGTCGCAGCTCGTGTATCGCCCTAACGCACAATATCGAGCGCGCGTAATATGTAAGCGGTTGCGGGATGAGATTCCCCGGCACCAGTTCAAGATCCCGATTCAGGGAGCGATCGGAAGTCAGATTATTGCCCGCGAAACGATAGCGCCGGTCCGCAAAGACGTGACAGCGAAGTGCTACGGTGGCGACATCACCCGAAAACGGAAGCTTCTCGAGAAACAGAAAGAAGGAAAGAAGCGCATGAAGATGGTGGGAAATGTAGAATTGCCGCAATCGGCGTTTCTTGCCGTGTTAAAGACAACAGAAGAGGACTGAACTTTCCTAATCCGGAAATTCACTATCTTTGGTCGGCTCTCAGGATCTGCGTAAACCTCCGCAAATACCCCGATACGTTCGAGAGCACACGACGGAGGAAAGCAGGAGAGTCGGTGGGCCCGACAGCAGCATCGGGAAAGTCGAAGTAGAGATAGTCCGACTGTTCGAGCGACCGTCGAAGCTCCGTCCACATTGCGGCCCGATCCGCAGACTCATGAACGTTGAGATAGTTTGTAATAAGCTCGCGTACCGCCTCAAGGCGCCGGTTTTGTTCCTCTAAGAATTCCCGCGCCGCTTGCTGACGGTTGGCGGGCGCTTCCGGCATATTTCCAATCTTCAGCCCAGCATCCGCGCCGGTGAGAAGCTTGACAAGCTCTTCCTGGCTCTTCACGCGCGGCACCCCGAGGTCCATACCGCAATCTCCGAGTAGAAACACGCGCGGGTCATCCCGGATGATCGCATTCAGATCGCGCGCGTACGAGAGGAGAACCGAATCTGTAACAAACCCCGTTCGCCGGATCACGGAAGGCCTGAGCTTACGCCTGCGGGTCGATGATTCATAAAGCGGATCGGGGGACAATCTTTGGGTCGAATGCAGGTAGGCGAGGTGGGACGCGGTTCCGCGTGCGTGAGGCTTTCCCGGTTGGTACGAAAAATCCAGGCCTGCAAGCAGCACGTCGCCTGACGTGATCCGACGGGCCAGATAGGCGGCCGAGACGCCGACAGATCCGAGCGGTGGGACAACCGCGTCGACTAGCTGTCTCTCCTCGACCTCCTGGATGATTCGACATGGGGAAAAACGCGAGAGAAAGACCGACGTTTTCGCGCACACCGCCAGACGTAGAGGCGTCGGGCTACCGGATAGATCGCTCCACAGGTGAAGTGCCGCGTTGCGGCCGAGTGGGACGAAGTCCTGTATGTTCGCCCACTGGGCTTCTACGACGAGCACAAGATCCGGAGTAATTCCGGCTTCGAATAGTGGAGGAAGCGCAGTGTCGACCGCAAAGAGGTAGATCTGCTTCCGGCAGTCGCGCAGCCACGGCAAGACGGATTCCAGGGATTCCCCGGCACCGGCGACAACAACAGGGCCGGTTGTTGCCGGAGGGGGTACTGTCTCACCACCGGCAGCGAGTTCTCCCAGATTCGAAATCAGATTCCGAACCCAGAGTCGTCCGAAAAAAGCGCCGGTCAAACGATTCTGCCAGAATACCTGGATTTCCCGATCGAGCGCGTCGGCGAGCTTCCGGTAGGCCGGACCGTTGAGCGAGTAGCCTGCGTTCAGGGGAGCGAGCGTCAATCGGCGGAAACGGCCGATCCCTATTCGCTGATCGACGAACGCGGCAATTTTCTCGGGCGAGTCGGTTCGGATGAATTGAACCCGGGGATGATCGACCAGGTAGTCGGGTATGTTGGCGGTTGTGACGGCCATGAGCGATTCATCAACCTCGACGCAGAGAACGAAGGAATCCTCGGGGAGCTTCTTCAGCAGGGACTCGATTCCGTAGCACAAGAGCGGGGAGGGGACGAGCAATAACGTTTGTGGTTTGACTTCTATGAGATCTGCCCGCCGATCCGCCGCTGCGGCGGGCGATACCGGAGAGTAAAGGTTCTTACCGCGGTAGTGAACCTGTGTGCCCCCGTCGAGCCGGGCCAGACGGGGCAGGTCGTCGTTCATCCCTTATTCACTGCGGAGTGCTGGAATTTGAACTGGGCTGGTAAATGTACTGCGCATAGATCTTGTTGAAGTTGTCGACGAGGAGGTTTGTATCGAACACACCTCGCTGAACCTCCTGCGACTGGAACTGCTGCAGCGCGTAAGGCACATTCGTCTTTATGGTCGACACTGTCTTTTCCGGGGCGTTTCTCCCATCGGCAAACTGAAAAATTGCCACACTGTCGCCGATCACAATCGGCTCGCTGATAGCGTCTTTCTTGAGTGAGAAAAGCTTCTGAAAAAAGTCTTCCCTCGTGGCCGCAGAACTGATCGGCTCGTTCGTGATCGCCTTTACCTGGGCAAAAAGCGGTTCATTTCCATAGTTTATCGGAAAGTAGTCGGTCGCTCCGACGCTCTTACGGACTGCGGCCGCCGCGGCATCGAGTGAATCGGTCTCCGCGCTCTTTTTCACTCCGTTGGCTTCGGCAACGAGGTAGTCTTCGATAATGCCACGTTCGAACGAGGTCATATAGTCCCGTACGGTCTTGAGTGTGTCTTTGTTCGTGAGGTCAGGCTGTTGTGCGGGATCGTTTACGCGGTAAATTACCCAGCCGTAGGTAGTCTTGAGTACGGAGCTGATTTGTCCGGCCGGAAGTGAAAAGACTTTGTCCAGGACTGTAGGATCGGAAAAATCGGTTGCAAGCTCGTAGTAGGAGGTCCAACCCAAGTCCCCGCCTTTGTCAGCGTACATGTCGGTAGAATGCGCCCGTGCAAGATCCTCGAAGCTGGCCGTCTTGTTCTCCAATTGTTTGTAGACCGCATTAGCCTCCGACTCGCTGTTGCGGACCGTGATGACCGAAAGATTAATGCGTTGGAACTTCTTTGGATTCGCTTTGCCGTACTCGACGACCTTCGAATCCGGAAAATCGGCATAAGCGAACGATACGAGATTGAACCGCCGTTCGGGCGAGGCCATTGATGAAACGAAACTGACTGCCGCGTCGCTCATGTGAATGCCGCTCAACTCGTCGTCGACGAACTGCTGCTGGATGAGTTGTTGTCGCAAGTAGCCGCGGAGGCGGAACTTGTCGGCGTTTGTATCCTGCTGGTAGAGTTGCGGGCTGAACGCGCCGTTCTGCAGAAACTGTGGATCCTGCGCGATCTGCGCATCGACTGCGTTTTCGGAGACCGTCAGCCCGCTCTTCTGGGCCTCGATCATGACCGCTTCATGGAATGCCGTGTTCATGAAAGCCTGTCGCCAGACCTGATAGATCTGCGTGGCCGTACTGGCGTCCTGTCCGGAGTCCCGCATTCGTTGAACGATCAGATTCTTCTGATGATCGAGATAGTTACCTTGCGAATAGGTGATGTCATGTCCGTCGTACGAACCGAAGGAGAGCTTGTTCCCGCCCCCGTTCCTGCTCACCACCGGCGCACCGATGAAGGTAACCACGATTACCACGAGAATGATGAAACTGAAAATCCAGATGCCCCGTCGACGGTTGACGCCCGGATCTTTCTTTTGCGGCGTAGTTTTTCCGGCTGGGGCGGTTGTTCGTTGCTTTGGCGCCATACAATTCCCTTTGGCTGCATATGCAGAAGTATGCAACACCTTATCAATAAGCATGGGGGATGTCAATGAACGGCACTCGGCGTGGACGAATCGAGAGCTCGCTTGACATCAGCGGACAGATTCGCTATAGTTTCGTTCGTTAACGGGGGCGTGGCGAAGTTGGTTATCGCGCCGGCCTGTCAAGCCGGAGATCGCGGGTTCAAGCCCCGTCGCTCCCGTGTCGCGAGCCGTGCCCCGCGAATATGCGGGGCGTTTTTTTTCGGGCTGTAGCGCAGTGGCTAGCGCGCTTGGTTCGGGACCAAGAGGCCGGCGGTTCAAATCCGCCCAGCCCGACTTTCGTCGAATATGATTCAACCTGAATAGTTTCGCGGCCTCACCGCGCCGGTAACCGTCGTACCGGTCAACGAAAACTCACATGCACATGAGGACTGTTGCCCGCACAGGGGTCAACTTTCTCCGGCGCAATGCCGAAGATAGATGCAGGGAAGCTGACCATGCGAGTAAGAACTATTGTGCCCTTCATACTCATTTTTGCCGCGTGTACACTCTCCACCGCGTTGATGGCTGAGTCGACTACTCACGTGGTGCAATCGAGTGAAACGATCTATTCGATCGCCAGAGACTTCAGGATTGCACCCGAGCTTCTGATGAAGACAAACGATATCAGCAATCCACGACTGCTGCAGGTCGGGGCCGTCCTCAAGATACCGTCGTCCTACCGTGTGAAACGCGGCGATACACTCTATGGGATTTCACGCCAGTTTGGCGTCTCGTTGCAGCACCTTCTGAAAGTCAACGGCATCAACGCCGACCATCTTCTCAGAGAAGGGGAAGACCTTCTAATCCCGCCATCGGACTCATCACCCGCCGCCAAACCGGTATCAGTGGCGGACATTGCAGCCGGGCGGGCGCCGATCCCGGGTGCGTCGTCAATGGCAACCCCGTCCAACAGCGGTTTGGAAAAATCCGGTCACGCGCAGACGACGACACTCATTGGTGCCTCAGGTTTCGAGGCGAAAGCCTCGGCCGACCCCACGCTAAAATTGCCTATTGCTGCCGACACAACGCCGATCGACTCGTCGTCAGACGGACCATGGCCTCACGCCGGCAAGCACTACCTGTTGTCGGGAAAGTTTCCCGGGATTATGATACGCGGAGAACCGGGCGACCCGGTGACCGCGGTGGCGAATGGCAGAGTGATCTACACCGGACCCTACACCACCTTCGGAAAAGTAGTATTCGTGCAGTCGGCTGACGGATACGTGTACATCTACGGCGGGAACGGCAAAGTTCTCGTGAGTCCCGGTGACGCGGTCCGGACCGGTACCACGATTGGTTCCCTCGGAACCGTCCCGTTTGAACAGGGTGCACAGTTATACTTCAGCGTCTGGAAACAGAACAAGTTCGTCGATCCGGAAAAGGCCCCACGAGGCTGAGAGTGACTGCTCATCTTCAGGTGGCGACCGGTTCCGTTGACCCGTGCCATTTTCTGGTATAATATCGGGCGTTGGAACGCAGAGCAGATGGAAGAGAAAGGGGCCTCCACAAAACAAAGGCGCAGGGTATTTCCGGACGGCAAATCCGGATCGTTGCCCGACCGCGCTCCTGAGGCGGACCCGCTCGCGCTCTACCTCAAACAGATTGCAGCCTACCCACTACTGAACGAATCGGAAGAAAAAAGCGCCGGCGAACGAATTGTGCGGATCCGTGAAGAGTTAGCCATCCATAGGCGCGAGAGCGCCCGGCTGGAGTTGACTCACGGGACGCGAAAGAATCGCGGCGCTTCCGACACCGAAAGAAAGATCTCGAACGCTGAAGAGGCGCTTCGGCATCAGAAGAATCTGATGATTAATGCGAATCTTCGACTCGTTGTCTCGATTGCCAAGAAGTACCAGAATCGCGGGCTTTCGCTTCTCGATCTTATAGACGAAGGCAACATCGGGCTGATTGAAGCGGTGGACAGGTTCGACTATACCCGCGGCTGCCGCTTTTCAACCTACGGAACGTGGTGGATTCGACAGGGAATCATAAAAGCGCTTGCCGATAAGGGACGCGTCATTCGAATTCCCACCCACGTGTTGAATACGATCCGCAAGTGTTTCTTCGTTGCAAAGCAGTTACAGCAGGAACTGGGCCGTGATCCAAGTACCGAGGAAATTTCCCGATATCTCAATGTGCCCAAGGCAAAAGTCGACCATATTTTGCGGATTTCGCAGGAGACTGCTTCGCTCGACGCAACGGTGGACAAGGATAACCTGACAAGTCTCGCCGAGCTCATCGAGGATACCCGAATGCAGACGCCGTTCGACATGCTGTTTCACCTCACTCTGCAGGAGACCCTTTCGGAGGTCTTGAGGCAACTCACCGATCGCGAGATGAGGATTATTCAACTCCGTTTCGGACTGGCCGGGGAGGGCCCGTTTACGCTCGAAGAGACCGGGCGCTATCTCGGCATTACGCGAGAGCGCGTACGTCAGATCCAGGAGAAGGCGATCAAGAAGCTTCGACAGTGCGATGTTATAGAAGATTATCTGGATAAAAGATGATTGAGTTCGATCGCGTAACTACGCGCGGCGGCGACGGCGGGGAGTCAAGCCTATACAACGGTGAGCGGCGCAGAAAGGACGACCTGGTGTTTCACGCGCTGGGTGACGTGGATGAGACAAGCGCTTGCATCGGGATCGCGCGGGCGTACAGTGCGGATTCCCTCACACGCGATGAGCTTTTCGCCGCGCAGCAGGTATTGTTCAAAGTGGGTGCTCAGCTCGCTACGCCGTCGAGCGATCCGCTTCATTCTCCGATCAAGCCGGTTGAGCAATCCGATATCGATCGTCTGGAGCGTTCGCAGCGTGTTCTTATGGCGAGAGTCGATCTCGGGTCGGAATTCGTAACTCCGGGGGACACAATACTCGGCGCGCACATCGACCACGCTCGGACGGTCGTCCGCCGTGCCGAGCGCACGGTTGTGCAATGTATCCGCGACCGCCATATGTTTGGTCTCGCTCTTGCGCAGAATTATCTCAACCGCCTCTCGGATTACCTCTTTGTGCTCGCCCGCGCCGCGGACCAGCGTCTGGTCGAAGCGGTCACGGATTAGCGGGATCGATAGCGCCGAGAGCGGCCGCGGGGCCGGTCAGGAGCCTGTGGTCCAGCATCCGGTCCTCGTCGAAGATGAAATAGCCGCAGAAATCGGTTCCTGAAAGCAGGAGCGGGAGCCAGAGTCGGTCATCTTCCCACATATGCGCGTAGGGAATCTGTTCTATGTCGCACCAGAAAGGCTTCGCTTCTTCGGTTTCGACCGGTTCCCCGGAATAGCTGTTCGCGCTGAACACGGTGCAATCGAGGGAATAGCCATCGGTGAAAACGAATGCAAGCTCGCCGCAGCGATTCAGTCCGACCGGCGTGAGACCTACCTCTTCCCGAGTCTCGCGGATAGCCGCCTGCAATGGAGACTCACCCTTTTCGATGCGGCCTCCCGGGGCGATAACTTTTCCCTTGCCGAGACCTCGCAGCTTGTGGATGAGCAGGAGTCGGTCCGCATCGCGGATGAAACAGAGGACGGCCCTGTCGACGGGAGAATGATGGGACCAATCGAAAGTACTTACGGTCATTTGATACATCGGGAGTGGTAGAATAACAGATCTTCTGCGGGCAATCCAAGCCCGAAACGAATGGGGGAGCCAGTGGCAGATCAATCCGGGAATTCTTCACCACCCGGACCGCGGGCGGAACAGCTGATTGTTGGGATTCTCGCGGAAAAGAAACGGCACACAGAGGCGGGGACGATCGTCTCGCGCGTCCTGCTGTCGCCTGAACAGTATCGAACGCTTCAGGAGTACCGCGCGCGACTCGGCGATGCGCCATCTATCTCAATGGAATATCTCACCCGGTACGAAATTTTCGGTCTCCAGATATGCGTGGAACGCGCCCGTTCCGCCGAAACTCCGCCTGAAGTCCAATAGCCTGAACTCGGCGAGCCTACGGTGCCTGCGTCAGTGCTTCAGGCGCGAGTGCCATAACCGGCCCGCACTGCAATGATATCTCGTGCGTGATCGCGGCCGGGCTGTCGGCCAGCAGCGACAAAATGCTGGAGTCCAGGTCGACCGACAGCTGGGCCGACGAGAGGCGTGAGTAGAGCAAGCGCTCCAATAGGCTGTATCTCACGCGAGGATAGAATGAGAGTTTGTAGCGTTTGAGGCGGAGCTCAGAGGCCAGTTCCTGCGCCGCCTCGCGTATGCCGCCGATGCGGTCAACAAGCCCGAGATCGAGCGCATCGGAGCCCGACCAGACGCGACCTTGCCCGATCGCGTGGACCTGCGCGCGGTCTTTGCTTCGGGCAGTTGCCACCCGGTCAAGAAACTCCTCGTAGATACGGTCGACTTCCGCCTCCATCTGGGCTTCTTCATTCTGCGTGGGGGAACGAAACAATGAGCCGCGGTCAGCCGATTCACCGCGGCGGATGACGGACCAGCCGATATCGTGGCGGCGCATGAGGTTCTCCGCATGAAACGACAGGGAGAACACGCCAATCGATCCGGTAAGAGTGGCCTGTTCGGCGAAGATCTTCGCGCCGGCACATGCAATCCAGTAGCCGCCGGAGGCGGCGACCCCTCCAAGGGATACCGCGACGGGTTTCTTTTCCGACAGTCGGCGTATTTCGTCGTAGAGGTCCTCGGAAGCGGTTGCCGAACCGCCTCCGGAGTTGATCCGCAGCACGACAGCCGCCACCGAACGGTCATCGCGCAGCCGTCTGATATAGGGAACGTAGGATTCGGCGCCGATTGTCTGTCCGGTAAGCGGACTGCGCCGGGACTGTCCGTCGGCAATCGCCCCTTCGAGGAAGAGCACGGCTATCCTGCGGCCTCGTCCTCTTGCGTACGAACCCCGGACCAACCTGGACCGGACTTTGTTCAGGCGCTGCTCTTCGACAAGCTGCTCGTACGTGGAGATTCGGGTTACCCACCCGTGATTTTTCGCCTGATCGGGGGAGAGCACTGCCCCGGCGAGCAGCGGGTCAAGTTCGTCCGGCAGAATGCCAAGTGATGAGGCGACCGCTCCGGAGAGTACCCGCTGTACCGTATCGAGGTAGCTTC
>DATKUF010000318.1:0-20476 GCA_035530755.1 Spirochaetia bacterium | reverse complement strand
CCGGCTATTGGCTCATCGTGCTGTCGCCGGACTTGGTCATAGAATTGCCCGTCGAACTGGTCATGGGTTTGCTCATTGATTGATCAGACGATTTACTCATCGAATCCTTTGAACTCATGCACGCGCCCAGCGCGAGAGATGCCGAGAAAACCAGCGCAATCCCGACCGCCCATCGAACCACCTGTTTCTTCAACATTGCGTATCCTCCATGCATTCGATGGTAGGGGCGCGAAGTCACGCTCGTGTCACGGGGATACGGAATATTGGTCACGTTTTGATGAAGAATTTGTGCCGCTCGAGTTTGTGAGCGGCGCTTCAAGTAGTTGCCCGCACGACTATGGTGCAAGAGCCGCGTAGAGGTCGGCGATCTCGGCTGCGGAAAGCGCGCGATCAAAGATATTGACGTTGTCGATGATCCCGTTGAACGGGTAGTCGCCGTAACCCGGGTCGGGTAGCGGTATTTGCTGACCTATGAGAAGTCCCCCGTCGGAATTGCGAACAGAGAACCCGACTGGTATCGCGGTCGATTTCTTCAAAACACCGTCGACGTAGAGCGAGAGGTTGGGAGTGGCAGTCGTGCTGTCCCAGGTGGCAACAATTTGATGCCACTGGTTCACCGCTATCGGTGTGGTTCCGTCGTTGTCGACGAGGTTGATCAAGGTTCCGGCGTCGTTGGTGATCCCGAACGAAGGCTGACCGGCGTACCAGTACTGCATGGTGTACGCTTCATCGCTGAAGTCGGTTTTGACGCCCTTGTGCACGATTCCCGCGCCGATGAGGTTTACGTACGGGTTGATCCAGGCCTCCACGCTGCCTTTCGTTGAAAGGTCGAGCGAATCCGCGTCGGGCATAAAGACGTACTGCCCGTCCTGGGTGAACTCGAGCGCGTCGCCGCTTATTCCGGAAACCCACTGAGGCAGCGGCGTCCCGTTGAGCGTTGCGGGGCTGTCACCCGTGATGTTCTGGTTGAAGTCGAATCCCGCAACGATTCCCTGGACCGGGTCGACCGTGACGCCGTTATCTAACGGTGTCGTTGTGCCTGCCGATCCGGCGGGTCCTGAGGAGCCTACAGGGTTGGAACAGCTGAACAGAAAGAATGCTGTCGGAACTGCCAGAATGAAAACGATCCACTTGGCCATTTTCGGCCTCCTTCTTTCCCCCTCCCCACACCCTATATAGCAAGATAGGCGCCAGGTTGGACGAAAAGGATAATTCTTTTTGATATATATATTTATTGCATTACCACGGACAATCCACGGAAACAAGTGGTATGCATTTTTCATAGAATTCCAGTCTGATGCCGATAACTATTTGTGTAATAACAATTTACATGGTATTTCAATGTGAACTCACATGCAAACCGCATGATGGCCCACCCTTTATTGTCGACCGGTACCGTCGGTTTGTATAATAAACGGTTGCGATTCTTCTTTAGGAGGAGTAGTCATGGACATACGCTCGCTGCGAAAGCACTGGCAGGACGAAGGGGAGTCGGCCTTCATCTATCGAAAGATGGCGGCGCTGGCGAAGACACCGGAGCGAGCCGATATTTTCGAACGACTTGCCGAAGTCGAGACGCGGCACCAGACGATCTACCGCGAGCTGCTTTCCGAACGCGGCGAAACCGTGGAAGAATGGCGGCCGAGTCTCCGCATGCGACTGCTCGCATGGCTTGCGGAGCGCGGCAGAATCGGTCTGGTTATGTCGCTGCGGATTGCCGACGAGTCGCGGGAGGTAAGAACCTACCTCAAGCGGAAGAATACGGGTGACGGTGAGGAGACAGCAAATCAAATGAAAACCATAGCGCGGGAAGAGGCCCATCACGCGCACGTCCTGAGTCAGCTTGCGGGAGGAGGCGATGAGCCGTGGCACCAGAAGGACTCAGGCGGATTTCTCCGGAACGTCATTTACGGATTCAACGATGGATTGACTGCCAACTTCGGCCTGGTGATGGGCGTGGTTGGTGGAGCGGTGCCTTCCGGTGTCATGCTGCTCACCGGATTTTCCGGTCTCGTCGCCGATGCCCTGTCGATGGCGGGGAGCGGATTCCTCGCGGCAAAGAGTGAGCGCGAAGTATGGGATCATGAGATAGCGATGGAGCGCGAGGAGATTCAGCTCATGCCTGAAATTGAAACCGAGGAGCTCGCTCTGCTCTATCAGGCAAAGGGCATGCCGGCGGATGCGGCGAAGCGGGCGGCGGCGCAGGTGATGTCTGATCCTGAAATCGCCGTCCGAGAGCATGCACGAGAAGAATTGGGCATCAGCGGTGATGCGGTTTCTCCGATGCGGGAGGCCGTCACTACGGGCATTTCCACCGCCGTCGGGGCTTTCATTCCGGTAGTACCCTTTGTTTTCGGAACCGGAGAGGCGGCGCTGTGGACTGCGTTTGGGATCAGCATGTTCGCCCATTTCGTCGTCGGCGCAGCACGCAGCCTGTTCACCGGCCGAGGAGTCTTCCGCAGTGGTTTCGACATGTTCATCGTAGGACTGGGCGTTGCAGTGGCCGGATATGTTGTCGGTGCGCTGCTCACCGGTCGAATCTAGGTCCCGATCCTGCAAGACGCCGATCAGCTTTCGTTGCTGTCTACTCCACTTGGGTCGTTCGAGACCATCGGCTCCGCCGGAGACCTGCCGCTTTTCTTTTGTTCGGGCATCGTCCGGAAGACGTAGTCCCAGACAGGCGAGCTCACGCCGAATCGCATATTGGGACAATTGCCATGATGCTGCATATGTTGATACCGGCACATGGCAACATAGCCATTCTTGGAACGGCTGTGATGCAGGGTGTAGTGCATCATGTCGTAGATGATGTAGCCAATTATGAATCCGGCAAAAACCGCGTCAAACCAGGCCGGTCTGCCGATAAGCTGGACCACAAGTACGTAGAACAGCACGTAGAAAAGGACCGCCAGCGGAATGCTCATCACCGGCGGCATTACGAGTCGCGTCTTGCATAAGGGCTGCGCATGGTGCACGCCGTGTATCATGAAGAATGCTTTCTTGAACTTTTCAGTCTTCGGATGGTAATGGAAAACGAATCGGTGCATCACATATTCGGTGAAAGTCCAGACGAACCATCCTGCGAGAAGCCCGAGGACTATCGCGTAGGGGAATCGGTTTTCCGACGTATGGATAACCGACTGGACCAGGAAAAAACCGGCGACCGGCACCCAGAGCACAAGCACCGCCACCGGGCTCACGTGAGAGAAGAACTCCAGAAAATCCGACTTGAAAAGCCGGATCGGTTCCTTGGCCGATTGCACTCTTCCATCCATTGTGACACCCCCGCACCGCAGTGATTCTCACGTGTGAGAGTGAATCAGTCAAGTACCGTGGAGCCCCTGCTTCCGTTTCCTCACGTCCCGGCGGATTCTCCGGGCGCCGAGTGCGTTCGCTCCGAAACCAATCACAGGCGGTAGATCAGCCTGTAGGCTGCCGCGGCACCCGGAGGTGCGTCGGGGAGGAGCTCGAAGGAGATGTCACCGTCGTCGGTCGCAGCGTCGCGAACCGATTGCGTTACGAGGATTTCCCAGGCCTCTGCGGTGTCCTCGCCGAGTTTGCTGGCGGCATTTACTTCTGCGCCGAACACATCTGCATCTCCTATTCGCAGGACGGGTCCGAATCCGATTCCGAGACACAGAAGCACTTTCTCCGCGTCGTTTCTGTCGACATTGTAGGTCTTGAGGCGGCGCTGCATGTCGATCGCGCATTCGATTGCCTTCCTGACGCTGCGGAAGATTATCAGCAGGCTGTCGCCTTCGGTCTTGAGCAGTATTCCATCGTGGTCGGCGACGCACGGAATGAGGATGCGTTCCGATTCGTGTATTATCTGCAGGAAATGGATGATGCCGAACTCGGCGACCTTTCGCGAGAATCCCGAGAGATCGGTGAACATGATCGCCCAGTCCTCGCCGAAGAGATCCCATATCCGCGCATCGATCATCTTCTTGTCTGCGCCCGGTTTCAGCCGCTGTTCGATGAGCTCGGCGAGACGGTCTTCGGAGGCGCTCGACTGGACACGGAATCGGTACCCCATGGGTGTCTCCTTCTACAATCGTCATGCAATTGGCCTATTCTACCACGGGAACCACGACGGAGCGCAACGCTATTCGATTTCATTTGCACACGTCGGTCCGTCTCGTTATCTTATGGCAGAGGTTTGTATGAGAATACCGGCAATCGAAGAAATCATCGCCCAGGACATCGACTCTTTGCGCGACTGTCCAGATGGCATAGCCTGTCAGGATTGTCCCATTGATGTATGCGTAAAAGTGGTTTCCGTAGCCGAGTTTCCGTCGGAGCACGGAACATTTCGAATCATCGGCTTCGTAAACAGCAAAGACGGAAAAGACCACATAATAGTCCTGAAAGGCGAGATAGGCGACGGTGAAGAGGTTCTTACCCGCATACACTCCGCATGCCTGACCGGTGATGCGCTCGGAAGTATGCGATGTGACTGCGGTCCCCAGCTTCATCAGGCACTGAGACTCATCGAGAAGGAGGGGCGCGGGATCGTGCTCTACCACCAGGCGGAAGGCCGGGGAATCGGACTGGTGAATAAGCTGCGTGCCTATGCGTTGCAGGATCAGGGATACGACACCTACGAGGCGAACGTGGCGCTCGGATTCAAACCCGATGAGCGGGACTATCGAATTCCGGTGGAAATGCTCCGGAAGATCGGCGTGAAAAGCGTTCGACTCCTTACGAACAATCCGGAAAAGGTCACGGCCGTCGAGCAGAACGGACTGAAGGTAACTGAACGAATTCAACATGAGCTTCCGGTTACCCACTATGATCGTGAGTATCTGAAGACCAAGAAAGAGCGGTTCGGGCATCTCCTGCGACTGGATCACGGAATAGGCGCGTAGCCGACATCGCGGCGGACTCCTGGATTTCTTGAGTAATCGGCAGTATCGGGGCCGCTATTTCGGCGCCTGAGGCGCCCCGCGTTCAAATTTGGTTCCCCGGAGCTTAACAGGTTCTGTCCCATGTCTTCCCGTGAAGCGATCTAAAAGATAGACTTCCGATTCTGGAGGCAAATGCAGGAATGTCGATGCACGTCGTCCCGGCACTCTGGAATACCCACGTGCGCTCTTACGAATGCGACCGCTACCGGCACGTGAACAACGCCGTCTACATCGAGTACATTACCGAAGCGACCCTTGATGCGTGGTCCGGGATCGCGGACGCCGACTGGCGGATGAAAAAGCTTTCGGCGGAATATCGTGCTCCCGCGGTGCGGGGCGACAGACTCCTTGTGAGCGGCTGGCCGATGGGTAATGCCGGAGAGGAGGGCGCCTCGATCCGCTGTGGATATGCGATCCGAAAGAACAATGAAGCCGAACCGATCGCGCGCGCCGAGGTTGTCTGGAGACTCTACGACCGAACTCTCGGCATGGTAGTTACGCTGCCGGAGCCCTGGCCGGTCCTCGAAAGAAGAGAGTCCGATCTGCTTCGTCCGGACCGAAACGGACGAGACCCGGTAGACGGCCGCTGGTACCGCTATTCGCACACAATTGGATCACACGAAGTAGGCGGCGGAGGAACCGTCGACGCGGCTCAAATCCTCCGCTGCGTCGAAGACGCAAGAGTCTGCGCCTGCGCGGATGCCGGCTGGGAAAACAGCCGATTGGCCGCGGAAAATTTTCTGTCCGTGCAGATTCGCCATGAAGCGGAATTCCTGCACGATCTGTGCCTTGGCGACCGTATTGTCGTCCGGAGCCGTGTCTGCGATCTCGGCCGTCTGCGAGGTACCTGGGAACACCGCTTCGAACGTGACGGCGAGCTGGTAGCCAGGGATTTTTCCACCGGCGCGTTTCTGAACCGGGACGGCCGCCTCGCGAAACCGCCGGAAAAGCTGATGGAGGACCTTGTCGCGAACTAGGTTCTATCCCCGAAGTAGACCCCGGCCCATTCCCAGCGGCCATTCACCATCGGGTCGGCCGGAAAATCCACTTTGCGAAAGTAGAGGTACCAGGTCGAGATTCGTGGATCGGCCCAACCAGTGGTTCGGAGGTAGGCCTCGCTTCCGTCCGTAGAGACTTCCAGATTGTTTGCAATCTGAATGTAACGCGACAGAAATGCCTGGACCGGAAAGTCGGTCGGATCCGGATCCGCGGTCGATTGCTGGTCCCATGACATCGCAAAAAAGTTCACCTTTGCCTTGTATCGCAAAAGGGCTCGCGGATCGACGTTCTGGATCGCGGCGCGAACGCCGGAAGCCAGTTCGCCGAGAGTCGGTATCGTCCAGTCCTTCGCCGAGTCGTAGAACGCTACTTCCGAGATGATGTCCTTGCGCGCGTTCGGGAATCCGGATACCTGCGCGTCGGGAAACTTCAGAAACTCACGATAGGCGGCAAAAGCGTCATTCCATTGCGAGAGGGCGGCGTAGGATTTCCCAAGGAAGTAGTAGGCCGATGCAACGTCAATCTGATCGCTGAATCGTGCAATGAGGCTCTGATAGGCGTCGGCTCGAATCTGAGGATCGCGGGAAAGTCGCGTGAGCTGAGTCAGCGCCTCGAACTGGATGGATTTTCCCTGAACCACGACATCCGGATATCCGGTGACCACCCGTCGGAAATAGTACGCGGCAATGGGACGTGCGTCCGAATCGAGGTAGTTCCGTGCCGCCATGAACAGGTAGTAGCCGTCATACGCGTCGTCCGGATTTCGCTCGACATACGTGGTAAGGAAGAGGCTTTCCCGATCGTCGTAACCGGCAACCGAAATGAGATTGGTGATCTGTTCGATGAGGAAGACGCGGTCCGCACCGGTCCGTTTGGCTTTTTCGTAGAGCCGAAAGAGCACCCTGAGCTGGTGCTGCTGATCTCTATTTCCAACTACGTAGTAGGCATTCGAGTTCCCGCACCCCGTCAGAAGTGCGAGAATCAGGATCACCGTTGCACCGAATATCATCCGTCTTACCAGATCACCACCCGGGTACCGGCGATAATCGGGAGAATTCATGTCGACACGCATATGCTGGGCGTGAGTATACGCTTTCAATTGACTTTTCGGGAATGGGTCGCCTACGCGTGGTGATAGAGAAATCGTTTCGGCGACGGACGTACGGGAGCCGCCAGCGCGACGTACCCTCCGCTCACGGGTATGAACGGGCTGCGGGGAATCGCTTCGGCTAGAGGACTACGCGGATCGACAAAAGCCGTCATTGCTTCCGCGCGATCACGCCAGAGGTACCTCACTGTGTCCCAGAGATATGTAGCCGCGTCAATCCGGTTTTCGGCGAACCATAGGCCGTGAACCGGCAGGCGCCTCATGGTACCGTTTGCGGGGAGGACGTTGAGCAGCCTATTTCCGAGTCGCATGAAAAGCGGCATTCGCTGGATTCGGATCGGTTCTATCGAACCTTCGTCTGTCATGCTCAGACCGGCGACGATCGAGCCGTGAGCTTCGATGACCACATAATAATGGCGAATGGGAAAACCAAGCGTTGTGGCCCCGTGAAGCGTCCGTAATGATTGCCCGGTTTGCGGCGGATAGAGGTTGTACTGGCCGTAGAACCGGTTCACAGACATTGCGATCTCGTCCCAGTCGGCCTCTTCTGCCTCGCGCACCTCCATCTTCGCGAGGGGACGCGGTGGTGAGGTGCGCATGCGGGTGATCACAGTCCGCGTGCGCTGGACGAGGTCAGAACTCCAGACGCTCGCAGCGCGGATCGACGCATCATTGCCGTTCTGAATTCCGGCGACAATGATAGTATCGTCCCCAAGCTTTTCCCGCGCTGCTCCGATCAGCCACGAGTAAATCCGCGACGCAATCCCGCGACGGCGTAGTTCCGGATTGACACTGATATTGAACAGATATGCGTAGGGCCGGTTGTCTCCCTCATAAAGACAATGGCCCATCGTCATCGCACCCATTCCGACGATACCGGGATGATCCGGGCTGACCGCTGCGACCCCCGTTACCCCCGGGTGGAGCGCTGAAAGGGCCGCAAATGGGTCTTGCAGATAGACGGTCGAGAAAGCGACGGTTCCGCCGTCAGGACTCTGCCCGTCGAGAGCCGCGATCGCAGGTCCATCTTCAGGACCTAGTTCGCGAAGTCTGAATTCGCCCGGCATCGATATTCCGCCTTGTGTACGACTTTCGATAACTTCACTCAAACTTATCGCGCGGTCAAGTGAATTTCCGAGCTATCCGCGCTCCCCGAAAACGCGGAAGTGTGTTACCTCTTACAACGCCGAATGTTATTATGTGTGTGTCTCCCGTCATTTCGCGGTACCTTTTTAGGCGAAGCAGGAATGGTGTATATGCGAAAAAGTTTCGTTTTGTGGGTCTCTCTTTTTCTCCAGGCGGCCGCATTTACTTTTGGTCAGGCGACACTCGACGGCCTGTCGTCTCCCTACATGCTCGGGACCGGTCCGGGAGTGAGCGCAATTCTTCCGGGCAGTGGCGAGGCGCTCAATCCGGCCATATCGGGGGCCATCCAGCGGGCGACGTTGGATGCCAGCTATTTCGCGCTCATCGGATCGACCTCGTCACCCGGATCCGGGAGCTTTGCGAACCTCGGCGCCGCATTTCCTTTTCCGTTCGGAGTGATTTCCGCCGGAGGACGGTTCGTCTCTTCGACCATACCGGGCTACAACTATGGAACACTCGGCGGCGCGCGACTGTCGTTTTCGAAGGATCTTTTCCCGACATTTCTGATCGGAGTCGGCCTTCAATCCTACTTCGGAGAAGACTACGGGGTATGGGGAGATGTCGGCGTTCTCTATCGGCCCGGTGATCTGGGATTCTTCAAGGACACGGCTTTCGGGCTAAGCTTCGATGGGTTAGGCAGAGCGTATCGCTACGCCGACGGCTCAACCGGGCCAGGGGTCACGCCGCGTTTTTCGGCGGACGCCGCGCTCGTCGCTACGAGGCCGGTCCGCCTTGCTACCACACTTTCCTTGAGTTCGCCCGGACTCGCCGACCTGGATGCGGGCCTGGGGATCGGAATTACGCTTTTCGACACCGTCCGACTTTCCGGCTCATATACCTTCAATCTCAAGGCATCGCAAAACGGCACCGCCCGCACCTATCCATTCGGTTTCGGGCTCGACTTCCATCTCAATCTCGCCGGGGCAGGAAAACCGGCTCCGGCGCCGGATGCAGTCGCTTCCGGCGCGCCAGGTTCGGTTGCAACGCTCGGCGATGCCAGCGCGTGGCGCCAAAGCGAGATCGATGTGCGGACGGCCGCAGCGCCCCTTTCAGACGGCGTCTGGGCCGCGGGCGGCGGCGTGCAGGTGGCCGTCGGTGTAATCGATCGTACCCCGCCTTCGATCCGCATAGACAGTCCTGATATGAGCTACATTTCACCGAATTTCGATGGGACAAAGGATGATCTGGTTCTGCCAATTTCCATCACCGATCAACGCTACGTCAAAGGATATCGGCTGGTGATTCAGGATGCGCAGGGAAACGTAGTCCGCACAATAGAGAACAAGGAGTCACGACCCGAAAACGCGGCTGTCCAGACCGTTATCAATCGCCTGCTTTACGTGAAGAAAGGCATCCCCGTACCTGCCACGCTCCGATGGGACGGCGTGAGCTCGGGTGGAACTTTGGTTCCCGATGGAACCTATAGCTACTCACTCGAGGCCTGGGATGACAATGGTAACCTGGGGAAGACCAAGCCCCGGCTGGTAGTTGTGGACACGCAGAAACCGGAAGCAAAGATCGCCACCCCATTCACTATATTTGGACCGGGCGGAGAGAGCACGCGTTCGACGCTTCAGATTGAGCAACAGGGCAGCAGCGAGGATCTCTGGACCGGGGTGATCCTGGACGCCGGCGGGAAGACGGTCCGGACCTATAGTTGGAAAAACGCAGCTCCGGCAACGTTCAGCTGGGACGGCAAGAACGAAAAGGGTGAAGTGGTCCAGAACGGTTTGTACACCTACCGACTTTCGAGCACCGATCGTGCGGGAAACGCAGGCACTTACGACATTCCCAACATCACCGTTCTCACCGCACCGACTCCTCTGGGGCTCTCCGTCGGTTCGACCGCATTTTCTCCGAACGGCGACGGCGTGCAGGACACGGAAACGCTCAAGATCGATGCGCAGCGCGCCGTGGCTGTGAGCCGTTGGGAACTGTCCGTCTTCGACAGTGGCGACCAGAAAGTCAGGACCTACACCGGTGGGTCGGAACTTCCGGCGGAGGTGGTGTTCGACGGAAAGAGTTCCGCCGGTGCCGTGCTTCCCGAAGGGAATTACCACGGAAAGCTGGCAGTGCTGTACGTCAACGGAAATGCTCCGGAAGCGCAGTCTTCCGCATTCACTCTCGATCTGACTCCGCCGTCGGCCGGAGTCGAGGCCGAGTATCCGATATTTTCGCCCGACGGTGACGGACGGAAGGATACGGTCACTTTCTTTCAGGAGTCGAGCCGAGAGAGTGCCTGGAATGGCGTTATCCGTAACGCGGCTGGTGAAACCGTCAGGCATGTTCGCTTCATCGGGACAGTCGATCCGCGATTCATCTGGAACGGCACCGGGGACGATGGGCAACGGGTCGCCGACGGCCGCTACACGTACACGCTCGAAACCATGGACGCTGCGGGGAACTCCGGGGCGTCTTCGCCGGTCAGCGTCACTGTCGACACGCGCCCGACACCAGTGACGCTGTCTGCAAGTCCGGTCTACTTGAGCCCCAACGGTGACGGAGTCGACGACAGTACGCAAATCCGGGCGTCCGTTGGTCTCGACGAAGGAATCGGCCGATACGAGATCTCGATTGCAGATTCGGCCGGAACCAACGTACGGACATTCACGGGGAGCGGAGCGATTCCCGGCTCGGTCACCTGGGATGGGACGAACACCGAAGGCAGGATTCTCCCGGATGGGACCTACACGACGCGGGTCACAGTTGATTACCTCAAAGGCAACCTGGCGAGCGCCGCGGGGCCTGATCTGGTCGTCGACACAACCGCTCCGCGTGTGTCGGTTTCGACCGACGACCCGGTCTTTTCTCCCGATGGCGACGGGTTGCGGGACACGCTTCTTATACATCAGACATCCAGCAGTGAAGATTCATGGACCGCTGAAATCAAAAACTCCGGCGGTGCGACCATTCGCACCTGGACGTGGAACGGTATGGCTCCGGATCTTGTATGGGACGGACGAGACGCTGCCGGAAACATCGTTCCCGACGGGGTCTACCAGTACAGGATTTCCGCTACCGACCGGGCCGGCAATACTGGTTCCGGAGGCATTGAAGCCATCCGTGTCGACACCCGACCGACACCGGTGAAACTGAAGGTCGACACGCCGGCGTTCTCGCCGGATGGCGATGGAGTTCTCGACACTCTGCACTTCCTGCCGGATCTGAAGGTAAATTCCGGCATTTCGAACTGGTCGCTGACGGTATTCGCGCTCATCAACCAGCGGCAGCCGGTCCGGACGTGGAAGGGCTCTGAGTCGGTACCGGCCTCGATTGAATGGGATGGAAAAACCGACGGAGGTACGCGCGCCGACGAAGGGTCCTACATTGCGACTCTCGATGTGACCTACGCGAAGGGAAACCGTGAAACCGCGCGGACCGGAGAGCTCGTGCTGGATGTCACAAAACCGCGCGCGAGCGTGGAAGCAACACCCACGATATTCTCTCCTAATGGCGACGGTCGCAAGGATCAGGTGCAGATCACGCAAAGTGGTTCTATCGAACCGGCCTGGGTCGGGGTCATCCGTGACGGCGCGGGCAAAGCCGTTCGCACATTCAACTTCGGCAGAACTCCTGATCCGACGATCATCTGGGACGGCAGGGACGGAAACGGCGTCCTTCTTCCCAACGGCGTCTATTCCTACCAGCTTTCTGCAACGGACCAGGCCGGCAATTCAGGGGCGTCCAACGTTGCGAAGATGACTCTCGATGTCCGTGCTACGCCTGTAGGGATCCTGCGGAATCCGGCTGCTTTCAGTCCCAACGGTGACGGGGTGCTCGACTCGGTGACGCTCCTGCCCAGTGCTGTGATTACCAGCGGCATCAGCTCATACGAGATACGCATTGAAGCGTCGGATGGCACGGTTGTCAGAACCTTCACCGGTGCAACCCTTCCCGCGTCTCTTCCCTGGGACGGCCGAACGCAGGGCGCTACGCTCGCGGCCGACGGTACCTACCGCGCGGTGCTCAGCGTCAACTACGAAAACGGGAATCTCGCGACTGCGACGACCCCCGGGTTCGTGCTCGACACCAGGGCGCCGACTGCTACGCTCTCGGCAACCTACCGTCTGTTCTCCCCCAACGGCGATGGACGCAAGGACGTCGTGCCGATAACGCAGAACACCAGCGCAGAAGACCGGTGGCTTGGCGAGATACTCGATGCCGGCGGACAACCCGTCCGCACCTACGAATGGTCCGGGAGAGCCCCCAGCTTTGCCTGGGACGGCAAGGACAACAGCGGGAATGTCGTTCCTGACGGCGTTTACAGTTATCGGCTGAGTGCAACCGACTCTGCCGGAAACAAGACCAGTAGCGACATCGCCGGCATAACCGTTGACACGCGGCCGACGCCGGTATTCCTTTCGACAGACCAGACCGGTTTCAGCCCCAACGGCGACGGGAACGCAGACACCATTACCTTCAACACAGTCATCGGGCTTCCCGACGGTCTGTCCAGCTGGAAGCTCGAAATAGGACAACCCGGATCGTCGCCGGCAAGAACCTATTCCGGCAACGGACCTGTTCCGCAGGCAGTCACCTGGGATGGAAGAACCGATGACGGTTCCCGAGCCCCTGAGGGAAGCTACCGGGCGACCCTCACTCTGCAGTACGACAAAGGCAGCCAACCGTCGAGTACCACCCCGCCCTTTGTTTTGAACACGAACGGACCGTCCGTGAGCCTGTCGGCATCACCTGTGCCCTTCTCACCGGACAATGACGGCGTGGACGATGAGCTCACAATCTCGACATCGGTTCGGGACGTAAGTCCGATTCAATCCTGGAACCTCACCATCTTTGATCCAACCGGATTGAAGTTCAACGAGTTTTCCGGGAAAGGTACGCCTACGAGCAGAATCGTCTGGGATGGCCTGTCCTCGTCCGGGGAGCTGGTCCAGTCCGCGTCGGACTACCCCATGGTAATGACCGTAACCGACTCTCTTGGCAACGTGACCAGGGCGAAGGCTGTCGCGTCGGTCGACGTACTTGTGGTGCGGGAGGGTGACCAGCTCAAGATCCGAATTGCGAGCATTGTGTTCGCTCCGAACACCGCGAACTACCTCGATGTCCCGGCCGCCGAAAAGGAACGGAACCTGAAGACGATTAACCGCCTGGCCGAAATATTCAAAAAGTACGGGACGTACAATATCCGGATCGACGGTTACGCGGTGATGGTAAACTGGGACAATCCGACCGAAGGAGCAGCTGAACAGAAGGCCATCCTCATTCCGCTCTCCAAAGCCCGAGCAGATTCGATCAAGCAGGCTCTGGTTGAACGCGGAATCGCCGCGGGGAGAGTAACCACTATCGGCAAAGGAGGGGTCGATCCGATCGTCCCCTTCGGTGACCTGGAGAACCGATGGAAGGACCGGCGCGTCGAGTTTGTGTTGATCAAATGATGCAGGCAGGGCGGCTTATTGCCGCTCTGCTGATTTATGAGAACCCCCATTTTCCTCGAACCATCCCAGGACACAAAAGGGGCACAGATGAAAATTGAAGAAATGTATGCGGAGCTCAAACGCACGGTCACTGCCGACCATTTGAAAGACTTGACCGTCCAGCTTATCGACGCCTACAAGGCTCGCAACACTCGCGCGCTGGAGCGCTATGCAGTGCACGCTCTTGGCCCGCAGCCTTCCGGCGAACGTTCGGCCAACGAGCTATTCTTCAGTTTGATCAAACATTTCCATCCGGATCGGCTCAACAGTATTCTCCGTGATGTCGATGAGGCGTTTCAGCGAAGGGACGAAGAACGGCTTCGGTTTTTTCAGAACCTCATGAACGTCAGGAAGCACGTCCGGGTTCGTCGTGAACGAAGCGAACGTTCGGAAGTCGATGAGGAATATGCGTTCGGTCGTGAGGACTTCGGTTACGATACGACCGCCTACAACGAAGGGGTCTTTTCCGACGCCGAGAACGAGGAGGAGTTCTACAATGAACGGGAGACCGAGTTTGATTTCATTTCGGCGGTGAAAGCCGAACACCTGGGCAATCTGGACATTGAGATCACGGCGGCGGACCTTCAATATCTGGAGGGAGAGCTCATTCTGTGCGGATATGAGCTCACCGATCTCGACGGCCTCGAACAATGCGTGAACATAACGGTCCTCGACCTCTCCGATAATCGGATTGACAACATTTACGAAGTACAGTTTCTGCATCACCTGCAGGAACTCTTCCTCGCGCACAACCACATATCCGACATTGATATGCTGCGCGAACTTCGGTCGCTCGAAATACTCGATCTTTCATCCAACGAGGTGGAGAACATATCCGTTCTGCTTGATCTTGACGGGCTCAAGTTCGTGAATCTTTCCGGGAATCCAACACCGGACCCTGCGACGATTCGGGAACTCGAACGTCGTTCCGTGGTTGTGCTCTACTAGGCGTCCCGCCGGAGGTTCGTCGACCGATCCAGGGATCGTGCACGTTTCGGCAGGAAGCTCGCTCCCAGCATCAGCGCCACAATAGCGAGCATTGCCTCCGGGAACCAGTCGCCCCACCGTGTGTAGGGTGAGAGCTCGTCCGCACGGATAGGGACATCTGCGGTCAGCGTAGCCTCCGTATAGTAGGGAACGGATTTGACGAGCTTGCCGGTAAGATCCACAAAGGCGGTAAGGCCCGACGCGGTTGCGCGCATCAGAGGGCGACGGTTTTCCACCGCTCGAAAGAGACTGTTGATGTAGTGCTGTTTTCCCTCGATCTTCGATAGCGACCAATAGTCATTCGACAGATTGATGATCACCTGCGCACCGCCGAGAACAAACTGACGCACATCATCCGGAAACGAGTCTTCAAAACATATCGGAGTCGCGAAGGCGATTTCCGGCGTGTGAAACACCGTGTACTCCGTCCCGGGTTCCCACAGATAGACGTCGAAGTTCTGAAGCATCCGGTACAACGAAGGCAGCTCTTTCTTGTAAGGAAAATACTCGGTAAACGGTACGAGATGTATCTTATGGTAGGTCTGCACCCGCCGCCCCTGCGGCGAGAAGAGCACCGAGGCGTTGTAGTCGCTGCGGACTTCGTTGCCGCTACTGTCGCGTGAAAGGGTGTAGTCGTCATTGCCGGTAACGAGCCAGGTGTGGATCTGCTTTTGATAGGCGAGGAACTCATCAACGATGCGGGCCAGCGGATACTGCTTCGGATCCATTTGGCTCCAGCGGCGGATATTCGGCACAAAAGCGGTCTCGGACCACACGACCAGATCCGGTTTCTTCGGCAGCACCTCCTGCGTGAGACGTTTGAGCACGTCGAAGGTTGCCTGATAGTCGTTCTTTCGCGGGTCGGTATTCTCCTGGACAAGTGAAACACGCACGTTGCGCAGAACGGGTCTGCCTTCCTGACGCGCTATTGCGAACAGGCCCTGCGTGAGAACTGCGCCAGTCAGAAGCAAGGCGCTGGCAAGCGGGACAACCGTCTTCGGTCCCAAACGCGACCATGCGTTCATCGTGTGAGCTATCGCGGAATTGACCAACGTCACCAGAAACGTGACTCCCCAGATTCCGGTGACCGCGGCGATTTGAATCAGCGGCCGCAGGCCATACTGACTCGATCCGAGCATTCCCCAGGAGTATCCGAGAAAACCCCGGGATCGCAGGTAGTCAAATGCCACCCAGGCCACAGGGACGACTATCCAGTCGAGCCGCGGAAGCCGATGCATCAACCAGACGAGCAGCACCATGAAAATAGAATATTCGGCAGCGAAGATGACAGTGATGAACTGAAGCGAGACGAGGCTGAATGTGCCAAGCCAGAAATTCGCAAGCATGGTTTGGATGATCCCGAAGCTGACTCCGTAGAAGACGGCTCGCCCGGGAGTTGAGCGACCAATTGCCAGAATCAGAGGCACCAGGCAAACGAAGGCGAGGGGCGAAAAGCCTGCAAGACTCACGGCAGAGGGAAAAGCGAGCGCGTACATAACTGCCGAGAAAAGGGAGAGCGGCAATCCCCATGCACGCACCGGGTCTGCGTTGCTCAACGCCCGGAACAACAGATCCTTGACGCGCAGCCGGAAATAGGCGAAGACCCATGCGTTGATTCCCAGAAGCGGAAGGTAGCGCGAGGCGGAATTGAGTCGCTGAATCGTCGAGTCCGGCGCGAGGCGCAGGTTTCCGTGAGTCATTGCAAAGCGCTGCGCGTAGGTGAGGTTCGCGGTGGACGCAAAGAGGTAGGACAGGAGAAACAGTATGAGGGAGACCACGAACAGGGTTTCGGGAGTTCGAAAAATGGCGCCCAGGTGATGTTTCTCCGCTCGTACACGCAGCCTGATTGCCCAGACCGCGTACAACGCCAGGAGCGCAAGAAACAGATAGTCGGAAATGGTCTTTGTCCGGGACATCCCGAACGGGCCGAATAGAAAGTTGAAGAACTCGAGAACGACCACAGAGAGAGCCGCGTAGGAGACGATTCGCCGCGCATGATTCCGGGGATCCGGACCGCCGGGTTCGACGGAGAGGGTATCGTCTGTCACTTCATTATCCTTTGATTAGATACCATACGGAACTATACGCGGACCGGGACGGCAGAGTTCACCCGCAAGCAATTGTATGTACAATCCAGAATCCCGCCGCAATCCATATCGTCACGATAACCACCGCTGCCGCTCGGCCCGAAGGCTGGCCGCTCGCCTGTCGTTCCTGTGCTTCAATTCTGCACCGAGCCACAACCTCGGCCGGAATCAGCTTGAGCGAGATCCTGATTCCTGCCGGCACGAGAATCAGATCGTCGAGGTAACCGAGAACGGGGATAAAGTCGGGGATCAGATCAATCGGACTGAGTGCGTACGCGACGACGATCGCCGCAAGAAGGCGCGCGTACCACGGAGTGAGTGGGTCCCGGTATGCGAGCAGGAGTGTCCACGTGTCGATCTTCACCGACGTCGCCCATCTTTTGAGTCGTTCCAGTAAAATCACGCTCTTACGTCGTCCTTTCGCAGTATGGAATCGCCGTCAGTCACTGTCAACTGCGAACTGGTGAGTTGATGAACTCGGGAGAAACCGATAGGATTTGTCCATCCACGGAGGAGAATTGGCGGTCATTGCGGTTGTCGGCGCAACCAACCTCGACATTCAGGGATTCCCTTTTGCCGGTTTGGCGCCCGAAGACTCGAATCCAGGCCGCATCAAGATAAGTCACGGCGGGGTCGGAAGAAACATTGCGGAAAATGCGGCCCGGCTGGGGGCGTCGGTCGATCTCATCACGGTATTCGGCGGAGACCAATTTGCTCTCGAAATGCGGGAAAGACTGCGTTCGCTCGGAGTAGACACAACCGGATCGTTAACCCTCCCGGAAAAGAGCTCTTCCGTCTATATGTGCGTCCTCGAAGTCTCGGGGAAACTGCACGTGGCAATTGCCGACATGGCAAGCATCGAGTCAATCGATTCGGCGTGGATCGAAGCCCAGAGCGAACGCATTCACTCGGCGCAGCTTTGCGTGGTCGATGCGAACCTTCCGCAGCCGATCATCGAACGTCTTTCCTATTTCGGTATGGGGACGCGACTTTTTCTCGATCCGGTATCAGAGGCAAAGGCCGGACGGGCTGCGGCCTGCGTCGGGTCGTTTTACGCGATCAAGCCCAATCGCCGTGAGGCGGAAATTCTGAGTGGACGTCCGATTGCCGCAGATGAGGGTCTGGCAGAAGCAGCCGACGAATTTCATCGACGGGGGACGCAGCTGGTGTTCATCTCTCTCGGCGAGCGCGGAATGTTTTTCTCCGCAGGCAACGGAAGAAGCGGTGACGCTGGTGCGCGGCCGGACCGGGGAATTGCGCTTGCACCGGATCGGCCGGTTCGGAATGTGAGCGGGGCCGGCGATGCGGCCAGCGCCGCGATCGCCGAAGGCGTGGTCCGCGGGATGTCGATCCGCATGATTGCGAAATCGGCGATAGCGGCCGCCGCTCTTACCGTTGGTGTGGATGAAACAGTGAATCCGCGAATGAACGCAGCAGCAGTCGCCGAACTCGCGCAGCAGATCCGAGTCATGGAGGTTCGATGAAAACGGTTTTGGATATCACCCCTGAGGTGGAGGCCGCACTTCGCGAGAACCGCGCAGTGGTAGCCCTGGAATCCACCATCATCAGTCACGGTATGCCCTATCCGCAGAATGTCGAAACCGCGTTCGCGGTCGAGAAACTCGTCCGCGACAACGGAGCCGTCCCGGCTACCGTAGCTATTCTCGACGGCAGACTCAAAGCCGGGTTGAGCCAGAAACAGATAGAAGCGCTGGGAAAGGGCGGAACTGCCATTACGAAGGCGAGCAGGCGCGACATGCCTTTCGTTGTGGCGTCCCGGGGAAACGGAGCGACCACGGTGGCGGCGACCATGATCGTGGCAGGTCTTGCCGGGATTCATCTGTTCGCGACGGGAGGGATCGGGGGAGTTCACCGGGGGGCGGATCGCTCTTTCGATATTTCGGCCGATCTGGAGGAGCTTGCCCGAACCAATGTAGCTGTGGTCTGCGCCGGCGCGAAGAGTATTCTCGATCTTGGCCTGACACTCGAATACCTCGAAACTCGGGGTGTCCCGGTAATCGGCTACGGAACCGATGAGCTGCCGGCTTTCTATACCCGGAAAAGCGGATTCCGGCTCGAATACCGTCGCGACTCTCCGGAAGAAATAGCGCGGGTTCTCCAGGCAAAATGGGACCTTGGTCTTTCCGGCGGCGCCGTCATTGCCAATCCCATTCCGGAGGAGTACTCGATGGACCCAACGATAATCAACGGGGCCATCGAACAGGCACTTTCGGAAGCCGGGAAGCAGGGCATCCGCGGGAAGGATACCACACCGTTTCTGCTTGCCCGTATCAAGGAGCTCACCGGCGGTGATTCGCTCGAGTCGAACATCAAGCTGGTATTCAACAACGCTGCGCTGGCGGCGAAGATTTCCGTGGCGTACGGAAGAGGGGCGTGATTTATGAAAATTGCAGTACTTGGAGCGGGAGCAGTTGGAAGCTATTACGGAGGGATCCTCTGCGAGGCAGGTCACGAGGTAACTCTGCTCGCTCGCGGGGCTCATCTTGCGGCGGTTCGAACGAATGGTCTGGAGGTACGGACTCCCGAACGTTCGTTTTGCGTTCACCCCACGGTAACCGACAATCATACCGAGATGGAAGCTGTCGACTTTGCTCTCGTGGCGGTGAAGAACTACTCCATCGGGGAGATCGCGCCGGCGGCAAGGTATCTCTCAGAGAAGTCCGCCATAATCGTTCCGCTTCTCAACGGAGTTGAGGCGGCCGCAATGCTGGAAAAGGCCGGAGTGGCGCACCGGCTCCTCCTAGGCGGGCTTACCACCATAAGCGTCGTTCGATCTTCTCCCGGAATCGTCGAGAGAAAGAGCCCGTTTCAGCGTGTCGTCATCGGGGAGCTTGACGGAGGAGATTCGGTCCGGGCCGCCCGTCTTGCGGACGCACTGCGGGCGTGCGGCGTCGAGGCGGTAGTCTCAGCCGACATACGCACCGAGTTGTGGCGGAAGTTCGCTTTCATCTCCACGATGGCCGCCGTGTGCGGTCTGTCCCGGTCGGCAATTGGCCCGATCAGAAGCACTGTCCGGGGACGGCGCCTGGTGGAGCGCGCGGTTTCCGAAGTTGTTGCCGTGGCGCGAACACAGGGCACCGCGATCGACGCCGGTGAAGAAAAGCGAATTGTTGAATTCATCTACTCGCTGCCGGAATCGATGAAACCGAGCTTTCTTCTCGATCTCGAATCCGGCGGTCTTACCGAGATCGACGATCTGTGCGGCGCCGTTTCCCGGCTCGGTGCAGAGGCGAAGATAGCGACCCCCGTGCATGACGTGGCAGCCGCCGCGCTTGGGGCGAAGTAGGCGAATGTCCTGCCGCAATCCGGCTAGTGCGCGGGAGTGACTATCCCGTTTCCGGCAACCTCGAAGCTGAATGTGGGGTAATCCGGATCGCTCGAAGTAATGGTCACGGTGGCGGATTTCTCGCCGATGCTTGTTGGTTTGAACGCGACGCTGAACCTCGCCCGTTCGTGGATTGCCAGCGTCGAACCCGGCTGCGAAGTGATCACGAACATCTCTGTCTCGCCGTCCGTCAATGCGACTGCCCGTTCCTTCGGAAGCGTGAGATCGGCCTCCCCGACATTGCGGACGGTGAACTCGATCGGATTGCTGGTATGTCCGACCTCTGTGTCCGGGAAGGAGAGCAGGTCGAGCGGATCGATCTGTGCACCGCTCTGACTTACCGCAAGCGGTGGACCCGATTGGGTGAATGCTGAGAATGGAGCCGCGAGTACCGCGGACACCAGGGCTACTACAAATACGATGCGCGAAGCGGGGTGACTCAAGAAATGCCTCCGGCAAAT
>DATKUF010000317.1:0-3384 GCA_035530755.1 Spirochaetia bacterium | reverse complement strand
ATCACCTTGCCACGCTTCAAGGCGTTGAGTGAGTCCTGGACCACCTTCGCCGGAGCAAGAAAGCGCAACAGTCCACGCGAACGGAACCGTGAGGACGAAGTTTCGAGCTCGCGATTCAACATCTGGTCGTGAAAGTCCGTTCGCGTAAACCCGGGCAAAAGAGCCTGAATGTGTATGTTGTCTGGGCGGAGTTCCATGTGCAGGCTCTCACTGAAAAGCGTGAGGAACGCTTTTGTGCCGCTATACACCGCGCTTCCCGGCGCCGGAAGTGCCGACATCAGAGACGAGACGTTGATGATCGCTCCCCGCTGGCGTCTTCGCATCGCCGGGAGAACCGCGTGAACAAGTCGGACTGTCGTCTCCACGTGCACGCGTACCATCGCAAGGAACCCGTCCACCTCTGATTCTGCGAACCTGCGTTGAATGCCGAAACCGGCGTTATTGACCAGGATGGCGATGTCATCTTTCTCCGAGAGTCTCCGAACGAGGCGATCGAGGTGATCAGGATTCGACAATTCGCAAAGAATTGTTTCGACCTGAGTCCCGTACCGTTCCTCGAGATCCTTGACCAACTGCGATATTTTGTCTTTTCGCCGTCCGGTGACAACCAGATCGTAACCTTTTTCCGCGAACCGACGCGCGAACTCCGCCCCGATCCCGCTTGTTGCGCCGGTGATAACCGCGATTGGCCGTCCATAATCAGCGTGTCTCATGGTTCGTCTCTCTTGGATTTAGTATCGACAGATCTTGCGTGCGATGCTTCTACTTTTGTTAACAAAAGGCTTGCAAAGTGGGCTCGGCTAGATTAGAATTCGGGTTAACCCCGACCCACAAGGGGGGACCTACCGGCCCGTCAGACGATCAATGTCGGCGGGCCCATTTTTTGACTACCCGGTAATCTCGCGATGGCGGAAACAGCTGATCAGGTGGTCGTTCACGATCCCGATCGCCTGAAGATGGGCGTAAATGATCGTGGAGCCCACGAACTTGAAACCCCGGAGTTTGAGATCCTTGCTTATCGCATCAGATAGCGGTGTAGTTGCCGGCACCTCGGCGAGCGACTTCCACCGGTTGACCCGCGTCTTTCCGCCGGCGAAACTCCAGATGTATGCGTCGAAAGTGCCGAATTCCCGCTGTACTTCCAGAAATCGCTTAGCGTTTTCAATAGATGCACGGATCTTGAGTCGGTTCCGGACGATACCGGCGTCCCCGAGGAGCCGCTCCACGTCGGCCTCGTTGAAACGGGCAACTTTCTTTGCATCAAACTGGTGATAGGCCTTCCGATAGGCCTCTCGCTTGCGGAGAATCGTGAACCAGGAAAGCCCGGCCTGAGCTCCCTCGAGGATGAGGAACTCGAAGTGTTTCGCCTCGCTGTGCACCGGGACTCCCCACTCCTCGTCGTGATAACGGACGTAGAGGGGATCGGAAGCGCACCAGGGGCACCGTGTCTTCGGCTCGGACGTGTCCATCGCAGCTCCTTCCGGCGCAGAGCGCCGTCTACCGAATCCGCTCCAGGACCCCTCCGCCAAAGGTGAACCCGCCGCCGAACGCGGCGATTCCCAGGAGTCTTGCCGTCTCGGGCGCCGAGAGAATCTCCTCGAGGCAGAGCGGGATCGTGCTCGACGATGTATTGCCGTTGTTGGCGATGTTGCTGTACATCTTTTCGCGCGGGAACTTCATTCTCTGGCGGATTGCGTTGATGATTCGCTGGTTTGCCTGATGGGGAACTATAAGGTCGAGATCCTGGGCTGCAATTCCCGCCGTGTCGCAGGCCTGGCCGAGCATCAGCATCATGTCCTTGATCGCTTCGAGGAAGACCTTCGGTCCGTCCATGTAGATCTTGTTCGCCGGGTCCGATGGAACGCGAAGAATCGAACCATCTTCACCGTGCGCGGCAATGACAGGCCGGTATACCCGTAGACCTCCGGGAATGGCCGCCTCACCGCCGGCAATGAGGGTAGCTGTGGAGGCATCGCCGAAGATTGGTGCAGTTCCAAAATCGGTCAGGTCCAGTCGAGGCGAGAGGGCTTCTGTTGTGACGACGAGGACACGATGGCCGGGGGAACTCTGCAGATAGTCGTACGCTATCTGCAGAGCGTAAATGAAGCCGGAGCAGGCGGCGTTTATGTCGTAGGCCGCACACAGGGCCGCGTCATCACCTTTCGCGAGCCCATGCTGAATGAGAGCAGCCATTGAGGGGGTGTTCTGCATGGGGGTCTCGGTCGAGCAGATGAGCAGATCGACGTCCCGAATCGTCATGTTCCGATCGGCAAGCAGTTTTCCTGCGGCCTCAACCGCAATGCTGAGTGCCGATTCGCCGTCGGCGAGCCAGGGTCGTGAGGCGATTCCCGTCCGCTTCAGAATGTCCGCTGCATCCCATTCCGGTGAAAGCGCTGCAATCTCTTCGTTCGTAACTATCCGTTTCCCGCGCGCGCTCGCAATTCCCGCGATACTCACGATTACCGATCGACTCTTCACGGCTTCAGGTGTCTGTTTCTCGCGACTGCCTCGGCCGGGACGGTCGAGACCGCTGATGATCGGTTCGCCAGCCTCTTCCCGGGTTATCGGTCTGACATGCTCGTGGGCTTCCCCGTCGTCTTCCGATCCTGTCTTGACCTTCACGATGGGTGTGCCGACTTTTACGATGTCTCCTTCTTCGACGAGAAGATCGACCACGGTGCCGGACACCGGCGACGAAAGATCGACTGCAGCCTTGTCCGCCTCGAGAGTGGCTATCGCTGCACCATCCTCAATGCGATCCCCGGGCCGGATCTTCCACTCGACCACGGTGACCGATTCGTCGGACGGGCTCGATCCAATTGCCTCCACAGAATAGACGTTCTTCTCACCGTTGAGTGCCTTTCTCCAGGTGATCGATCCGCGCATCATCTTTACCGCAGTTTCGAGCACTCTTCGAAACGACGGGAGCACATCGAGCTGATTGCCGAAATTGCACGGAACGTAGGTGTCAGCCCTTGTCACTCTGCGACTCTCGATCTTGCGGGATGCCCGTTCGGCAACCGTAGCGACGACTTCCGCCCCGAATCCGTTGGTATGGTTGTCCTCGTGGACTACGATCAGCCGTCCGGTGCGTTCCACCGATTCCAGAACCGCGTCCTCGTCCCATGGCATGAGGCTCCGCAGGTCGATAACATCGCACGAAGCACCGGCGACGGCGAGGGCGGACGCCGCCTGACGGCAGTGCGCGACCGTGTTGCCCCAACCGACAAGGGTGAGCGCGTCGCCTCGACTCACAAATCGAGCCCGTCCTAGAGGAACGAGCTGGCGGTGCACGTCGGTTGAGGTTGCGTTCTCCCGGTCGTTCAGGCAGTTTTTCGGGTAAAAGAACAGCGTCGGTCTGCCCGACTCGAAAGCGGCGTTGAG
>DATKUF010000316.1:0-2798 GCA_035530755.1 Spirochaetia bacterium | reverse complement strand
TCCTCCGGCCGCCCTGGTCCCGGTGAGATGATTATGCAGCGCGGAGCCATTGCGCCGATCTCGGCAACGGTCGCGGCATCATTCCGCAGCACGCGGACCTCTTCATCGGTAATTTCACGCAGGTACTGGTAGAGGTTATAGGTGAAACTATCGTAGTTGTCGATCAGAAGTATCATTTCGCCGCCTCCTTTGCCGACTCTCGCGCGGTGCCGGTACTGTTTCCCAGGTCAAGGCCGATAGCGACCGCAAGCGCCCCGAGCTTTTCCTGAGTCTCCTGGTACTCCCGCTCGGGTTGCGAATCAAATACGACTCCACCGCCGGCCTGGAGAACCATCAAATCGCCCTGCTTGAGCGCCGCGCGGATCGTAATACAGGTGTCCAGATTGCCGCCCGGTTCAACATATCCGACGATTCCCGCGTAGAATGAGCGGCGCACGGGCTCTATTTCATCGAGCACCTGGATCGCGCGCAGTTTCGGTGCACCCGATACGGTGCCTGCCGGAAAAGTCGCCCGCACTGCCTGCGCGCCGCCTACGCCGTCGGGCAACTCACCCTCCACCTGCGACACCAGATGCATCACATGCGAATACCTCTCGACGACCATCGATGCTGTCACTTTCACCGTTCCCGGCTTGCAGACGCGTCCCAGATCGTTCCGCGCGAGGTCAACCAGCATGAGGTGTTCGGCCTGCTCCTTTTCGTCGTTCAGGAGCTCATGTTCAAGGGCGCGATCCTGCTGCCGGTCCTCACCGCGCCGCCTGGTGCCTGCAATAGGCCGCACTATCGCTTTCCCGTCCTTCACCCTCACATGGACCTCCGGAGAGGCGCCAAGGAGCTGGTAGGTGCCAAAATCGAGGTAAAAAAGGTATGGCGACGGATTCGTCGTGCGCAACCGGCGGTACGCCTCGATAGCGGGAATCGACGTCCGAACCTCGACACGGCGCGACGGCACTGCCTGCAGCAGATTGCCCGCGACAATCTCCTCGCGAATGCGATTCACCGCGGCAGTATAATAGGGTCGGTCATCGGGAGCGTTTACGTAGGTCGCCGGATACTCCTGCGAATCGGCGCTCAGGTAGGTGAAGTCCATATCCGCGAGGCGTGATTCGACCGCGCCCACCGCCTCTTCGAGATCGATCTGATGTTCGTCATAGTTGACGCCGATCACGTACAGCAGATCGGTATAGTGATCAAAGATCACAAAGACATGTCCCAACAGAAATGCCGCGTCCGGAAGTCCAAGCGGATCACTCTTTGATCTGAACGTTGATATGTCGCAGAAACGGGCGAACTCAAAGCTGAGGTATCCGATTCCACCTGCCGGGAATGGGAAATCCTGATGCAGCTGCCCGTGCTGATCCGCAAGCGCAACCAGCGCATCAAGGATGTCGGCGGGATCTCCCGTCGCGGGCCGCTCCCCGGCGTCGCTAACGACGACCACATCGCGGCCTCGCTGCTCAACGCGAAACGCCTCCCGTACCAGAATGACCGAATAGCGTTCGCGCCCGCGCTGGAACGAAGATGACTCAAGGATTGCGCGCGCGGAAAGCTTTCGCGCAAGTCCAAACGGCGTAAACCGGTCTCCCGGCAGAATCTTCACGATGGTGTCTTTTCGCGCCATCCTCTCCTCCTGCACCCTCTTTGGCATAAAAAAAAGCCGTGCCGCAATCCCTGGGTATTCCCACAGAATCTCCGGCACGGCCTTAGTCGTTCGAACAACAATCAGGCCCCGGAGCTTCTCCAGAACCGCCACCACTCAGTGCATGTCATGTTCATCGAACTTATTGTCTTGGTCATGGTAGGAAGAGAATAACCAAGTGCGGTGTTTCTGTCAATAGAAACACCGCACATCTTCAACGTCATCTGAATGTCGATGGACGAATCAGAACGGGAGCGCAACTTCGGCTTCAGCGCTCTCGGCGGCTTCGATCTCCGCATGTTCGGCAGGCTCAGCATCCTCGGTCTGGGCCGCTTCGTCATCGGCCGCTGTGCGGAAATCAGGCCGGAACTCCACGTGTTCCGCGACGATCTTCACGCGGTACTGTGACTTCCCCTCGGAGTCTACCCATCGATCCTGCTTCAATCTGCCGACTACCCGCACACCGCGGCCCTTCTTGAGATTTTCGCCACATGCATCGGCGAGCTTCGCCCACGTCTCGATGTCGAAGAACGAAACCTCCCGCTTGCTCTCATCGTCCTGGCGATAAAAGCGGTTTGACGCCAGGGAAAACGTGCAGACCGCCGTCCCCTTCGGCGTTGAAGACAACACCGGATCGCGCGTCAGATTTCCTTCAATGAGAATTGAATTGAGACTATTCATCATTTCCTCCTGCGTATCGGATCAAACCAGTAACGGTTCCAATAGAATACGACAGGGAGGAAACCGGCGCGATTCAATACCGCGGATCCGAGGGTAAAAAAAAAGCCCCTCCGAAGAGGGGCCTTTAGGAACCGAGTTCCTGAGAGAGTTAGAACGCCAGTCCTGCCCGGAGGTAGAGACCATTGGTTCCGCCGGCAGGAGCATTCCAGTTCGGGGTTCCGAGTGATCCAGCTCCGGTCTGTCCGGTGATGTAACCAACGCGGAACAGAGCCTTTCCGAGGTTCACGTAGGCGGAAATGTCCCATGTGTCGAACAGTGAAGGCGCACCTGAAGCGAAGTTCATCGCGGTCGCGGCATTGATTCCACCGAAGGTGAACGGAGTCAGGTCGAGTTCGATGGTTCCCTTCGTGAGTCCGCTTGTCGGGGTTGTTGCACCAACGATGCTTCCCGCAAGGGTCGCAAGGCTCATGAAGTTAGC
>DATKUF010000315.1:0-4779 GCA_035530755.1 Spirochaetia bacterium | reverse complement strand
TGGTTGCCGGACTCAGTGTCGGTTTTTCACCTGGAATTGGACGGTTGGTCTGAACCGGCGGCCTCGTAGCGCCGGTTTCTGCGCCGCAGATAGGTGAGCAGAACGACGGAACCGAAGAATATGTGAAGGTAATAGGTTGCGAATCGCCAGACGACGATAGCTATGAGTGTGAGTTCGGGGTTGTGCGTCAGCATGCTGTACACCATGGCGAAAGCGCCTTCTACGCTTCCGCTCGCTCCCGGGGTTGGTATGTAGAAAACCACCTGCCAGATCACCACGTAGGTCATGAGTACGTCCACGTAGTTTGGTCTGATTCCCGTTACCACCACGATGACGTAATAGAGGCTGGTCACCTGAAACAGCAGGTTGACGATTCCGAGAAAGGTGTCGAACGACATCACCCAGAGCTTTTCGGTCCAGAGGAAATGTACCTCTTCACGCAGTTCCACCGACCAGGTCACCAGATCCTCGGCCCAGTTGGGTTTGCGGGAGATGCGGGAGATCCAGCGCCCCAGGGAATTCTTTCGGATGAAGAGTGCGAAACGGCCGATCAGGTTCGGCTTCACCAGCGCGGCAAGGAAAAAGAACGCGAAAACGAAGGTCACCGCCAGGCCGACAAGCATCACAACGCCGCCGATCGCAAAAGACTGCGAAATATCGATGATGACGGGGGTTGCGAGCACCAGGATGAACATCAGCACCATGGCATTCTCGACGAACCGGGAAAGGATGATGTTCGTTGCGATTCGGGTATTGAGTCCCTGCTGCTGGAGGTGGTAAATCTGGAAGGGCTGACCGCCGGCACCCATCGGGGTGAGATTGTTAAAGAGTACGCCGATTACGCTGTTGAAAAAAGCCTGTCCAAGTGACACTTTCGCCCCGAACTGCCGGGCAACGAGAACAGTACGAAACGAATCGACGACATTGACCATGAGGTAGCAGCCGAACGGGATTACCAGGTAGACGATCCGGATACGCTGCAGAGCAACGACGACTGCCTTCCGGTCCATCAGAAAGGCAATAAAAAAATTCACCGCAAGTCCGATCAGGATGACGATGACGATGTACTTGAAAATGTTCGCGAACGAGGGTCCCTTTTCCCTGTCTATCTGACCGATCATAGCCACACTTTCCAGGATCCGACTAACGCCCGCTTCTGCGGCGAAGGTAGTCTTTTGCAGTTAATTCGAGTGCTTTTCGCCAACCGACGGTTGGTTCATAACCGAGCACCCTGCGGGCGCGCTCGATCGAAAACGAGTAGTCATACGCCACGTGATTCACGCGGTAACGCGTAAGCGTGGGAGCGCTCTTGATCGAGAACAACCGATAGAACGACTCCAGGCTGACGGCGATGGAACGCGCGAGCCACAGAGGAAGGTTCAGTTTCGGTGGCGGAAGGCCGAGCAACTCACCCGCGTACGCCAGGTATTCCGCCCAGGTCACCTTTTCGCCGCTCGTCACGTTGAATATCAGCCCATCCGCAGCTGGATTCTCGAGGGCGCGAATTTGCGCATCCACGACGTCCCCGACGAAAACCGGGCAGGTGAGGCTCTTGCCGCCGCCGATGTTTCCGCGCAGTCCGTGCTCCATTGCGTCGAAAAGCAGGAAACTGACCGAGGTGTCGCGCGGACCAAGCACATTTCCCGGTCGTATGGCGGTCGTTGCGATTCCCTGACCATTCTGCCTGATGACGAACTCTTCCGCCATTTTTTTCGTTGTCTGGTACGGAACGATCAACGGATAGTAAGGCCCGTCTTCGGTGCTTTCGTTGTGGGGACCAAAACCATGCACTGCGATCGAGCTGGTGAAAACGAATTTCCTGCACCCCGAGAGTCGCGCGGCCTCGAGCAGCGTCACGGTTGCGTCGAAGTTCTGGCGGGTATAGCGATCAAGCGGACCCCAGTCGCCGGCGAGAGCAGCTACGTGGAATACCGCCTCAATTCCCTCGAGTGCCTTTTGCAGCTCACCGGCCAGAATTTCGGCGCTCGCTGCCAGGTCGAGCCGAACAGTCTCCACACCCTGCTTGTTAAGCTGTGCGAGCTCCTCGGGGATTTTCTCCCGGCGGTATAACGCACGCACGCGGTAGCCTCTGCGCGCGAGCTCCGCAGCCAGATGCCCGCCGATGAAACCCGATGCCCCGGTCAGCAGGACTCGGTCGAATGTGCGCTCGCTCATCCCATCCTCCTGATTAAGACAGCCACGGAAGTGCAGGGAAGACTCCCAGCTTCCGAAAAAGAATTCCGGTGTCCAGGGCGATTCCAATCGCTGCATGAAGGAAAAGGCCCGGCAGAACGGAACGGGTTCGGCAGACCAGCCATGCGGCCACCAGTCCAAAGAGCACCGCGGTCGCCATTTCACTGAACGGATGCCCGAAGTGGAGAAGGGCGGAGGGAATGATCTGGAAACTGGCGATCACCAGCACGAATCCGGCCCGTGTGATGCCGGAATCGGGCGGCGTCGGACCGGCTGCCGTGCTTCGTTCATATGCAATCAGAAAGGGCAGAATGAGGAAGCCACGGAAAAACAACTCCCACGGAACGTAGTAGAAGACAAAATACAACACTACGTGGAGGACAAAGTACCAGCCGGACACCGAGGTGCTCCACACAACCAGTGTGTGGGAGTAGGGGTAAAAGGATGAAAGCCCCTTTGAGTAGGCGCTGGTGAAACCTACGAGAAGAAACGCGGCCAGCAGAATAAAAAAAAGCCCTGTTTTCAGGAATCCCCTCGAGTTCGCGATGCCAAGGTAACTCCGATTCCACCCGAAAATACGGGCGAGCACGATCGGACCAACCCCGAGCAGGAGGAAGGAAGCGAGGAATCTTGACACGTATCCGGGCAAGTCTCCCGGCAACGTTCCAAGCAATGGAATTGCTGCCGCCATCGACGGAGTCAGGACGGGCGGTGCAAGGTAGGTGAACAGCACCATTGCCAACCCCGCGTAGGTAAGTGAAATGATCAGGTTAATACTCGGGCGGTCGGACCCTATTTCTCGTATGCTCGACATGCTGGGAAAACCACCTTTCGCTGCGGCAAGGAATACTATGGCAGGATTGGCCTACGGGGTCAACTCCGGTCGGTCCTGATGATCTACTCGAACCGGGAGCGGCCGGGGGAGCATGACCGAAGAGGCGCAGTTGATCCTGGCTATCGGGCGCAATATACTTAAGTCATCTGGTCTGCCCTCCGGAGAAAAAAAATGGATACGCAAAAGCGTCTGCTATTCGCGAGTATTGCGGGCATCGTCGTTGTCGTCGGAGTAATGATCGTGGTGGGTCGATACCTCTACGTTGAGAAGGTCCGACCGGCCGTTGAGGCTGCCGTCAACAAAGTGACCGAAACCGCCGACGGCATCGGAAGTTCACCTCGACTCTCGCAGGACTTTCCGGTTTCGAGTCTGAAAACTCTGGTTGTGGAGGGTGGCTGGGAGGTGAGTCTGACTCGCGGGGAGACCGCAACGGTGCACGTCGAAGCTCCGTCCGGCGTCATTCAGGACGTTCGTGTGGAGTCCCGGGACGGCAACGTGACGATTGGGTTGGTCCACGAGGCGAAACTGCTGCAGGGAAAGCTCGCCGCAAGGATTACATCACCGGCACTCAACCGCATTGAGTTCAGAGGCGGGGTGAACGCGAATATCGACGGCTTCGTGGAGCCGGCTCTGTGGATTTCCCTCGCCGGGGCGACTACGGTGACCGGAACGGGAAACAGAATCGAGAATTTCACGGTCAATTGTGCCGGCGCGGCGAACGTGAACTTCCGGGGGAGCAAGACCACAAATGCGACAGTCACCGCGGCAGGAGCGAGCAACATAGTGCTTACAATGAACGGTGGAAAATTGTCGGGGCGTTTGGACGGGGTTGGAAAGGTTGATTACTACGGTCCTGTTGCTTCCGAGAGTATAGCCGTGTCCGGGCTGGGAAGCGTCCAGGCAAAGGGAGACTAATATGAATCAGACTTGGGACAAGACACATTTCGAACGACTCGTCAGCGAGCGAAACTACATAGCCGCCTATCAGTACATCAGGATGATTCGTCCCGCCGAACCGGTCTATTCCGAGTATGCGGGAACGCTTGTGGGCGCGGTAATCGAGGAGCTCGGCCGTGTGAACAAACGTGAGCAACCCGACCGCGTTGTCTATCTGCGCAGCATACTCGCATGGATATTTCGGGATATTCCGGGTCTGTCCTCGCTCTATCGGGAGCAGCTGCGCGGCACGGGTGGCACCGGAGATCCGGTGTCTGAGGTCTACCGAGGGGTGCGCAACTTCAACGATATGGCGAGTGGACGTAAGAGCTTTTCCGAAGGATTCGAAGACGCCTTCCAGCAGATCCGCGACAACGTCGAACGAACCGCCGAACAGATTCGCGAGCGATACAGCGAGTTTTCCAAACCGTCGGACGGTGGGAATCGAGGCAGGCCGGAAGGGGCCGGAAACGGTGGGCGTCCCGACGTGGTGAATGAGTTTCTCCGGTCGGCAGAGAAAGGGATCACCGAAGGACTGAAGCAGGTGGGCGAATTCTTCGAAAATGCTCGCCGATCGGCTGAACGGGATCGCCAGACCGGAGACCCCTCAGGGTCGCGCGATTCCGACGTGCACGCCGAAGACGAGAGCGGCACCACAATCCGGGTCGATATTGTGGACGAAGAGAAAGGCGAGCCGGAGAAGGGGAAAAAACCGCGCGGCGGCCGGGAGAAGGAGAGCTGACGCTCGTCACCGTGCCCAGCCGGTGGCAAGCGCATAGACAAACCGACGCGGCACAAATCGAGAGACAACCCAG
>DATKUF010000314.1:0-28829 GCA_035530755.1 Spirochaetia bacterium | reverse complement strand
CGAAGCTTTCGGAGCGTTCGGGCGAAAAGAGCAAAATGGAGTCGTTGTCCGCAAAAACTTCGATTGGAATACCGAATCGCTCTTCCCACGCCTGCGCGAAAGCCAGCGCAAAGGGGTGATTGACGCGACCTCCCCACATCGTGTGAAAGATGATCTGGTCCCCTCCATCAGGGTGTCGCGGATCCCGGAAGCGCTCAATCACCAGGTGGTGTCGGTGCGGAAAGAGGCCCCCCGTTGATTCGCGCTGCCGGCGTACGAGACCGCGGATCTCTTCTATGGAGAATTGGTCTGCCGCGGACTGCGAGACGAGTGCCTGCGCAAATGCGTCGGTTTCGGTCGAATCGGACCATCGTTCGAGAAACTCGAGGATCCGGTTGGAGCAGGAAAAATCCCGGTGCAGCGCTTCGGCGCGCCAGAAGGGAATTGCGTTGGCGGCATTTCCCGCGGGTACTACTTCAACGTCGCGATCGCCAATCCGGACAACTTTCCACGCCTGTGCACCCATCGAGAAGATCTCTCCCGGCGTTCGTTCCCAGACGAACTCTTCGTCGAGCTCACCGATTTTGCCCGCTGGAGAACGGCCGGACGGAGAGCCATCCTGCCGGCCGGCAAGCCGCATGTCGTAAGAGCCCCGGTCCGGGATTGTTCCACCGGAGCGATAGAGGAGCCTTCGAGCGCCATCTGCCGCATGGACTGTGCCGGTCGCTTCATCGACATGAAGACGGGGCGCCAGCTCCCGAACGCGTGAGTCGGCATATCTGCCGCGGAGCATGTCAAGCACCAGGTCGAATTGCCGGCGGCCCAGATCCCGAAAGGGATAGCTCGTGCGGATTTCATCGTACAGATCGTCCACGTTCCCGGCTTCATTCGCCACCATCGACAACATCACCTGTGCAAGGACGTCGAGCGGCGCAACCACCGGATGCAGCTCCTCGATTTCGCGGGCGACAACGGCGCTTGCCATTACAACGGCAAACAGGTAGTCCCGCGAATGAACAGGAACGAAGGTACCTTTGGTCGGGATCCCGACTCGATGACCGGCACGGCCGATTCTTTGGATGGCCGAGGCAACCGAGTTGGGAGTTCCCGCGAGTACCACCTCGTCGAGCTCACCGATGTCGATCCCCAGCTCCAGTGAACTTGTAGCAACGATACCTCGCAGGCGTCCCGCCTTCAATTCGTGCTCGACAAACGAACGTATCTCACGGGAAAGCGAACCGTGATGCGAGTAGACAAGTTCTTTCGGTTCCTCCCGGTTCATGAGCAGCGTGATCTTCTCCGCGTGTCGCCGGCTGTTGGTGAATATGAGCGTCGTGCGATTGCGCGCAACAATGCGCTTCAGCGATTCGGCGAGCCGTTCCCAGAAGGTGTCTGCATCGGACCAGTCCTCCGTCGATTGCGGGGAGGAGTCGCGCAAAAGCGACCGGGGGTGAACAACCGATACCTGCAGTCGTTTCGACTGGGAAGCGCAGATGATCTGGACCGGTCTCGGGCGATAGACTGCGTCGGTTCCTCTCCCTGCGAGAACATAGCCGCCGAGGAACGATGCCGCGATTTCCGGCGGACGGATCGTTGCGGAAAGGCCGATTCGTTGAAAGTCGCCGGCGTCGCGGACGAGTCGATCGATTGCGGTGATGAGGTGCGTGCCCCGCTTGGATCCGATCACCGCGTGTATCTCGTCGAGGATTACCACCTTCACTGTTTCCAGGATCCCGCGGGCGCGAGGGGAAGCGAGCATGAGGTTCAGAGACTCCGGAGTAGTAATGAAGATTTCGGGCGGGCGTCGTACGATTTGCTGCCGTTCCTGCTGCGACGTGTCTCCGCTGCGTGTGCGAACCCGAACTTCGGGCGTCCGGACCCCGGCGGCGAGAAACTGTTCGCGAATTGCGTGGAGAGGGACGAGAAGGTTACGATGGATGTCGGTGTTCAAAGCTTTCAATGGGGAAACGTAGAGCACCGATACTTTCCCGGATTCCCACTTTCCGGTGAGCAGCGAGTCGATCGCCCACAGGAACGCGGATAGAGTTTTCCCGCTCCCGGTTTCGGCGCACACGAGGACGTTCGCGCCGGCGGCGATCCGGGGCCAGGTCAACGCCTGAATTTCAGTCGCTTCGCCGTACGCACGGGAAAACCAGCCCTCGACTACTGGATGGAACACATTCGGCCTCGTCCGCCGGCCGCCCGCGGTCAGGCGGTAACCAGAGTTTCCTGTATGAATTCGAAACTTGCCGTCAGAGAGCGGAACGGATCGTTATTGATCCAGTTTGCGTCCTGTTCGACGACGTACCACTCGCAACCGGATCTGCCGGCTTCGCGGGTTATCTCGTGCCAGTCCAGGTTTCCCGCACCGATTTCACGGAAAACCGGACGTCGCTCTGCGGTCACCCCGTAGTCCTTCATGTGAAGAATCGGCAACCGGCGTTTCAGTTTTCTTACCCAGTCCGCCGGATTGGCGCCTCCCGCCTGAACCCAATAGGTATCGAGCTCCGCGGTGAGGTTCTTCGGATCCGTTTCGCTGAAAAGCAGTTCAAGTATTGTCTGTGCCCCTAGCCGCACGAACTCGATATCGTGATTGTGATAGCTGAGGACTTTCCCGAGAGAGTGATAGGCTGCGCCCGCCCGGTTGAGTGCACGGGCAAAAGTTCGAACCTGAGCCAGGGTTCCCAGGGCGACGCCTGACGGAAACGGATAAGCTATCGATGTGCAGCCGAACCGTTCGAGACGCTCGGCGACGAGATTCGGTTCAGTCAGGATAGTATCGCCCTTTTCATGCAGGGAGCAGACCGAAAGTCCCTCCCCTTTGAGGATCCGGGAGAGCTCTGCGTCGGCGATTTCGCCAACTCCGGAAATCTGGACCGTCTGGTAGCCGATGGTGCGAATGCGCCGCAGCGAACGTTTGATTTCCGCAGGAGTCTTCAGAAAATCGCGGACTGTATACAGCTGCGCGGCCACCTGATTCGCCTTCATTTGCCCCTCCCCTGTGCCGCCCGGTGCGACAAAGAATGGGAGATTATAGCAGCCCCGCCCGCGGGCGGACAAGCAAGTCCGACGAGGCGCAGATGGCGCAATTCGAGTACGGAATTCCGGCAAAATGTCCGATATACTGACATAGAGGAGAGGATCTTTGGCCGCACACAAACTTCGCCGATTCAACGTCGTTCTTCTTTCCTTCGCCCTCGTCTTCGGAATCTCGGGCTCCCTGTCCGCCCAGACACTGAGCGCCGAGAAGGTAAGCCGGTTGCGAACGGATCTCGTACAGGACGCAAGGAACTACCTCGGCGTCCCCTATGTGTATGGCGGGAACGGTCCAAACAGTTTTGATTGCTCCGGCCTCGTCTGCAGGGTCTACCAGGAGATAACGGGTACTGAGCTCCCGCGGACCACGCAGGAGGAGTTTGCAGCCGGTGTTTCGGTAGACCCCCCGAACATCAGACCGGGCGACCTGGTATTCTTCAACACTGAAGGCTATGTTTCGCACGTCGGCATATATATAGGTCACGACCAGTTCATTCACGCTGCTTCGGCCGGTCCGGACACCGGAGTGATCACCTCTTCGTTCGCTGAGGCATACTACCGGGAGCGTTTCGTCGGCGCGCGACGCTACCTGCCTGCGCTGCCGGCCGTGGTTGCCGACAGCGGCGCACATGCCACTACCGTTTCGGCGCCGTCGGGCAGTTCCGCGCAGTCTATCCCGCGAGTTTCCAATCTGGCTTCAGTCTTTTCGGGAAACTTCGTCATGACCTTTGGCAAGATGACCCTGAAAGTAAGTGACGCGGAAGGCGACGTTCAGGGAGTTTTCACTTCCAGCGGTTATTCAGGCTGGATGATTGGCAAGATCGACCGCAACCGGGGACTCCTTCGTCTCGACTGGGTGATTCCCGAAACCGCGACGCATTACCGCACTTCCGGCGAGATCGTCTTCACTCCTTCGGACAATGGCGGCCGGCTCGTAGGCAGCTGGCACTACGACGGGGAGACGAGCTGGCACAACACGTGGATCGCCGTCCCGTCCGCCAACTAGCGGCGGCTGGTGCCGATCGGTGCCGGCGCGCGCTGACTGACAGCGAACAACGCAGTTGACATCGGGAAAGACAGCGTAATAGCATTCTGCAATGAAGAGCCCCGGTGAATTCCTGTCCCCGTACGCTCATGGGTTTGTTCGTGCTTCCGTCTGCGTTCCGCTTCTTCGAGTGGCGGACGTTTCCTACAATGCGGAACGAACCATTGAGCTCGCGCGCCGCTGCGCAGCGAACGGTAGCGCTGTGGCGCTATTCCCGGAACTCGGGTTGTCGGCCTACAGCAACGAAGACCTTTTTCATCAGGACGCGCTCCTGCGCGCGAGCCTCTCCGCCCTCGAAAGTGTAGTGCGCGCGAGCGAGTCGATCGGGTGCGTTATTGTCGTGGGCGTGCCGCTTGTCATCGACCAGAAGCTGTTCAATTGCGGAGTCGCGCTTCTTGAAGGCAGAGTTCTTGGCGTCACGCCAAAGTTCTACCTTCCGAATTACCGTGAGTTCTACGAGAAGCGGCAGTTCACCTCGGGCCGCGAGGCCGTCTCGCGGGAGGTCGAAATCTGCGGCGATCGCGTACCGTTCGGCAGCGACGTGATTTTCCACTGTGCGAACCTACCGCATTTTGCATTTCACATGGAAATCTGCGAAGACTTATGGACGCCGATTCCGCCGAGCACGCACGCGGCGCTTGCCGGCGCCACGCTCCTGCTGAACCTTTCGGCGAGCAATATCACCATCGGAAAAGCCGAATACCGCCGAGAGCTTGCCTCCTCTCACTCGGGCCGCTGTCTTGCGGCCTATCTGTATGCTGCCGCGGGTTCGGGTGAATCGAGTACCGACCTCGCGTGGGACGGCGAGGCGCTGATTTACGAAAACGGTCGTCTGCTCGCCGAGTCGCCACGATTCAGCATGGATGAGAGACTCGTGACTTCCGACCTCGACTTGACCTCTCTGATTCAGGACAGGATTCGGATGACGAGTTTCAACGACAGCGCATCTGCCGCGGCGGAACATGTACGGGCGATGCGTCACGTGGAGTTCGAGCTCACGATTCCTGCTCTGAATGAGCCCTCGACGCGGGAACTGAAGCGGACGGTCGCGCGATTCCCCTACGTGCCGGGGGACCCGGCGAAACGTGATGAGCGCAGCTACGAGGCGTACAACATTCAAGTGCACGCACTCGCAAAAAGACTTCAACACACCGGGATCGAAAACCTGGTTATCGGCGTCTCCGGTGGCCTCGACTCGACCCACGCCCTTATCGTCTGCGCGAGAACCATGGATCTTCTGGGAAAGCCGCGTACGAACATTCATGCCTGCACGATGCCTGGATTTGCGACGAGCAAATCCACAAAGTCCAACGCGACGGCGCTCATGCAGGCGATCGGGGTCACCGCGCGCGAAATCGATATTCGACCGTCGTGCATGCAGATGTTCAAGGATCTTCGCCATCCATTTGCGGACGGGAAACCGGTGTACGATGTCACCTTCGAGAATGTGCAGGCCGGTGAGCGAACGAGCCACCTTTTCAGACTTGCAAATTTCCACAACGGTCTGGTCGTGGGAACCGGCGACCTCAGCGAGCTCGCGCTTGGCTGGTCAACTTACGGCGTCGGAGACCATATGTCGCACTACAACGTCAATGCCTCGGTGCCGAAGACGCTCATCCAGTACCTCATACGCTGGATTATCGCGACAAGGCAGGTTGACGAAGAAACGTGCAGGGTTCTTCAGGCAATCGTCGACACCGAAATCTCACCGGAGCTCGTCCCGGCCGCTGCCGTCGGGGAAGACAAGCGAAAAGGTGAGCCTTCGGCGAGCGACCTCCCCTCGCAGATCACCGAGGAGAAGATCGGACCGTACGAGCTGCAGGACTTCAATCTTTACTACATCACCCGATTCGGCATGCCGCCCAGCAAGGTGGCATATCTTTCCTACATGGCGTGGAAAGATCGCAGATCGGGTAACTGGCCCGACGAATTGCCGGAAGAAAAGCGCCACGAGTACAGCCTCGATGAGATCAAACGCTGGCTCGGAGTTTTTGTGTATCGTTTTTTTCAGATCAGCCAATTCAAACGCAGCTGCGTGCCAAACTCACCCAAGGTGGGATCCGGCGGCTCATTATCCCCGCGCGGAGACTGGCGGGCGCCAAGTGACGCGGAAGCACGCATCTGGATTGAGGAACTGGAAACGAACGTCCCCGATGGTCTGTGAATTTCGGGGTAAGGACTACAGCGCTGCACTGTAGGCGCTAGTTCACTTCCCAGGTTGACTCCCGGGATTCAACGTAGGCGATGAGCTCCCGACGTGCCACCTGTGCGCGAAGCAAACCCATGAACTCATCCTGCCTGCACAGAAAAGTAATCTTCGACAGGACTTCCAAATGCTGCTGCACCGAAGCGGTCAACGGAATGAAAATCGAGTGAACGGGCTCACCGTCGAGCGAGCCGAAATCGATCGGCTGATCGAGAAAACAGATCGAGAGGTTTTCGTCCTTGCCGGATCTGATAAGCGGAGTTCGGGCGTGTGGGGCGGCGACTCCGTTGCCCATCGCGGTATTCATCATTCTTTCCCGGCTGTAGATGGCCTCCGCGATTGTCTCTTTGGGAATTTCCGGAGGTGAAGGGATGATGGCAACTGCGTTCCAGATCACATCACGAACATTGTCCCCTTCCACCTTGTAGAATATGCCGCCCCTCTGAAGGAGCTCGGAAATGCTCAGCCGTTCTTCGGCCTCTTCGACGACTCCATTATCCCCCGCCGCATCTACTCTGTTCCGGCTCATCCAGTCCCGAATCTCATCGGCGCTGAACCGATACTGGTGATTTATCTGATAGACCGGGATACGCTTCTCTTTGATCCAGCGATAAATGGTCTTCTCGGAGACGTGCAGCATTCCTGCAACGTCACGGATCTTCAAGTTCATGAGCTCCGTCCTGTTCCCCTCTGACACGTTTGGCTGGTCATTTTACTTTCCTGAAAAACACATCGACACTTCCAATGGGCAACACCATGGCGGTACCCTGCAGTCCCTTCCCTGTCGCCTCGACCTGATACCTGGCAAAGGCCTTTCCGCCGCTCGCACTTTCGAGCAGATACCGGTTGTTGCGGGCCTTTGGCGTCGTGAAACTCATTTCAAGATTGCCCGTCCCCCGCATGTTGAACTCATACGATTCACCGATTTCCTTGACGACCACGACCGTGCCTGTATCCTTGTTGGCGACAAACAGTTCATAGGTGCCCGAAATATTCCGGGGCCCTCCGAACCGCAAAATGGCCACGAACACTATAATCACGACAACAACAACTGCCGCGATGGCAGTGACCTTGACCGGTTTCACATCCTCACCCTCCCAATCAGAGACATTATTGGACAAAAATGGCCATATTCCCCCAACTATGGATCAAATATAGTAAGGATTCCGGCGGCTGTCAATCGATCGGGACAGCTGCAGGTCGGCCGTGGCCGACAGCGCATCGCGGAGAAGGCGGGTGGACGACGATATTGTCCGCAGGTTAAAAAAAAAGGCCCCGGAAAATGCTTTCCAAAGGCCCTTTGAGACAAGATCCGATCTGAAGCCGGCTCAGTAGCGGTCTGCGCTCCCAAGAACATCGCGGTTTTTGGCGACGATCATCTTTGTGAGCTCATCCCGGGCGGGACCAAGATACTTCCGGGGATCGAACTCGCCGGGATTCTCTTTGAGTACGCGCCGGATTATCGCGGTCATAACCAGACGGCCGTCGGAATCGATATTGATTTTGCAGACGGCCGATTTTGCGGCCCTGCGGAGCTGCTCGGCGGGCACGCCGGCTGTCCCCTCCATGTGACCGCCATTTTCGTTGATGATCTTGACGTATTCCTGCAATACCGACGACGCGCCGTGCAGAACAATCGGAAACCCCGGAATCCGCTTCTCGACCTCTTCCAGAATATCGAAACGCAGAGGCGGAACGCTCTCGCCCGGTTTAACCTTGAACTTGAAGGCACCGTGCGAGGTGCCGATCGAAATTGCCAGACTATCGACCCCCGTCTTTTTCACGAAATCCTCGACATCGTCGGGATTGGTATAGTGGCTTTCGGCGTGCGACACCTCGTCTTCGATTCCGGCGAGCACACCAAGCTCACCCTCGACGGTCACGTCGTGCTTGTGGGCGAACTCCACTACCTTGCGGGTAAGCGCGACGTTTTCATCGTACGGGTGTGCGGATCCGTCGATCATTACCGATGAAAACCCGGTTTCGATACAGTTGACGCACAAATCGTATGAATCGCCATGATCGAGGTGGAGAGCCACCGGTATCTTCGCGCCGGCACCCTTGACCAGCTCCATTGCGCCCTGCGCCATGTAACGCAAAAGCGTCTGATTCGCGTAGCTTCGCGCACCTTTCGAAACCTGAAGAATAACCGGGGAACGGCTCTCTATGCATCCGGTTATGATCGACTGCAGCTGTTCCAGATTATTGAAGTTGTAAGCAGGTACCGCATACCCGCCATCCATTGCATTCTTGAACATGTTTCGAGTATTGGACAGACCGAGATCTTTGTAGTGAATCATCTGCGTGCTCCTGTACGGGGAATCCGTATGCATAAGGATGCTATTCGACTACCGTCCGTGTGTCAATCCGGCGCGCCGGGTTCGATTCGGCGACTGATCAGGCGAACACTGCCCCCAGCACGGTATCGATGCGGCGGAGGGCGGCTTCGAGCTCCGAGGCAAGTCTCGAGGATAACCTGCGGCCCGAGGAACCGTTGCCACCGGCCTCGCCTGCTCGCAGATGCGCTTCGATCGTTTCGAGATTAACTACGACTGTATCGACCGCGAGCCCGATCGCGAGGTCGTCGTTCGCTGCTGCACGGAAGTCGACTTCGATGTTCCCGATTATCCGCGCGACGGCATCATCGTCGGCACCTTCTCCGGTGCCTCGCACGAGCTTCGCAGCGAGCGCGCGCAGATGGTCCACATACGCCGCGGCTTTGGCGAACCGTTCCGGAGTGTAGTTCAGCTTCTTTCGATAATGCGTGTAGTAGAGGAAAAATCTCAGATGGTAGGGCTTGTAACCGGTCTGAAGCGCGTCGTCGGGATAGAGGATGTTGCCGCGGCTCTTGGACATTTTCAGACCGTCGACAATAAGGTGCTCTCCGTGGAGGTAGAAGTTCGCATACGGCTTACCGGAGTAGGCTTCCATGATGGCGATGTTGTAATCGTGATGCCGGTAGATATTGTCTATTCCGCCACAGTTGATATCCACCTGATCCCCGAGGGTCTGGACGATCATCGCCGGGTCCTGGATGTTCCACGACGGGCGGCCACGGCCCAGCTCGGTCTCCCACATGGCGCCTACTGCGTTGGCTTCCCCGTGCCAGAGTATGAAATCACCGCGGTTCCATCGGTTGCCTTCGTAGGTATCCCGCTTGAACCTCACCGTGTGGTCCGGCCAGCGAGACAGGTCGAGACGGAAAAGCTTTCCGAAGTCCTTCTTCTTCAATGGCTCGAAGAACACGTTCCCATCGTGCCAGTAGGCGTATTTTTTCCTGAGCAGCACTTTGATGACTTTGACCACGGAATCAATACTGGTGGTTGCCCGGGGAATGTAGTCCGGAAGTTTCAGCTGCAGCAGCTTTGCCTCCCGGAAGAAGTGCTTCTCCACTGCCTCGGTAATTCGTTTAATGGTTGTATGCTGGTCGGTCGCCTCACTGATAGTCTTATCTTCGACATCGGTGAAATTGATTGTTCTGTGCACTTCATACCCGAGGTACTCGAGATATCGGACAAGTATGTCCTCGTACATGAAGCTGCGGTAGTTCCCGATATGCGGTCTGCGATAAATCGACGGTCCGCAGGTGAAAATTTTCACCTTGCCGTCTTCTCTTGGTTTGAACTCCTGTTTCGATCGGCTCATCGTGTTGGTGAATCGAAGGGGAGTATTCTTTTTTTCGGATCTTACTGTTTTTCTTGTCGGAGCAATGGTTGTTTGCAACATGGGGTTCAATCTCTTTCCCTTAGACAGGTTTGTTTGCCAGTATTGTCTCGATCTTTTTCATGACGGTGTTGTCGATCTGCTCGACGAACTGGGCGGCTTTCAGGTTCTCTTCAACCTGTTCCACCCGGCTGGCGCCTGTTATGACCGTACTCACGTTCGGATTCTTCAGACACCACGCGAGTGCGAGCTGAGCCGTGCTGCAGCCAACGTCCTTTGCCACTCCCGCGAGCTTTTCCACCTTGCCCAGGGTTTCATCTGCGAGCAGGTTGTCTTTCTCGTACGCTTCCCGTAGCCAGCCGACATTCGCAAGTCGCGACCCTTCTGGAATGCCTTTCCGGTACTTGCCGCTGAGAACTCCGGAGGCCAGCGGACTCCAGATGGTGGTTCCCAGACCGAACTCCTTATACAGCGGTGCGTATTCTTTCTCGAACCGTTCACGCACGAGCATGTTGTACTGGGGCTGTTCCATAGTGGGTCCGATAACGCGGTACTCCCGCGAAATGCGGTAGGCCTCCTGCAGCTGCTCGGCACTCCATTCGCTGGTTCCCCAGTAAAACGCGTGACCGGCCCGTACGATATCGTTCATTGCAAGGACGGTTTCCTCGATAGGCGTCTCGGGATCCGGTCTATGACAGAAGATCAGATCCACGTATTCCATATCCAGTCGCCTGAGTGAATTCTTCACACCTTCCATGAGGTGCTTTCGGGACAGACCCGTCTGGTTCGGCGCGGCACCACCCCAGAACAGTTTCGTTGAAACCACCAGTTCCTCACGTCGATACTCTTTGAGAGCCTGGCCCATGATTGATTCGGAGACCCCGTTCGCGTAGGCCTCCGCATTATCGAAAAAGTTGACACCGAGCTCGTGCGCTCGACGGATACAGGCTTTCGCTCCTTCTACTGCGAGCTGGGTCCCGAAAGTTACCCAGGATCCATAGGAAAGCTCACTCACCTTCAAGCCTGAACGGCCCAGTCTGCGATAGTTCATTCGTGCCTCTTCGTCCTCATAATTTCTCATAATATAATAACGGGAGGACGCGGGAAGCTACTGCAGTTCCTGTTATTTGAGCGACAGGTGAATGATCCGGGTGAGCCACATGGTGAGGTCGGGTATATAGGTGATGATGAGCACGATGCCAAGCTGTACGAGAAAGAAGGGAAAAACGTTGCGGTAAAGGCGTAGAAGCGGAATCTCGAAGCGATAGGACGCCAGAAAAAGATTCAGACCGACCGGTGGTGTGATGAACCCAAGTTCCATGTTGGCTATGAAGATGATGCCGAGATGTACCGGCGCAACGCCGAACAGCAGCCCCAACGGAATCACGAGCGGAACGATGACGATGATCGCGGAGAAGATGTCCATGAACATTCCGGCCAGAAGGAGCGCGAAATTGAGAATAAGAAGAAACAGGAACTTCGACCCAATGTGGGTTCCAACCCACTTGCCAAGCTCCTGCGGGACTTGCGCGTCGACGAAGTAGTAGGAAAGCCCGTTTGCTACCGCGAGTATGATAAGGACTCCGCCGATGATTGGAACGCTCTTGAGAACAACGCTACCGAGCTCGCGGAATGCTATTTCCCGGTGAATTAGAACTTCCACGATAAACACGTAGACAACCGAAAGCGCTGCAGTCTCCACAAGGGTTGTGAGCCCGGTGAAGTACCCAAAGATAATGATCGCCGGAAGAAGCAGTTCCCAAAACGATTCGATTACTGACTTTCCCGCCTCGGCGGCGACGAACGGCACCGGTTGGACCTTCTGTCGAACCGAGACCACCACGCCGATGATCGACATCACCACGACCATCAACAGGCCGGGCATGATTCCGCCGAGGAAGAGCTCGAAGATATTTACCTGCGCAACCGAACCATAGATGATGATAGCAAGGCTGGGCGGAAACAGCAGGCCGATACTTCCGAAGGTCGTGAGCATACCGGTGGTGAAACGAGGCTTGTAATTGCCGCTTTCGGTGAGAATGAAGTAGAGTAGTCCACCCAGCGCCAGGATTGTGACCCCGGAGGCGCCCGTGAACGACGTCAGAAAGGTAGATACCAGCACTGCGGCGATGATCAATCCCCCGGGAAGCCAGCCTACAAGTGCCCGAAACAGCCGAATGAGCCGTTCTCCGGCCTTGCTCTCCGAAAGCAGAAATCCCGCCACGGTGAAAAGAGGGATTGCCGGCACGGTGTTGGATACCAGCATGGTGTAGCCTTCGTTAGGAATTACTTCGAGAGCGCCGCCGTTTTCCGCAAAGAGTAGATATGCAACTCCGCCGAGTACGACGTAGATGGGAGTTCCAGCGACAGCGCCTAAGACGAGAAGTGCGATCATGGGGAATGCAATCGCACCGGCGATCGACTCGTGCACTCCCAGTAAGTTCGAGATGAAGGTGCCGGCATCTGGAGATATTACGCCGAGGATATTGGCGATCGACGGCAGGGCAATGAGTGTTCCAACTACGATTCCCGCTCCGGCTACGATCCGCGTCGCGCGGCTGTCCGGTGCCTGTAGAAAGAAGCGCACTCCCATCACGAGAAATCCGAGCGGCATGATGGCAGCGAACAGCTGCACCGGAAACACCCCGACGGTCGCCGTAGGATCGAATCCGATCATCGTCAACGACAGGGAACTCCAGACAAGTGCGAAGGTTACCATGACGGAGAGGAACGCCGTACCGGTGTCCACCCAGCGAAGGACCGCGGGTCTGCGCCCTGCAAGGGACTTCTCCATGAGGTCACGGAGTGCGGAGATCCCGATGTGTCGCTTCTCGCGTGAGGTAATTCCGGCACCGACGAACGCAATGAGCAGAACCAGATTCACCACATAATGGGATGCGCTTGGCACCCCGGAATTAAAAGCGGTTCGCAGGAAGGAGTCGATGAACGGAATAAGCGCGAGCGCCGAGATAACAACAAGAGCGGCAGTGTTCTCAGTCCCGCGAAGTATACGGACAATAGGCGACAGGGCAGGCCGCTCTTCCATAACGTCTACTTGCGAAATGCCTTCAGGTCGTCCTGAACGAGTTTGACGGTTGCGGCATCAAACACCGGCCCGATGATCGAATCGTAGTTGTGCTGAAACTCCGTCTCCCAAAGCGCGCGAATCTCGGGTGTCACCTGAGTGATTTTAAGCCCGTACCCCTTCATCGCATCTATCGCATCGTTTTCGAGTTTCAGAATGCCATTCTCCACCTTCTGCCCGGCGCGAGCCGCGGACGCCTGAAATTCAGGCCGAAACTGCACAGGGATCTGATTCCACGCGCGGGAGGTCAGCACAATCGTTCCGATTGCCGGCGCTATGTTCATGTCGAGCATGTATCGGGCCGCCGAGAACCACTGATAACCGGCAACGATGAGTGGACTTGTGAAAATGACATCGACAAGGCCGCTGTTCAGCGCCGAAAGTGTCTCGGGCATATCGAGCGGCACGGGGCGGTATCCGAGAATCTTGAATGTCGTGAGTAAATCCTGCTGCTCGGGAGGGACGGCGAGCCGATCGCCCTTCAGCTGTTCAGGCGTAAGGAGCTGATCTTTTGAAAAGAATTTGACCCACCCGGCCTCGGCCCAGGCGATCGCCTTGAAACCCTGGCTTTCGAGCTTCTTGTCGAGAATTGGACGCATGTCTTTCATCACGTAGCGAAACTCAGCGTCGTTGTGGACGAGAAAGGGTACGCTTACCGACAGTACCTCCGGAACAAGAGCGGCGATCGCGGTGTTGGTAAACACGCCACCCTGAAGCTGGTTGAACCGCATTTTTCGAAGGACATCCGATTGGTCTCCAGCGATGCCGTTGTGATAAATGAGGACCCTGACCCGCCCCCCCGAAATCTGCTGCCATTCGGAGGCCATCTGATTCAAAGCCACACCGTACGGCGAGTTCTCGGGAGCGATGCTCGCTATTTTAATGTCCAGAGCCGATACACTGCCTGCCACGCCGAGCATTCCTGCCAGGAGCAGAAGCGCAAGACGGCCTTTACGGATTTGTCGCATTGTCACTCTCCACACTATCTGACGCTGATACGAAAAACTGATCGAGATGATCCATATACCAGCGAGCCTGCTCCTGAGAAATGATATTCATGAGCCTGGTAGCCGGAACATCGTCCGGATTTATCGCCAGCGCCTGCTTCATCAGTTCCTCGAATTCTTTGAGGTTCTGAGTTTTGATCGAGACCGCAGTAGCAAGGGAGACGTAGGGGGAGGCGAGTTTGCCCTGGGACACTCTGACGGCTTCTTTGAACTGCTCCCGCGCTTTCTGTTCGCTCCCGCCCATTCCCGGAGGCAATGCCCCGTAGTAAAGAATATAGAATTCGTGAATAGCGCCGTTGCCATAGTCCGGCGCAAGCTCGAGCGCCTTGTGCATCATCGCGCCGGCGCGCTTGACCGAGAGCCCCAGCCCAAAATCGAATGCATCGAGCGACCACGCCCCGAACCATCCGGCAGCGGCCCAGTAGAGTATGGGCACGTCCCGGGCAGTCATTCCTTTGAATGCGAGATCGTATTGATCGTCGTTGAGCGCCTTGAGAAATCCCGGATGCAGCCGATCCATACCGTTGAGCAGAATGTCACGTCCGCGGAGATAGAGCTTTTTCGCGCGGACTTTCATCTGTTCGGCCCGGGAAAACTGGTCGGACGGAAGCATCATCGCCGGTGTCTGCACGAACGCGTTCGCGTACATGATGAAGCCACTGCCGGTGGCCGTTATCAGACCGCGGTGGTTCGGCTCCTTTTCCAGCAGGGTCTGGTACAGTTTGAGCGCAAACGGAAGGGCGTCCGCAATGAGCTGAGGATCGTCGTCGCTGGTAAACGTCGAGGCGTCCCCGGAGGTCAGAGAGTCGGCCACCGCACGCGTAGCGAGCTGACTGAGCGAGCAGGAACCCAGCGATATGGTGGAAAACGCTATTGCGATAACGAGAGTCCACGTTTTTGCCATGGTTAATCAATGCTATAGAGGAAGGTCCGAAACGTCAACTCCATCCGGGGCTCAGGATGGTTGCCCGAACGAGACCGTGGCGATACATTGAAGCGGATGACGCCGCGCGTGTTTTTGGGCACATGCAGCTGGAAGTATCCGTCATGGCACGGTCTCGTCTATTCCGAGCACGCCGAACGGAACTACCTTGCGGAATACAGCAAAAAGTTCAGAACCGTCGAAATAGACCAGTGGTTCTGGTCGCTGTTCCCGCCCGGCAAGTCCGGCATCGTGAAACCGAGGTTGCCGGAGGTCGCGACCGCCGACGAGTACTCTCAATCGGTCGACAGTGAGTTCCGATTTTCCATCAAGGTTCCGAATAGCGTAACCCTCACGCATTTTTATCGTAAGGACAAAGAGGGACAACCGGTAGTGAACCCGCGATTTCTCTCTCCGGAACTGTTGTCCGAGTTTCTCACCCGCATCGGCGCGCTCAGACCGCAGACTCTGGCCCTCATGTTGCAGTTTGAATACCTCAACAGGCAGAAGATGTCTTCTCTGTCCGGCTTTCTCGAAAAATTGGGAACCTTCGCGGATCGGTTGCCGGATGCGTGGCCGTTTGCGGTCGAAGTTCGCAACCCCAACTACCTCCGCGCGGAGCTCTTCAGCTTTCTCGAAGAGCGAGGGATCGCTCCGGTTTTTTGCGAAGGATACTACATGCCGCCGATTACGCAGGTATACGCCGAATTCGGCCACCTCGTGAAAAGGTCCGCGATCATACGACTCATGGGACCGGATCGGGAGGGTATCGAAAAGAAGACAAGCGAGAAATGGGACAGGGTGGTGGCATCGAAGGACGATTACCTCCCGGAAATCGCCGAAATGATGCGCGATATGGTCCGGCGGGGTCTCCAGGTAGTAGTGAATGTGAACAACCACTAGGAGGGTTCCGCGCCCCTGACCATCGGCAAGCTTGCCGGGCTCCTGGGCAGGGAGCTCACCGGTCAACTCCCCGCGTTCCCGGAGCTTTAGTCGGCCGCGGGATCGGCTTTTCTATTGCGCGCGAGATCGTGCGTCAGGCGATCACATATGCGCTGGTAGATCTGACTGAAGTTTTCCACCCGCCTGAGTTTCCAACGCGCATCATGGACCCAGATGCTCTGGGGGTACTCCTGGACTACCGTCAGAAAATAGCGGTAGGCGGTTTCGAAATGTCTGAGTGCGCGAACGGCAAGGCTGAGAATATAGGCGTCTGCAGTTCGAAGTTCCCGAAGCTGCCGCCGAATTTCCCGCGGATCCTTGTGAAAAAGCTCGGTATAACCGGACTGGAACGCGTTGAAACCAAGCTTGTAGTAGGTGTAAGCCGGATCCTTCAGGCGTCCGACGGCCCGCGTGTCCGGCGTTTCCTCAGCACCTCTTTCCGGGGGCGTTTCGACCGGCGCGCGCCCCGACTCCCCGGGTTCCGTAGTCTCTGCTCCGGTTGAAACCGTGGAATGCGCCGCCATAATCGAAAGATACGCTTCGTTTATGCGCATCATCGCCAGTTGCTGCATTCCGCGGCGCTCCTCCGGATGGAGGTCCGGATGGTTCTTTTTGGCAGCCTGGTGATAGGCATCCTTGATCTCTTCGACCGAAGCACCGGAACTGATGCCGAGGATCCGATAGTCCGCGTAGAGAGGTGACTCGTTCAGCATGACGGCACTCATGAAGTGCCGGTGCCTTCCGACACCTCGGTGTCGGAAGGCGGCGTAGTGTCGGAAGACACCGTGGATTCCAGGCGGCCGTCCTGGAGCTCGGCGCGGAAGCGCGGCAGGCTCTCCGGGTGGTTTTCCTGCACGAAACAGATCATCTTTTCACGCACCATACATCGTAAGTCCCACAGGCTGCCCGAATCTCCGGCGCTCATGAGGAGCCGGATCTCCATGGTCTTCTCGGTCGCGTCGGTAACCTGAACACCGCACACCTTCCGGTCCCAGAGAGCCGAAGAGTCAAGCAATCGCTCGTGCTCCTTGCGGATCGCATCCACCGGTACCGAGTAATCCAGGTACAGAAAAACGGTGCCAAGCAGGTCCGCCGACACTCGGGTCCAGTTCTGAAACGGCTTGTCGATGAAGAAGTTGATCGGAATGATGAGGCGTCTGAGATCCCAGATCCGCACCACGACGTAGGTCAGAGTGATCTCCTCGATTCGTCCCCACTCCCCTTCGACGATAACCACGTCGTCCAGTCTGATCGGCTGCGTAAAGGCCACCTGGAATCCGGCGATCACAAGTCCAAGTGCCTTCTGTGCGGCGAATCCAATAATGATTCCGACGACTCCCGCAGAGGCCAGAAGAGTTGTTCCCACCTGACGGACGGTGCCGAACGTCGTGAGGATGATTCCGAAACCGAGCAGGGCGAGCACCGCCGACGCAAATCGTTTCATGAATCGGGTCTGTGTCCGCACCTTGCGCGCGCGCAGATTGTCTCTCACGTCAACGGTGTATTTGTCGAAAACCACGTCTTCGACAACAAAAAACAGCTTCGCCAGCGCCCAGGTTCCCCACGCGACAAAGAGCACTTGCACGAGGTGTGAAATTGCGGAGGCAGCAGAGGCCGGAAACAACGGTCGAATGAAACTTAGCGCGAACGCACTCAAGAGAAGCGGAAAGAAGAACAGAATCGGTTTGCGATATCGGTTCATGATCGAGCGCACCGCCACGCTGCGGCTTCGTGAACCAAATGGGCGCAGAATAATACGCAACACGGTGGACAAGAGAAAACCGAGCGCTACCGTGCCCGCGAAAACCAGAGTTCCAACAAGCGGGTCGGTGAGAGGGTTGAAGAATGCGGTGATGTTCACGGCCGTCCTACTTGGCGGCGTCGACACCCTCGATGCCGAGAATTGCAGAAATCTTCTTCCAGGCCACGAGGCGGTAGTTCTGAAACGAAGTACCGTCATCCTTCGCTTCGACGTAGGAACGGAGTCCTTCAGTCTGGTTCCCGAGGGCGTCGAGGGCATCGTACATGTCCGCCAGCAACTTATCATCCTCCGCAGTGATGTCGCCTTGACCGCGAAGTTTCGACAGCGCCTGCTGAGCGGCACCGGTGAGGCCTTTGATCTCGTCTACCAGTGAGAGGGTCGTTGCCTTGTCATAGACTCCTTTGGCGTAACTGTCACCAAGAAGGCCAAGCACAAGGTAAGTGTAGTACAGCTGTGTAGACCCGACCGTACCAACGGTGTAAAGGGCGCGCTCCGAAAGCGGCTGCGCTGCGGTCGCGGCGCCTGCTGAGGACTGTGCTGCCGCCCGGGGCATCATCGAGGCCGGCACCAGCAAAGCAATGAGAGAAAACAGCACGAAAACGAGCGAGACGATTTTTTTCATACAACCCTCCTCCCGGTTCGGCGTTCAGACCGGAACGTCCATAGAATTTGTGGCGAGCTCCGGGAGCGTGCGGGACGCCTCTTTTACCGCGTCTCGTCCGCTCATCACCGCGACCACACCACGATTGTACACCGAAAGCAGCCGCTCCGCAGCCTGTTTCAACGAAGCCGCGGAGGTAGCGAGAATCTGATCCCGTTTTGTCTGCCGAAGCTCATCCGTTATGCCGTACAGGCTTCGTTTGAATCCGATCAGCCCCTTGTCGCCCGGCGAGTAGGGACGCAGATCTCGCCCGACCGTCCCGATGATGCCCAGTTCAAGGGTCTTCGGGTCGACGGACTCTCTTGCGAAGGTGGTAAGCGCCTCGCGGTAGGCGTCGAGAGTCGCAACAATATTCGGGTCCCGGTAGGAGGAAAAGGTGAACACTTCGCCAAGCCCGTTTGCCGATGCGTAGGCCCCATAGGCACCGCCCTTCATTCGGATCTGTTCCCAGAGAATACCCGTGTGCAAAAGATGGGCGAGCACTACCTCATGAGCGTGTTCCGGGCTGCCCAACCCCGATCCACGAATTGCGGCAGCCACATAACCGACGGTGGCGGGAACGATGAGTGACTCGTACCTCGGAACCTCCGGCAGATCAATAACGGCAGACCCAATGTCGCCGCCGGAACCTGACGGAAATCCCGAAAGAAATTCCTGCACGAGATCGGTGCCGCTGGCCATGAACTCGGCGCTCGAGGTGATGTTGACCGAGAAGCGGGACAGCCGCATGAGCGCCGTGCGCAGCTCGAGGAGTCGGGCGCCAATCATCTCCATGTCCTTCTCGGCGGAGATAGCTGTAAGTGACAACAGTCCGGTCACGCCGCGCCAGCCTTCTTCAACCCGTTCCGCTCGCGAATAGGCACGGTCGGTGCGCAGGCTGACGTAGGCGTGGCCGTTGGGAATAAGTGACGCCTTGTAGTCGTTTCGCAACTCCAGAAAAAGATCGCGCACGCGACGCGTATTGGCGAAATCGCCTCGAAGAAGAACTTCGCGGACAAGCGCCAGCGCCTCGCGGACATGCGACTCGAGCATCTTAACGCGAAAAACGACATGTTGTTTTACCAGCTCGCCGCCGCCGTGGACACTGCTTGCCTCAAGCGACGATGAAAAGCCTCCAAGCACAAGCGAGATGCGTTTCGAGAGCTCGTCGTAGGGAACCCCTGGAAGACCGCAGTCGCGAAAAGCAGTTGTGTACAGAGGCAACATCGACGAAAGAGACGACGGGAGTCCGGAAACATCAATTGATATATCGATATACACAATACCGTTTGTGTAGAACTCATGGGTCATCAGCGGCACGTGTTTGCCGATTTGCGCGCTGCGTGAAGAGATAAGTTCCACACGGGTCGGAAGATCGGCGACGTGCAGAAAAGGCACCGACTCCAGCACCTCCGGCGGATCAGGAGCCTGCTGGTAGGCGAGAAGAGCCGCCTGCTCGTTCCGCAGCGTATCCCGGTCTGCGGCAGTAAGGGCGCCCTCGCGTACTTTGAGCCACGCGGAAAGCCCTTCCTGTTCACGCTTCTGAAGATCCGGATCGGGCACTACAGTCAGGGTAGTGCGGTGCCTGTTCGACAGAAGGTAGCGGTCGATCATCTGCTCAAACAACTGGGGATTCGCTGCAAGATTTTCGCGAATTCGCGAAAAATGCGGAGTGAACTCGAGCGTGGTAACCGGGTCAGCACCGTGAAGCCATCCGCGAAGCGCCTTTCTCATGAGCCGCAGGCCGAAGGGGCTCCCCTTGATTTCGCGGTTCCTGAACTCAATCCGCCGTAATACCGCTTCAGTGAGCTCGGGGTCTATCCCCTTGTCCGCGAGTTTCTTCAAGGTCGAAAAAATCACCTTTTCGATTTCATCTTTCTTCCCCGCATCGGTGCCACGTAGACCCACGGAGAATACTGACTCATAAAGCTCGGTCTCAAGGCCGGTGGACGGAGAGAGATCTTCGCCTAGTCCGGACTCGATGAGTGCTTTTTCGAGCGGTGCTCCGCCGTCGCCGAGCAGAATCTCGGAAAGGAGCTCAATGGAGAGCAGGAACTCCGGGTCGGTGACCGCCGGCAGCAGCCAGTTCACCGTCACGGACGACTTGGCCGCGAGATCTTCTCCCGGCTCCACGGGGTAGGGAACCTGGAGTTCGCGAGGCTGGCTCCAGCGCGGTTGCGGAAGCACTTCGATATGACTCTCGAGCCGCGAGAATTTCGACAGAAAACGCTCCTCGATAAGGCGTGCATATTCACGGGTGGGAATGTTTCCATAAAGGAAGATCAGAGCATTCGACGGATGATAGTAGGTGCGATGGAAAGCCGTGAACTCTTCGTAGGTCAGCTCGCGAATGCTCGCTGGATCGCCGCCGGAATCGTGATGATAGGGCGAATCAGGAAAGAGCGACCTGTACGCCCAGTCGCCGGCAATTCCGTCGTGCGTCGAGTAGTTCCCTTTCATTTCATTGTAGACGACGCCGGTGACTTCGAGCTCACCTTTGTCGTTGAATTGAAGTCGACTTCCCTCCTGCTGGAACATTTCTTTCTTGAGAACAGGAAAAAAGACCGCATCGCCGTAGACTTCCAGAAGGTTGAAGAGATCCTTCTGCACGGTGCTCGCCACCGGATAGACAGTCTTGTCCGGGAACGTGAACGCGTTGAGAAAAGTATTGAGGCTGCCTTTGTGTAGCAGAATAAACGGATCCTTCAGCGGAAACCGATGTGATCCGCAAAGCACCGTGTGTTCGAGAATGTGAGGAGTCCCCTTGCTGTCCCGGGGAAGCGTTTTGAATGCGAACGCGAAAAGGTTTTCTTCGTCATCGTTCGCGACATGGAACAGGTCGCACCCGGTGACGATGTGCCGCAATCTCACTCCCATCGCCCGGTATTCCGGGAGCTCCGTGAGGGAAACTACTTCGAAGCCATCGAAGCGGTCGCCGAGTTGAATGTTTTTCAGCTCCATGGAGTGTCCGTGAGGAGGGCCAGACGGGTTTTTGAACGTTGATCGTTCGGATTGATGTCCAGCGCCCTCCGGAAGTGCCTGATGGCTTCCATGTTGTTGTGCAGGCCGTAGTGGGCGACTCCGAGCATGTACTGTACCTCGGCAAAGTGGGGCGTCTCCTCGACAAGCTGATTGAGCGGCTCGAGCGCATCGGCGAACTCGTTTCTTTTCAACTTGAGCTGTCCAAGGTAGAAATTTGCAATCCGGGATTCAGGAGAGACTTCCCTGAACCGGGCGAACGCATCTGAGGCCGCGGCGTCCTGGCCGAGCATGAAGTTGATTAGGCCAACATAGTAGAGCGCCATTGCATGGCTCTGATTCTTCAGCTCTCCGACCTTCGTGAAACTCTCGAGCGCATGCTGGAGCTTTCCCACCCGGTACTGACATACTCCGAGCTCATAGTAAGCGTTTCCAAAGTCCGGCTTCAGGTAAATTGACTTACGAAAATGATCTATGGCTGTGTTCAGCTTTCCCTGGGAATAACAGTTGGTTCCGAGAAGGAAGTAGAGAAAGTGATTTTCCGGGTATTTTTCCGTGAGCCCGACAAATGCTTTCTCTGCGTTCTTCCAGTCGCCGGAAAGCTGGAAGCTCATGGCCTCGATAAACTTCTGATCCGATTGATTCAATTCCATTGTTTGTTGTACTCCTTTGGACGGTCTTCTCCGGCGCTAAATCATCTTCTTCGGATCGAGAAGTTCATCAAGTTTCTCGTCCGGCAGAACCTTCTCTTCGCGAGCGACGTCCCGCACGGCCCGCTTCTCCTTGAAGGCACGATAGGCGATTGCGGCCGCCCGCTCATATCCGATTTCTGTTGCAAGCGGGGTTACCAGTGCCAGGCTCCATTCGATCCAGTAAGCGCACCGCTCATCGTCCGCCACAATCCCGGCAACGCACTTTTCGGCGAATGCACCGGCGGTCTTCGTGATAAGTTCCATGGCAGTAAGCGTCTCATACGCGATGAGAGGGTTCATCATGTTCAACTCGAGCGGCGCATTCTGCCCGGCTATCGTCACGGCCACCGCCTGTCCACATACGCGGGCCGCAACCTGAATCACCATTTCCGGTATCACGGGGTTCACTTTGCCCGGCATGATGGAACTGCCGGGTTGAAGCGACGGGAGGGTTATCTCTCCGAGCCCCGCCCGAGGACCGCTTGCGAGAATACGCAGATCGTTGGCGATCTTCATCAGACTCGTCGCCAGGGTATTGAGCGCACCCATCAGTTCTACTTGAGCGTCGCGGGATGCGATGGCCTCGAACTTGTTCCCGGCAGGCTTGAATGGAAGGTCGGTATGTTCCGAGATACCCTTGCAGACCAGCGGCGCGAATTCCGGATCGCAGTTGATTCCGGTTCCTACCGCCGTCCCGCCGAGCGCAAGCTCCTCCAGGTTCGGAAGAACGTTCCGAACCCGGACAATCGCCTTTCCTATCTGGGTTGCGTATCCGGAAAACTCCTGGCCCAGGGTCATGGGGACCGCATCCTGCAGGTGGGTTCGGCCGATCTTCACTACCGCGGAAAACTCGGCTGCCTTCTCGTCAAGAGCACGGTAAAGCTTCTCCAGCGCCGATATCAGTCGTTCGGCCTCCATTCGATTCGCAATGTGAATAGCGGCCGGAATCACGTCGTTGGACGATTGGCCGCGGTTGACATGGTCATTCGGATGCACCGGATTCTTTGTGCCCAGCGGTTGGCCAAGAAGCTCATTTGCTCGATTGGCGATCACCTCGTTCATATTCATGTTCCACGAAGTGCCGGATCCGGTTTGGAACACATCAATGGGAAAATGATCTTTCCACTCGCCGTCGAGCACCTCGGTTGCCGCCTGGTCAATCGCCCGGGCAAGTTTTTCGTCGACCAGGCCCAGATAGGCGTTCGTCCGCGCCGCGTACTTCTTAATCAGCGCGAGAGCACGTACCATGGCGCGCGGAATTCTCGCCTCCGAGACGGTGAAGTTTTCCACTGCGCGCTGGGTTTGTGCACCCCAGTATGCCCAGGCCGGAAGCTCCACTTTTCCCATGGTGTCAGATTCAGTCCGTAACTTCTCCTCCATGTTGTCTCCCCGATCAAGGTGCCATTTTGCGGATCAGCGTGTGAAGGATACCGCCATTTTTGTAGTATACCAGCTCGACGGATGTGTCGATACGGGCACGCACTTTGAAACTCTTCGTCCCGCCGGAACTCCGCGCCGTAATCGTCAACTCCTGACCGGCGGCACCGACCGGCTCGATGTCGAACTCCTCTTCCCCGGTCAGCCCGAGACTGGAGGCTGATTCCCCTGCAGCAAATTGCAGCGGGAGTACGCCCATACCGATCAGGTTGCTGCGATGGATGCGTTCGTAGCTCTCTGCAATCACCGCGGTGACCCCCAGAAGGATCGTACCCTTGGCTGCCCAGTCGCGTGAACTGCCCATTCCGTAGTCTTTTCCGGCAAGCACGACCAGAGGCACGCTATCCTTCTGGTATCGCATTGCTGCGTCATAGATCGACATCTGCTCCCCGTCCGGAAGGTGCCGGGTCAGTCCCCCCTCGGTACCGGGGACCAGCCGGTTTCGAATGCGGATATTGCCGAAAGTACCGCGCATCATTACTTCGTGATTGCCCCGCCGCGAACCGTAGGTGTTGAACTCCTCGACAGTCACCTCGTGTTCGCGCAGCCAGTCGGCAGCGGGACTGTCGAGGGGAATCATGCCGGCCGGTGATATGTGATCGGTAGTTACCGACTCTCCCAGATAGGCGAGAACACGAGCCTTCTCGATCTTCTTCACCGAAGGGACGGTTGTGGTCAACCCTTCAAAGAAGGGGGGGCGACGGATGTAGGTTGAATCGGCTTTCCAATCGTATATCTGTCCGCCTGAGAGCTTGATGTCGTTCCAGGTTTCGTTTCCGGTGTAGACGTTGGAGTACTCCTCACCGTACATCTTCGGTGTCACACTCGTACGGATGATCTGGTTGATCTCTTCTGTGGTCGGCCAAAGGTCTTTCAGGTAGACGGGCTCACCGTTGGGGCCATTTCCGATGGGGTCGGACGTCAGGTCGATATCCATGGAACCCGCAAGCGCGTACGCGACCACAAGCGGCGGCGAGGCAAGATAGTTTGCCCTCACTTCCGGATGGATCCGACCCTCAAAATTGCGGTTCCCCGAAAGCACACCCGCAACCAGCATGTTGTTGTCGAGAATCGCCTCGGAGATCTCCTTCTTAAGCGGCCCGCTGTTTCCGATGCAGGTGGTACAACCGTATCCAACCACGTGGAATCCGAGCGCTTCGAGGTAGGGCATGAGGCCGGCGAGCTCGAGGTAACGGGTCACTACCCGCGATCCAGGAGCCATGCTAGTCTTCACGTAGGGCTTGACTTTGAGGCCAAGCTCCACGGCCCTCTTCGCGATAAGGGCCGCGCCGATCATGACCGAAGGGTTCGACGTGTTAGTGCAGCTCGTGATCGCCGCAATCGCCACATCGCCGTTGCTGAGCTCTACTTCGTCTCCCTCGATATGAAGATGAACAGGCGTGGAACCTTTGGAATCGCCGTTCTTTTTCGCCGCCCGGCTTTCGGTAAGGTACTTTGAAAATGATCCGGGAACGTCCCTCAGCTCGATTTTGTCCTGCGGACGTTTTGGCCCGGCAATCGAAGGCTTTACGCTGCCAAGATCGAGCGTGACCGCTTTGGCGTACTGGATCTTCTCCATCGACGAGTCGCGGAAAAGACCCTGCGCCTTCGTGTACTTCTCCACCAGCTCCACCAGCTGCGCGCGTCCGGTGAGTTCCAGGTACCTGAGTGAGCTTTCGTCCACCGGAAACAGCGCAGCGGTCGCTCCGTATTCCGGACACATATTGCTTATTGTCGCCCGGTCGGGAAGACTCAAGTCCGTAAGACCATCGCCGAAAAACTCGACGAATTTGCCGACGACTCCCTCCTTCCGGAGCACATTTGTAACCGCAAGCACAAGATCGGTGGCAGTCACCCCCTGATTGAGATGCCCGGCCATCTTCATGCCGATCACCTCCGGAAGCTGCATGTAGAGCGGCTGTCCGAGCATCGCCGCCTCGGCTTCTATCCCGCCCACTCCCCATCCGAGAACGCCAAGGCCGTTGATCATCGTGGTGTGGGAGTCGGTTCCCAAAAGGGTATCCGGGTAGGCCATAGTCTCCCCGCCGTCCGTGCTCGTCTGCACGACGCGCGCGAGGTATTCCAGGTTTACCTGATGGCAGATACCCGTCGCAGGGGGGACGACGGTGAAGTTCGAGAACACTTTCGATGCCCACTTCAGGAACTCATAACGTTCGCGATTGCGCTCAAACTCCCGAGCCGCGTTGAACGCAAGCGCGCCGGTCGATCCGTAACGATCAACCTGGACCGAGTGGTCGATGATGAGATCCACCGGAATGAGTGGATTGATCAGTTTCGGATCGCCCTTGAGAGCTCCAAGAGAATCGCGCATCGCCGCGAGGTCGACTATCGCGGGAACCCCGGTGAAGTCCTGCATGATGATTCTGGCCGGTTTGAAGGGAATTTCGCCGACGGCTTCATCCGCGGCGGGTCTGTCCCACTTCAGGACGGCCTCCAGATGGGAATCGGTGATGAGATCTCCGTCCAGCTGGCGGAGAATAGCCTCGAGAATGATTTTCAACGTGTACGGCATTCGGGATACCGCAGTCATTCCACGTTTTTCTGCCTCCGCAAGGCTGAAGTAAGTAAGCGGCCCGGCAGCGGTGGTGAAGCTCTTCTTCAGAGCGGCGATCTCTTTGTTCGTCATGAGGACGGGTACTCCTTTCCCACAAATATATCGGACGGGTCGGCCTAAAGGCAACGCACTCCCGGAACAACACGCGACGCTCATCCCGGGCTGTCAGTATATTAACTGCGGTGTACAGGTTTATCAAAACATGTAAACAGGAGTGAACCATGGCACACGTGGGAATTGTAGGCAGTGGTAACGTCGGCGCTAACACTGCGTTCTTCATAGCCGAGAAGGGCGTCGCCGACGTACAGCTGTACGATATCCAGGAGGGGCTTTCCACGGGAAAAGCGCTGGACATGATGGAAGCAGCACCGATACGAGGGTACAAAACAAAGATATCCGGCACCGATCGCCGCGACATCCTGCTGAAATCCGAGATTATCATCATTACCGCGGGTGCCGTGAGGCAGCCGGGCCAGAACCGCGAAGATCTGTACGACGCAAACCGTGGAATAGTGGAAGAGCTTGCCGACTCCATGAAAGGAACGGCGGCGAAGATTATCATGGTTACCGAACCGGTCGACCTGCTCACGGCGCTGTTCGTGAAACGCTCCGGCGTCAAAAGACGCCAGGTAATGGGCCTCGGCGGAATGCTGGATTCCACGCGGCTGCGCTATCTGATCGCCCACGAGCTTGGGCTCAGTTTCGAAAACGTCAGTGCGCTCGTGGTCGGCCGACACTCTTCGGCAATGATTCCACTGCCTGAGTACTGCAGCGTGTCGGGGATACCGATTTCCCGGCTCCTTCCGCAGCAGAGCATAGAGCGGCTGTTCGACCAGACACGGCGGGCCGGTGATCTCATCGTGACGATGGCGCAACGTGCGAGTGCCTACTACGGACCGTCTGCCGCGGCAGCCGACCTTGCCGAGGCAATCCATCTGGACACCGGGAGAGTCGTCCCGGTCTCGGTAGTGCTGCAGGGCGAGTACGGAGTGAATGGGGTCGCAATGAATCTTCCCGTAGTTATCGGCAGGAACGGCATCGAACAGGTTCTCCAACCGCGCCTCACCCCCGAACAGAAATCCCAATTCGTGAATTCGGCGAACGATCTGGCAACGATTCTCGCCCGCTCGTGAGGAGGACAAGTCAAATGAACAAAGTAGCAGTGATAGGAGCGGGGAATGTCGGCGCGACGGCGGTCTACTATATCGCGGAAAAGAACATCGCCGACATTGTAATGGTGGATGTCGTAGAGGGATTGCCCCAGAGCAAGTCGGTGGACTTCCTCCACGCGGCTCCGCTTCGCAACTATAACGTGAATATCGTCGGGACAAATGATTACGCGGAAATTCGGGATGCCGACGTCGTCGTGCTCACGGCGGGAGTCGCCCGAAAGCCGGGCATGGACCGAATGGACCTTCTGAAGACCAACGTAGGCATCGCAAAATCGGCGGCCCAGGCGATCGCAACCTACGCGCCCAACGCCGTGGTGATCGCAGTCTCCAACCCACTCGACGTAATCGCGATGGTCTGCCTGCGGGAGACCGGTTTTGCGCTGAAGAAGGTCATCGGCATGGCGGGCATACTCGATTCTACACGGTTTCAATACTTCATTGCCGAGAAGCTCAATGTCTGGCCGGGGGATGTAATGGCCATGGTCCTCGGTGGGCACGGCGACGATATGGTACCGCTGCCGCGATATACGACGGTAGGCGGGTTTCCGCTCCCCGATCTGATGTCGGCAGAGGAAATCGAGGCGCTCGTCCAACGCACGCGAAAGGGCGGTGGCGAAATCGTGAGCTATCTCAAGAAGGGAAGCGCATACTACGCCCCCGGCGCGTCGGCAGCGAAAATGGTTGAAGCGGTTGTAAAGGACGAGCACCGGCTCGTGCCGGCCTCCGCCTACTTGCGCGGAGAGTACGGGTACACGGATGTATTCCTTGGTGTTCCGCTGATACTCGGGCGGCACGGAGTGGAGAAGATCATCAAGCTCGATCTTGAGCCGGAGGAGAAAGCCGCTCTCGACCGATCGGCGGCGGCGGTGGAAGAGGGCGTGAAGACTCTCGCCGAAATCTACAGCCCCGGTTGACCCGGGGTCAGGGAGTCGGCTCCGGGCCACCGGCGACAGTTGCCGGCGGCCCAGGTCGCCGAATATTGTTACTTGCGATCGGCGATGGGTTCCAGCGGTCGATCGGTTTCCCCGACGTAGAGCGCCTTAGGCCGGTAGATCCGGTTGTCTGATCGCTGCTCGAGAATGTGAGCCAGCCAGCCGGGAGCGCGGGCTGCCGCGAATACCGGAGTGAAAAGCTCGGTCGGTATGCCGAGAAGGCGGTAGACCCCACCGGAGTAGAAGTCCACGTTCGGATAGATCGGCTTCCCTTTCTCTTCCATTCTTTCCCGAAACACCCGCTCAATTTCCCGCAGAATTTCGAGGTAGCGCCGCTCTCCTTTCTTCTTCGAGAGCTGTTCAAGATATCCCTCTATAATGATGCAACGAGGATCTTTCGCACGGTAGACCCGATGCCCCATTCCCATGATCTTCTTCTTGTTGTCCAGCGCGGCGTGAACCCACGAGTTCGCTTTGGCCGGGTCACCGATTTCATCGACCATCTTCATCACTTTTTCGTTCGCCCCGCCATGAAGGCTCCCGTAGAGTGCGCCGATGGCAGCGGAAATGCTGCAGTAGCAGGTCGAAAGGGTGGAGGCTACAACCCGGGCGGTGAATGTCGACGCGTTGAGACTGTGTTCGGCGTGGAGAATCAGGCATTTGTCCATGATTTCCCCCTCAAGTTGGTCCGGTTCCTCTCCGTGCAGCATGTACAGGAAGTTCGCGCCATGGGACAGGTCCGCTCTGGGCTCGAC
>DATKUF010000313.1:0-15560 GCA_035530755.1 Spirochaetia bacterium | reverse complement strand
CGGCGAGCGATTCGAGCGTGTGATGTGATTCGGACATGTAGATCTGAAGCGGTATCCTCCGGTCAGGGTCTGCCAGGCGCGACGCAGCCGGGATGAACCCGGCCTTTCGTCCCATCGCCTGAATGACGGTTACACATTCGGAGGGACTCATGCCGCGATTCTCTTCGTCGAGAAGCTGAGTCACGTATGCCCAGTATCGGGCCGCGCTGCCGTAGCCCGGCGTGTGATCGACTATTTTGAACTCCGGGTCGCCGACATCGTTATCGATGGTCTTCGGCACTCCGGTCGCGCACAGATCAACGCCTCGCTCCTTTGCGACGCGAGCTACCTTGCTCGCCGTGTCCATCGAGTCGTTGCCGCCGATGTAGAAAAAGTACCCCGCATCGTGAGCGAGACAGATATCGATAATGCGATTGAAGTCTTCGGTCTGGTCGGGCTGAAGCTTGTACCGGCAGGTCCCGATCGCTCCGGCCGACGGCGTATTGCGCAGCAGCGCGATCTCGGCGGGGTCCTGCGCATAGACATCGATGAGCTCTTCCTTGAGAATCCCCTCGACCCCGTGCCAGGCGGCGAACACCGACCCGATGCGCTCCGGCATATCACGGCAGGCTTCGATCACGCCCTGTAGCGACGCATTGATAACAGGTGAGGGCCCGCCGGATTGGGCGACGATGGCGTTGGGTTTCATCGGGGGACTCCGATGTCATTCATGGCGGAACGTCGGGACGAGTCCATCGGCACCCGCCATTCTAATTCATTGGACGTTCTGAAGCACCGTCGAACTGGCATAACTAATCGCGCGAATCAACCAGTTATCTTTCGATTCCTCGATCATCCAGAACACACACGTTCCAGATGCGCTAAACTTGTCCTGCGTCGCGAGCGTCACCATAGTCGTCCCGCCATAGGTAGAGACATTGCTCCTGCTTGCACTTCCCAAATCGTAAGTAAACGGTGTGTTAGTTGAGACAAAGTGAGTTGACGACCAGAACGAGTAGGATTTCGCGGCGTTATAATCAGTCGCGCTCGCAGAAATGTTATCGATAATCTTGCTCGCGTCTGCAGTTTTCAAATCCGAGAAGAACATGTCGATTCGTTGGTTGATCGAAACGTTTGTTAGGCTGCAACTCATGGAAATGGCCAGAATCACCAGGATCGCAAGGATTCCGACTAATGGAATTCGGTTTCGTTTTCTTTCGATTTGCATCTGCTCCCTCCAGCGATTTTTCGGTCGATGAGATAGATCCGTTTACCTAAATGTCCAGCGGCACGAGGCTCGGGACGATTGCTGCCCGAAACGATCTATCCAACTTTGTAAAATGGTCCACAAATGCTTTGTAATTTGTATCGTCAAGATTTCTGATGTGTTTCAGGGTGTTGATGAGGAACATTCTTCCCATGACGTATTTTCGGAGCGAGAGAGCCGAAAGAGCCCAGTATCGCACAGTAAGAATGGCATTGGTCGTCTCGATCTCGAGGGGGCGAATCTTGTCAGAATTGAGCTTCTGCACCTCATCCTTCTTGCCTTCGTCGAATAGTTTTTTCAGTTCCGCACGATTCGTATCGAGTTCAGACTTCAATCGTACGTAGACCGGTTCGATCTTATCGAACTCCGCGATAAACGTGTCCATCTGTTTCCCTACCGCGTCGAGCGCGGCCACCGGGTTCTGCGAAAAATCTTGTTCTTTTTGTGAGTTCCACTTGGAATAATCCAGGCTCCCGTGCAGCGCTTCCACCTTCCCCGGCACCGCTCCCGCGGCAACCTCGACTGCCTGGTTCTGGGTGAGGTCAACGCTCTGTCCGGCCGACGATACTTCAACCATGCCTTCGGTGACTTCGTAACGGCTGGTACCGTCGCTTGCGGCGTAGACGGTAAACACGGTTCCGCGGATGCCGGCGACCGAGCTCATCGTGGCGATGGCGGGTTCCGGTGACCCGGCGAGTTTTGCGAACCGGTATGAAACGGCTCCGAGAACGGTGGTCATTACCGTCTGCTGATTTGAGTCCTGATAGCGCTTCTGCAGCGTGAAAACCGAGTTAGCCTGCACCGTGATCTGGCTGCCGCCGGTCTGGTCGAGTTGGACAACGCCGTCGTTTCCCGTGACGATGCTGTCGCCGGCGTTCATCGTGGTGCCGAAGTCGACGGGCGTGAGGCTGCCGGAGCCGCTCTTGAGATTCGCGGTGCCCTGAAAATAGGTGACTTCGGCCTGTTGGGAAAATCCGGTGGCCGCAATGCCCAGGAGAAAAAAGAGGACGAACGTCGGCACGCCCGGACGTGCGGACAATCGACTGCTTTGAACAACGCGTTTCATGTGCTGCACCTCACTTCACCGGGCCCGCGAGGCCGTAGATTACGGTGCCCATTTTTCCGGTATCCGACGCGACGAGCAGGAAACTGCCCAGGTTTGTTTCGAGGGTGATCATGCGCGAAAGCGGCGGGACGTGGCGGCTGAAGAACCAGTCGGTGATCGTCGAATCGGAGAACTTCTTGTAGGACGTCGATGTTACCGGCTGATCCGTCGACTGACCGTCCATCGATTTTGCGCCGGAGGGCAGGGCAGCCAGATTCACCTTCATGCCCGCCTGCACGAGACCGTTCCAGAGCGTGCTGATGTCCTGCGATCGATCGAACACCTCACCGTCGAACGCAAATGTCCTGGACGACATGGCAAGAAGCCTGTCAACGGAGCCCGCGTTGATCGCGTTGCCGATTGCGGCTGTTGTTTCCGGTTTGAGCGGGCGAGGGACCGATGCGCAGGAGGCGAGTATCAGGGCGACGGTGACCACACATGCGGTCAGACCCAACAACCTGTGGACACTCGGGAAAGATTTCCCGTTTGTTTGCAGCGTTTCCATCACGCAGAAGTATACCGCGGCGTTCGATTCACCACAAGCGAGAGTTCTACCGCCCGTCGAGAAAATCCCATTCGAGGTCGACCACTCCTCCGGTTTCAGCGGATCGATATATCGCATCAAGCACGGTGCTGTTGATGAGGCCCGAGACTCCGTCGGAGATTGGCTTTTTCCGCTCGCGAACACACTCGATGAAGTGGCGGCTTAGTGCCAGGCGAGCTTCGTCGGGAGCTCCGCCGACCGGGGCCGGAATCTCGATACCGAACGATCGGTCGAATTTCTGTCCGGTCAGCACCAGCTTCTGATCTGACAGGGAAATGCCTCCCTCATCGCCTGCAACATGTACGTCGAAGGTGTGTTCGGATGTGATGTTCACCGCCCAGCTCGCTTCCAGATTGAGAGTCGCGCCGTTTTCGAAACGGATCATCGCCGTCGCCAGATCTTCGACGTCGAAGAGACCGTCCCACTGCGGGGTGCCCCAGGTGCCGATGCCTCGCTTTTTCGGGCCGAATTTCGCATATGTGGCGCCAAACACTCGAGAGGGTCGTGGAGATCCCATCAGCCAGAGGCAAAGGTCGAGGAAGTGGACGCCTACATCGATAAGCGGTCCACCGCCGGATTCTTTTTTGCGGGTAAACCAGCTGCCCCAGCCGGGAATCCCCTTTTTCCGCAAGACGCTGGCTTTTGCAAAGTACACGTTGCCAAGATCTCCGGAGAGCGAAGCCGCGTGTGCCTGGCGCGAGAGCGGCTCCCACCGCATGTGGTGGGCGATCATGAGCGTCCTCTCCGCCTTGCGTCCAGCTTCGTAAATATCCCGGGCTTCGGCGCCGGAGAGCGCCATTGGTTTTTCCAGAAGCACGTGCTTTCCACGATCGAACGCGTGCAGTGCGAGCGGGTGGTGAAAAGCATTGGGAACTCCGATAATCACCGCGTCTATCTCATCCGAGTCGATCAGCTCTTCCGCGGTGGCGAAGACCCGCGGAACACCAAATTCCACAGCGACTGTTTGTGCGAGGCCGCGAGAGAAGTCGGTGATCCCAACCACCTGTGCCTCCGCCACCTGACTGAACATGCGTGCGTGTATGCGCCCGATGAACCCTGCGCCGATGATCCCGACACGAACCTTTTCCCTGCTCATCCTGCTCTCCCTCTGTGGTTCGGCAATTCTACCCCCGCACGCTTCAGTCGACAATCTGCCGTTTGCCGGAAAACGATGCTTTTGTTACATTCCATCCGGAGACAGTAAATGGCCGCGTTCCGCGTAGTCCAGATAACCGACCTTCACATCGGCGCCCGTGGTGAACGACCACGGGACGTGGATGTGCGCAGCAATCTCGAGCTTGTGCTTCAGGCGATAGCAGGGGAGTCCGCGGATCATCTGGTGATATCGGGTGATTTGAGTTACCGCGACGGAGACCGTGACGCCTATCAGCATGTGCGATCGCTGGTCGAGAATCTGGATCTACCCTACAGCGTGATCGGCGGCAACCATGATATCAGCGTGAACCTGGCCGAAGAATTCGGAAGGACGACCGACCTCAGTGGTGATGAGCTGTACTACGCGGTCAAACTGCCCGAAGGTGATGGGCAGATGGTCTTTCTCGATACCGTTCGAGGGACTGTCTCGGACCGACAGCTGGCCTGGCTGCGGCGCACGCTCGAAGGCGCACAGTCCCCGATTGTCCTTTTCATGCACCATCCGCCGATGCTCTGCAACTGCACGTTCATGGATACAAACTATCCGTTTGAGCGCAGCGCAGATATTCTTCCCGTCCTCTCGGGTGCCCGGGCGCTCGCTGCAGTTTTCTGCGGTCACTACCACGCCGAGGCGGAAGAGCCGCTCCCCGACCGTGCCGAGGTGAGGGTGCACGTCACCCCGTCCCTCTGGTTCCAGATTGACCGTTCCGCCGAAGATATGATTATCTCCGATAGACGCGTGGGCTACCGCGTAATCGACGTTGAAGGTGGCGCTGTGCGCTCGCGGGTGGAATATCTTCCTCCGTCGAAATGAGAGGCCGGCGCTTCACGAGGTCGTGAGGATTTGCTAATATTGCAGCGGTATGGGTGAGCAGATGAGGGTCCGATCTAAAGTCAGAAACCTATGTATTCGCGCTCTCACCGGCTCGCTCGACACGAACACACTGGTTCACCTCATCCGTCGCATGTTTCAGAACTACGATCTGAACGAACGAACAGGATTTCCGGATTCGATTCCCATTCCCATGCAAAATGCCGCCCGCCAGATCGTGGAAGACTGTATCAATTCGGGCAGATTCCTCGAGTTCGTGGCGCTTCTGATCGAGGTGGATCGCAACGGAATCATGGGCCGCGCTTACCGCATTCGCGATCTCCAGGACATTATTGAAGAGGTAGTTGACCTCGGTTTTCTCTACGATGCCGAACGGCGCGTATTCGTCGAGGACGCCGGCCAGCAGCGCACCAAGAACTGGGGTCTTCTGCGAGAGGGCGACGAATATCTGTTCACGTTTCTGCGAATGGACATTGTCGGCAATTCAAATCTCGTGAGGTCCTACGAAGGTGATGTCATCGCTCATACCTACAGCGACCTTCGGTCGATCGTTCAGCGGATTGTCGAAAACCGCAACGGGCGCATCTGGAGCTGGGAAGGCGACGGGGGCGTGTGCGCATTTCACGGAGCGGGAGCCTCGAACCCGGCTACACTTTGCGCAATGGAGATACTTCACGAGATCTTTCTCTACAACATGCTGGAGTGCCCTCTCATGGAACCGGTCATGGTGCGGCTTGCGGTACATAATGGAACTTGCGAGTACCATGAGGTTTTTGAGGAGATCAATGCCGAAGTAATTAAGAAACTCGCGGATATCGAGTCTCGCTTCACCGAGCCGAACAGCGTCACCATCAGCAAGACCGCTCATTCTACCCTTGATGCGGCGATCACCGCCTACCTGCGTGCCTTTCAGCCGGACGCCAGGAACTCTCTGTATCGGTACGCACTGGAGTTCAAATCGTAGCCATGGTGATACATGTCTTTTCGAGCAGCAAAAAGAGCGAGTCCTGGTTTTCGGCATTTTCGAAGAGCCGCAAGAATACGCTGGAGTTTCATCCGCGGGAGGAGATTCGACCGTGGTGCAAAAAACACTGGCGAGGGGAGATCGTCTACGTCGACATCCAGGGGCTTTCGCCCAAGGAGATCAGCGGGCTGCTCAAGCACCTTTCTTCACTTACTAACGGTTCCGGCGACAGGAGTCGACCGCTTCTTTACGCGGTGATCGATCCCAAGAGCGAAATCAGCGATGTGGCAGAAGTGTTTCACGGTGGTGCGATCGACTACGTCGGGAAACAGGTGGTGTCGCTTGGCATTGTTCCAGGTCGGATCGAACGGGCCGCTGCTTATGCCGAAAAAGTGCTGGAGTTGCGCGACGCAGCGATCGACCAGAGGGAGTCGGCCGAACGTCCCAAGCACGGTCAGGATAGCATCGGAGGGATCGCCCTCTCCACTCCGTCGGTTCTCATCGACCGAAAAAGAGCTCAGGCGCCGGACACCAGATCCTACCGGTTTTCCGGCAGCGACTGGGACCAGATTGCACCTGAATCCGAATACACATTCTGGATGGCCTACGTCAGCTTCAATCCGCCGAAGGAGATGGCGGGCAGGCAGAGCACCCAGCATTCGGAGCACCTGCTTTCGGTCTTCCAGCAGGCGATGCTCCGATATCTGGAACCGGCCGGCGGAAAGGTCTGGATGTGGCAGGACCTTTCCGGCCTTGTTCTGTTTCCCTTTGACGGTCAGGGGTATGCGCCGCTTCTCGCCATCTACCGCCTCATTCTCAATTATAATCTTGTCAACGCAGAAGACCTCGACCAATCGGTACCGATTCCTTTTCACGTCTCACTCGACATCGGCAACTCTCCCTACCGGCTTTCCGGACAGACCGGGACAATCATTGCCGACTCCGTGAATTTCATTTTTCATCTGGGAAAGAAGTTCGCGCCGGAACAGGGCCTGACGATTACCGGAAACGTCCTGCACCTGGTTCCCGAACGCATGATGCCACTTGCGCAGAGCGCCGGTAAATTCGAGGGGCGGAATATCTACACGATCCGGGTTCCTTCGCCCGCGTAAGCGACGGGCGGCATAGCCGGCGTGTGAAAGTCAGGACGGCGCGCGATGCCGGTAGATCCGCGCGGGAACGAAGAACAGCGCCGTAGCGACAATCCAGAGCGCCAGCAGTCCGAACAGCGTGGCGGGACTATCGAGTTTGCTCACCACCAGCGCACCAAGCCCCATTACGAAACAGTATGAGTAGACCACGGCAAGTATCGTGCGGGGAGCCATCCCGAGATCGAGCAGCTTGTGATGAAGGTGCTCCCGATCCGGCGAATAGAAGGGACGGCCCTGCCGCTGCCGGCGCACGATCGCGTAGATAGTATCGAGTATCGGAATCATGAGGACGCTGATCGGCACGAGGAGCGACATCGTGCGCTGACCGTCGTCCCCGGGAACCAGCGGAATCACTGCCAGAGCGAAACCGAGAAACAGACTCCCCGAGTCGCCCATGAAGATGCGTGCGGGAGGAAAATTGAAAACGAGGAAACCAAGGATCGCGCCGGCAAGAATGAACGACAGCAGCGCCTGGATGTGATTGCCCTGGACCGTAGCAACCACACCGTAGAACAGCGCGGCGTTTCCTGCAATTCCGCCCGCATAGCCGTCCAGACCGTCGACCAGGTTCAGCGCGTTCGAGAGTGAGATGATCCAGACCACCGTCACCGGATATGCGAAGATGCCGAAATTCAGGTAGATTCCGAATCCCGGCAGGCCGATCTGATGCAGTGAGAGGCCTCCGAGCGTTACGACGACGGCAGCAAGGATCTGTCCGACCAGTTTGACGAGCGCACGAATGTTGGTGAAATCATCTACGAGACCAACAGCGTGAATAAGCACGACCCCGAGCCCGACGGCAATAAGACCGCCGTAGGATTCAGAATCGGTATTCGTGCCGAGCACCGTGCCGGCGGCGATGCTTGCAATTGCCCCTACAATAAGGAAACTGGCGAACATTCCCACTCCACCGAGGCGTGGTGTGTCGGTGTTGTGAACCTTGCGTTCGTCCACCTTGTCATACCACTGATTACGGTGCGCGAGCGCCAGAATTCCCGGTATGAGGAGAAGGGTGACGACTGATGCAGCGATGAAGGCGATGAAGTAGAGCACGATTCCATCCATAAGTGCCACTTTTTGTAGTTACCACTCTACCATGAGAGCGGAAATAATTCCACGCGGCCCGGTCGGCAGACAGGTTTCACTCATCGTCCTCTTCCTGCCGGGTGAAGAAATTGATGACGATCCGCTGAAAGGTGACTACATCCTCGATCTCTGAACGCCGAATTGCGTCGAGTATCTCCTCGCGGGTGAGCGGGCGCGCACCATGGGCTTCCTGCGTGAGGTTCCAAACATACCTTCGAGTGTCGTCAATCGACTCATCAATTCGCGCCGCGAAAAACGAAAAAACCCGCTCATACCAGCCGTCGGTAAACGGCTCACGCTGGGAGAAGAGCTTTTCATACTGCGCCATTCGTTCAGCAACAACTTCAGCGACCGAGGTAGAGTTTGCAGTGCCGAACTCCTCCTCGATCTGGGAGAGAATGACCCGCAGAACGCGCTCCTTCTGTGCTTCCGCAACGTTGAGGTAGCCGAGCAGCAGGTCCATCCGCGCTACCAGATAGAGCACGCATTCCAGGTAGGCAGTCATCAGATTCCGCGGTTGATTCTGATTCGGAGGAAAGGTCTCAAATATCCGCTCGGCGAAATCGAAGAGAAATGTGCTCAACTCGTGAGGAAAGTCGTCTTCTTTCAATGCGGAATCGATCATAGCGTATTATCACCGGACACCACAAGAAGCCGTCGAACGTACAAGCCCGTCGCCCGGCATCCGGTAGCGCGGGACCGGCGGATCGCATCTGCCTTGACACCTCAAACTGCTTTCCCTAGAATCCGTTTGCATAGGAGGACCAGTTGTACGAGCCTGTTGACCCCAAAGTCAGCTTCCCGAAGCTGGAAGAGAGGGTTCTCGAATTTTGGAATTCTCATGATATCTTTCGCAAGTCCATCACGAACCGCGAGGGACGGCCGGAGTTTCTGTTTTATGACGGCCCTCCGTTTGCCACCGGGCTCCCGCATTTCGGCCATTTTGTTCCGGGAACGATAAAAGACATCGTTCCCCGCTACCAGACCATGAAGGGGAACCGGGTCGAGCGGCGATTCGGATGGGACTGCCACGGTTTGCCGGTCGAGTACGAGATGGAAAAAGAGCTCGGAATCTCCGGGCGTCGACAGATCGAAGAGTATGGCGTGGCAAAATTCAACGAAGCTTGCCGTTCGATAGTGCTTCGATATACCAGTGAGTGGCGAAAGGTCGTGACGCGTCTCGGCCGATGGGTCGATTTCGACAACGATTACAAGACGATGGATCCCGACTACATGGAGACCATCTGGTGGGTCATCAAACAGCTGTGGGAGAGAGAACTCCTCTATGAAGGGCACTACATCCTGCCCTATTGCCCTCGATGCTCAACCGTGCTTTCCAACTTCGAGCTCAACCTCGGCGGGTACGAAAACGTCCACGATCCGGCGATCACGGTGAAGTTTCGCGTAACCGACAGGAAACTTGGCGCCGACGGTACAACGCATTTTCTTGCGTGGACCACCACTCCCTGGACACTCCCCTCGAACCTCGGTCTGGCGCTCGGGCCCGACATCGAATACGTCAGGATTGCCGACGGCGATGAGTTCTTCATCCTGGCGAAAGAGCGTCTTTCGGCCTATTACAAGTCCGCCGAAGACTACCGAGTCGTCGGCACCTACCGGGGCAGGGATCTCAAGGGCGTCTCCTACGAGCCGCTCTTTCCCTATTTCAAAGACATCGGTGCGAAGGGCGCATTCAAAACCTACAACGCCGATTATGTCAGCACTGAGGACGGTACGGGCATCGTCCACATCGCCCCCGGTTTTGGTGAGGACGACTACGCGGTACTCAAGGGAACCGATGTGCCGGTTCTCTGCCCTGTCGACGGTGAGTGCAGATTCACCGCGGAGGTTGCGGACTACGAGGGCCGCTTTGTAAAGGATGCTGACAAGGACATCATTCGGAGGCTCAAGGACGAGCACAAGATCGTCAAGCACGATCAATACCTTCACAGCTACCCTCACTGTTATCGTTGTCATTCGCCGCTCATCTACCGTGCGATCTCGAGCTGGTTTGTGAACATAGAGAAGGTGAAGCACTCGATGATCGCCGCGAACAACCAGATCTACTGGATGCCGGACCATCTCAAGGCGGGCCGCTTCGGCAAATGGCTCGAGGGCGCCCGGGAGTGGGCGATCAGCCGCAACCGCTTCTGGGGCAACCCGATCCCGATCTGGAAATGCGAGGAATGCGGTGAGATGGAGTGCATCGGAAGCCGCGACGAACTCGAGGGACGTTCGGGCAAACGTCCCGACGATCTGCACAAGCATTTCGTCGATGAGATCACCTTCCCGTGCAGCGCCTGCGAAGGTGGAACGATGCGCCGTGTTTCGGAAGTGCTCGACTGCTGGTTCGAGTCCGGTTCGATGCCCTACGGTCAGAATCACTACCCGTTCGAAAACAAGGAGCGTTTCGAATCAGGATTCCCGGCACAGTTTATCTGTGAAGGGCTCGATCAGACGCGCGGCTGGTTCTATACGCTCACGGTGCTTGCTGCCGCACTCTTCGACTCCCCCGCGTTCAAACATGTCGTGGTGAACGGGCTCGTGCTCGCAGACGATGGGAAGAAGATGAGCAAGAGCCTGCGAAACTTCACCGATCCCAACCAGGTCATAGACAAGTTTGGAGCCGACGCGCTTCGCCTCTTTCTGATGCACTCGGCGGTTGTGAAGGCCGAAGACCTGAAGTACAGCGACGAGGGTGTCCGTGACGTGCTTAAGAGCATCATAATTCCGCTCTGGAACTCCTACAGCTTTTTTGTGACCTACGCGAACATCGACGGTGTTTCACCGACCGCGGCGCCCTCAGATCCGGCGAATCCTCTGGACCGGTGGATCCTGTCGGAGGCCGAGCATCTGGTTGCCGGCGTAACCGAGGAGCTCGATCGGTACGATATGCAGCGGGCAATTGACCCGATAGTCGAGTTCATAGATCTCCTGAACAACTGGTACATCAGGCGCAGTCGACGCCGGTTCTGGCGCAGCGAAAACGACCTCGACAAAGAGCAGGCGTACCAGACGCTCTATTCAGCGCTGATCACGCTTGTCACGGTTGCCGCGCCGGTGATCCCTTTCATCACCGATGCAATCTACCGGAATCTCAAAACCGGCGATGCGCCGGAATCGGTTCACCTGCTGGACTATCCTGTGACGAACGAGGCAAAACGCGACCGCGAGCTCGAAACGAAAATGAAAATCACCCGTCAGGCGGTGAGCATGGGGCGGGCCATTCGCAGTCTGCACAATCTGAAAATCCGGCAGCCGCTGAAGGCGTTGCACCTGGTTACCCGCAATACGGAAGAACGAAAGATCCTCCGGGAGATGGAGGACATAATCCGCGAAGAACTCAACGTGAAAGAGGTGATCTTTCGCGAGAATGAAGAGGATCTGGTTATCTATCGGGCCAAGCCCAACTATCCGGTGCTGGGCCGCGCGCTTGGCAGGGATATGAAGAGCGCCGCCGAAAAGATCGAGGCTCTCTCGCCTCGGGAGATCCAGGGATTGATGGAGGGGACCACCCTCTCTCTCGACCTCGGCACCCGCTCGCTCGATCTCACGATCGACGAGATCACCGTGCAGCGGGACGAACGCGAAAACCTCAAGGTTCTTAATGAAGGGTCTTTGACAGTTGCGCTGGATCCCGAGGTAACCGAAGACCTCAAGCAGGAAGGGCTTATCCGCGATCTCATCCGGGCGGTTCAGAACCTGCGCAAGGAGAGCGGATTCGACGTTACCGACCGAATAGCCGTTTTTCTTCAGGCCGACGAAGAGCTGCAGACGGCGGTGGATGATTACCAGGACTACCTCATGAGCGAGACTCTCGCAACTGATATCCAGTGGCTTCCGCGAAGTGACGCTCGAGAGGTTGCTGTGGGCGACAAGAGCTGCCGTGTCGCACTGGAAAAGACGGAAGACGGTGCGGAAGTCCGCCCGTAGGTGCGCGAAGGCATTTTCGGCCGCGCTGCTCGGCGCAGCTCTGCTCGTCCTCGGCGGGTGCCGGTCGGCGCCGCCTGTGGTGAATGATCCGGCGGTGCTCGCGCTGCTGCCCCCGGATGCCGCGTCCTATTTCTTTGTCAATATCGGAGACAACCAGGCGCTGGTTCGCGCCGTTGTTACGCGCGGCGGCGGGAACGCAAAATCGCTGCAGCCGGTGATCGACCGGACCTTCTACCTCTACGGTGCCCTGGCCGGTGACACGCCCGCCGGGATGAAGGGCGCGACGGCGCCGCTATTCTACGCGGTCGGCAACGGACGCTACCCCGGGTTTCTGTTCCGGTCGGGCCTGTCACAAAGCAGCGAGTGGAAGTCGCGGACGGTCAGCATTTCAGGGCAGACCCGCGAATACTGGCAGCAAACGAACGGCGCGCTTCAGGTAGCCCTTTCGGAACACGGCCAGTTGCTGGTGTCCAACGGCGACGTTGTTGCCCTTCTCGAACGTGAACGTGCGGCACCTACTGCCCAGTTTGCTGTGCCTCCGCAGATAATCGACGAGTTCTCGCGTCGTGCACTGGTTTTTTTCGCGCCCGGCCGTTCCGGCACCGGAATGAACCTTCCCGGCACCGGACTGAGCCTTCCTGGCTACGGTTCTCTCCCCATCGGGAATCTGCTGGTGCTCGCGGACCGGCAGCAGCTTCAGCCGGCGACCGGCTTCGCACCGGCGACCGGCTTCGCACCGGCGACCGACGCAGTGAATCCGGTCTATCGTCTCGAAGTGAGCTTCGATGCACGGAGCCCGAGGGAAGCGCGCACTCTCTCGGTGGTGACAAAGCTATCGGCGGTTGCTCTGCTTTCAAGCGGTGGTGAGTCGCCTTCGAAGGTCATGAGGTCGCTCTCGGTTGCTACGAACGGAAGTGCGATCCGGGTTTCCGGCGTATCCCTTTCCGCATCGGATTTCGCCGATATTATCTTCCAGTTCGTCGACTCTTCAGGTATAAAAGAGCCATGATTGTTGGTGTGGTTGACTATCAGGCAGGAAATCTCCGGAGCGTCGAGACTGCTCTACATCACCTCGGCGCCGATTTTGTTGTCTCCTGCGACCCGGATGCCCTGCTGCGAACCGACCGTCTGATCTTTCCCGGCGACGGGCACGCAGGGGCCGCAATGAAGGTACTCGAGTCAGGCGGGCTCGGTGATGCCATCACCACTTTTTTTTCCGCCGGAAAACCGGTTTTCGGGATCTGTCTCGGCTGTCAGATCGTGCTGGAACGATCCGAGGAGACTGAATCTCCCTGTCTCGGGATCGTTGCGGGCGGCGCGAAACTCTTTCCATTCGCGCGTGACCGGGAAACGAGTGCGCCGGCGACCGGCGAGAGGCTCAAGGTTCCGCACATGGGGTGGAACGCGGTTCATCCTGTTCATTCGGATCCCCTGTTCACGGGAGTTCCGGACGGCGCATCATTCTACTTCGTCCATTCCTACTACACCGAGCCTGCCGCGGAGAATGTGCTCTGCACCACCGACTACGGTATCGAGTTCGCCTCCGGTTTGCGGAAGCGTAATCTCTGGGCGGTTCAGTTTCACCCGGAGAAATCCGGTGAGCACGGTCTGCGGATGCTGCGCAATTTTCTCGAAGTAGAGCTGTAAAGGGGAGCAGAAGGTGCTGCAGAAGCGGGTGATCGTCTGCCTGGACGTGCGTGACGGTAAGACCACGAAGGGAATCAGGTTCAAAGGCAATGTCGACATTGGTGACCCGGTCGAGATGGCGCAAACCTACTACGAGCAGGGCGTCGATGAGCTGGTATTCTACGACATCACAGCCTCCTCGGAAAAGCGCGGAATCATGATTGATGTCGTCGAGCGGGTCGCGGAGCGTATCTTCATCCCTTTTTCCGTAGGCGGCGGGATAGGCAGCGTCCGGGACATGCGTGCGGTGCTGCTCGCAGGCGCCGAGAAAGTGAGCGTCAACAGTCAGGCGGTGCAGAACCCGGGGATCATCGAAGAGGGTGCTTCGCTGTTCGGGAGCCAGTGCATAGTGCTCGGAATGGACGCAAAGTCGGATGCGGAAATGCCAAGTGGCTACCGTGTCTTCATCAACGGCGGGAGGACGCCAACCGCCCTCGATGCCCTCGCGTGGGCACGGGAAGCAGAGCGGCTGGGCGCGGGGGAAATTGTCCTCAACTCCATCGACGCCGACGGTACCCGTGACGGATACGAACTTATCGTGACGCGTCTTCTGTCCCAGAGCGTGGGTGTTCCTGTTGTAGCCTCAGGCGGAGCGGGAACACCGGAGCACCTCGTCCGGGTTTTCACCGAAGGCAGTGCCGATGCAGCGCTTGTCGCGAGTATGGTTCATTACGGAGACTACTCGATCGCACAAATAAAGGATGCCCTTCAAGCGGCAGACATCCCGGTGCGCCGGTAACTGTTGTTCCTGATGCGATTTTTCGTTATATTTCAATCAGACCTAAGCTGCAGCCAAGGAGACACCCATGCCGACCTACGACTATGAGTGCAAGAGCTGTGGTTACAACTTTGAGGTGTTTCAGAGCTTCATGGATTCTCCGGTGAAGAAGTGCCCGGAATGCGGCAAAGCCGTCAGACGGCTTATTGGCGGGGGCGCAGGGGTGATCTTCAAGGGTAGCGGTTTCTACGTGACCGACAGCCGGAAATCCTCGAGTGCAAAGAGTACTTCCACAAAGTCAAGCGACAGCTCAGCAACGAACGCGGGTAAAAGTGAAAGTTCGAGCTCATCAGGCTCGTCCGACAAGTCTTCCGACGGAAAAGGGTCTTCAGCCAAATCTGAAAGCTCCGTTCCCGCCAAGAGTTAGATTCGAGTTCCTCACCCGGCCGGGTGAGGAACCGAGCTCGCTTCAAGCGATTTTGACGCCGTGCGCGGATTCAGTAACGGCTCAAGCTCGATAACTTCTGTCTTCTCCCGTGCAGCCGAGATCAGTTCCTCGAGATCGAGTCGCCGAAATGATTCGACCATCGGCGCCTGTTTCGGATGGATGAGCGGGTGATCCGGGGCAAACAGCGCGCAGCAATCCTGAAACGGCATGATCGCAGTTCGGAAGGTTCCGAGCCGCTTTGCAAGGGACATGATTTCCTCTTTGTCCCAGGTGATGAGCGGTCGAAAAACCGGCAGGTTCGACCAGGTTTCGCTGAAACGCATGCTCTCGGCAGTCTGGCTCGCAACCTGACCCAAGCTTTCGCCAGTGATCAATGCAATCGCACCCCGCTCTTCGGCGATGTCGGAGGCAATCCTCATCATTGCAGCGCGAAACAGAAGGGTGTATTCAGGCGTTCTTGCCCTTTCCTGAATTCGCTTCTGTATTTCCAGGATGGGCACGTTGAAAAACCTCATGCCGCCGGTCCATTTACCGATCAGCCGCCCAAGGGCCTGCGCCTTCTGCTGTGCGGCGATCGACGTGACGGGGTAGGTGTGGAAATGCACCGCGTCCAGGCGCATACCCCGTTTGGCCGCGAGGTACCCGGCGACCGGCGAATCAATGCCTCCGGACAGAAGCAGCAGACCGCGCCC
>DATKUF010000312.1:0-6947 GCA_035530755.1 Spirochaetia bacterium | reverse complement strand
CATTTGAAACGCCGAGGTCGTTTCAAGCCATCATGCGTGAAGACCCGGGTTTCATGCCTGAACGGATCTTCTTTGTGACTTTTCACGGCACCCCCGTCGCAACCGCTGCTGCCTGGTACCATCCGCTTTGGGGCTCTCACTACGGTTATCTTCATTTTGTTGCTGTAACACCTGATCACCGCGGAAGAAGGCTGGGCCACTGGGTAAGCCTGGCGGCATTGGGACGATTTCTCGAAGAAGGCCGCACCATGGCGGTGCTGGAGACCGAGGATTTCAGAATTCCCGCGATCAAGACCTACATCAGGCTCGGTTTCCGACCCCGGATAACCGGTGAAACGCGTGCCCAATGGCATGCGCTGGCGGAACTCCACAAGCTTCCCGTTTCGCTTCCCGAGGATGCCTGGCTCACCGATTATGGAGATCAATGGTAATCGGTTCGGAGCGCAGGCACTCTATCCTTGCATTGCAGCAGTTCCATCGATAGGGCCTCAGCCTCACCGGCCGCTCCTCCCCGTTCAACCGCACGCAAACGTCACGGAATGAATCGTACACATGGAGTTCGACGCGCATGGGCCCGTACCCCATCTGCGAATCCGCGAAATCGACCGTGAGTCTGTCTTTTTCGACCCAGCAGGCTGCCCGGAGAATCGATTGCCCATCCCCGTTTCGAAAATCGAACGTGCGGCCATCGTCGTAGTGTGATACCCCGAGGACGGGGTTTTCCGCGGACCGATTGCTCCGGCGGGAAATGAATAGATGCAGTTCGATGGAAGAAAGGTCGGACCGGTTGTCACGCGGTTCGCCGCGAAGCATGGGCACCACACTGCCCTCTCGAAAGAATAGCGGGGTCGTCCGCGGATCTGCCTGCACCAGGACTCGCCGGTTCCCTCGTACCCAGCCCCCCGCGGCGGGGTCGTACCAGAGTCCCGGCGGCAGCAGCACCTCCCGCCGCACGCACCCTTCCTCTATAAACGGAGCTTGCATTATCCCGGGCCCTACCATGAACTGATCCTGAACGCGGGAAAGATCGTTGCGCCCGCCGTCGGGAAACTCAAGAAAGAGGGGCCGAAGTATTGGCGCTCCGCTATTCGCCTGCGCAACGAAGAGTGAGTAAAGGTAGGGGAGAAGCTTGTACCGCAGCCGTATATAGTGCGTTATTATGAGGCGCGCCCGCGCGCCCTTGGCCCACGGTTCCTGGCGGCTCGACCATTTCTCCGAGTGATTGCGAAAAAACGGGAAGAGAAAGGCCGCCTTGTACCAGTCGACCAGGAGCGACGGAGTGCATTCAAGACCGAATCCCCCGACGTCCGCGCCCACGAAGGGAATCCCCGAAAGCGACAGGTTGAGACAGACCGGTATGCTCTGCGCAAGGTGGACATAATTCGACACGTTGTCGCCGGTCCAAATGGCCGAATACCGGCCGGTTGACACGAATCCGCTGCGGGACACCACGAATGGCCGCTCGTTCGGGTGCGCCTGCAGAAGACCCGCACGAGTGGCGATCTGCATGCCGAGTGCGTATTGATTGTGGTACGAAGCGTGGTCTGATTTTCCGTGCCCAAACCTCATCTCTTCGTAGTCGGCCGATCCGGTGGACGGATCGTTCATGTCGATCCAGACACCGGCGATCCCGGTCTCCGCAAACCGACTGACCATGTCCGCCCACCAACTCCGCGTTTCGGCAAGGGAAAAATCGGGGAAGACTGTGCGCCCGGGCCACACGAAGCCGACAAAGGGCCGGTCCTCGCTGGTCAGGCAGAAAAGGTCCCGATCGACGCCGCTGTCGTAGACCTCGTAGCCCGGTTCCGCGCGCACTCCCGGATCGAGGATAGGACAAACCCGCCAGCCGTCATCGGTAAGGGATTCTATCTGTTTCGCCGGAGAATCAAAATTGGCGGAGTCGAAAGTAAATATCCGAAAACCGTCCATGTAGTCGATGTCCAGCCAGAGACCGTCGTTTGGGATCTGGTATCGGCGAAAATTGCGGGCCAGTTCGAGTAGATCAGCCTCGCTCCGGTAGCCCCACCGACATTGCTGATGGCCGAGAGCCCAAAGCGGCGGAAGAGGCGTCGGTCCGCAGAGGCGTTGATACTTTCGGGTGACCTCGGCGGCAGACTTGCCCACGATGAAATAGATAACCGGTTTTCCGTCGGGTGCGCCGAAGGAAAACCGTCTCACGTCAGTGGCGCCGGAAACCTGCGCGATATCCTCTACCGCAGCGATGTTCATAAAGACCGAGTAGGGGTTGTCGAGAAGGATTCCGACCGCGAACCCGGGTCTGACCAGAAGCAGGTAGGGAATCGATACGTACAACGGATCGGTATTGGCCTCGTAGACCGCAGTCTTCGGGAAATCGGAAAACACATCGGTATTCCAGAAACGGGTTCGGACACCGGACTTTTCGAGAGAACCGTGCTTCTCGCCCATGCCGTAGAAGTGCATGTCGTCCTGGCAGTCAAAAACCATGACCCATTTCTTTCCGCAGAGGCCAAATCCCTGCTCCGCGGCGGTCCTGAGGCAGATGGAACCCTCGAAGAGAATCTGCAGCCCACCTCGATCGTCGATCCGAAGCTCCGCGCGCTCGTTTCCGTCGATCGTCCGGGAAGGATGCCCCTGCGACCGGACCGGACCCGCGAACGCCTTCTCATCGAGGACTGCGTGGGAGCCGCTGGATTTCCAGAGCCGGCTCCTGATCTGGAACCGGAAGACCTCTTCGCCGAGATGGACAACACGCGGTGAAATGGGGGTCCCTCTATCGTTGCCAAAACTGAAATTTTCTGGAGCTTCGACCTTGTGGAGGAGCACACGAACCTCGCATGGAAGAACGATTTCGCCCACTATATCCGCGGGAAGTCCGAATTTCAACGGAGCACTTTCAATGGTTGACTACGGAGTCGGTGCAGGATAGAATTCCGCCATTCTATCAACGGAGTAACTCATGGCAATCCAAAAGACGGATAAACGCGCGGCCCGGCGATTCCGGTCCCTGCGACTCACCGTTCTCGTCGCGCTGCTCGCGGTATCGACAATACTCGGTATCCTCCATCAGTACTCCAAGACCCTTCGGCCGGTGAGTGTGGATGCTCTTGACCCGTTCGGCGGAATCGAGTCGGCAATTACGCTTGCCACTTCCGGGCAGCTGATCGATAAGATCGGCTGGAGCAGCTTCGTACTGCTTTTTGCCACGATTCTGGTCGCCGTGCTCTTTCGCCGTGTCTTTTGCGGCAAGATCTGCGCGTTCGGCGCGCTGCAGGAGCTTTTCGCGAAACTGGGTCGAAAATTGTTCCGGCGTAGATTCGTCGTTCCATCCTGGATCGATCGACCCGGCCGTTACCTCAAGTACGTGGCTCTCGTGGTAATTGTCGTCATGACGGCGGTTACCGGAACGCTTTTCATCCGTCCCTATGATCCGTGGGCGGCCTACCATCACATAGTGTCGAGCGAACTGATCTCCGGATTCATCGTTGGGCTTGTTCTGCTCATACTCAGCCTCATCGGTTCGCTTTTCTACGATCGGTTCTTCTGCAAGTATCTCTGCCCGATGGGCGGTTTTCTCGGACTCATAAACCGCATCGGATTGTACCGCGTGAAGAGAAACAACGACACCTGCACGCACTGCATGGCATGCAACAGGGTGTGCCCGGTAAATGTGCAAGTTGAATCGGTTGCCCAGGTTCAGTCATCCGAGTGCATCAACTGCAATCTCTGCGTAGCTGCCTGCCCGGTAGAAAATACTCTCTATGTCGCGGCTCCCTGGTCCAAACCTGTTGATTCAGGCGCCGAAGCGACCGGACGCAGAACCGGGAGAATATCGCCCACCGCTATACTTGTGGTGAGCGTGCTGGTCTTTGCCGCAGTCATAGGCATTACGACCGCGGCCGGAGGCGTCGATTGGACCGTGAAGTCGCTCGAAAAGAACGTCGCCGAGAAGAACGTCCTGGTTCCCGCCGATATCAAGGGCACCGACACCTTTGCGCAGGTTTCCGCGCTCTCCGGAATCCCGAAAGAGGAGTTCGTACGTGAGTTCAAGCTGTCCGAGTCGGCATTTAACGGACTCATAAAAGATGCAGCGCATGCGCCCGGTTCCGGTTTCGAGACAGAGACCGTGCGCGACTTCGTGGCCGCCCGACTCGGGAAAACGAAGTAGCCGACGGCAAAAGAGTGCCGGCCCGCATTTCGCGGACTATATTGCCGTCGGCGGCACGCTCGCCGGTAGCTCACTCGGCCACCGCGCAACTATCTGCGTTCCGGCGGCCGCAAGCTCCACTGCCCGATAGGCGCCGTTGTAGATGCCCGCGCGCCAGTTGTTCAGGATATTTCCGCAGTAGAGCTCGATAAGATCATTATCCGAAAGTATCACCTTGAGTGTCTGCTGAAGACCGCTCAGTGAATCGGTTTCCAGCGTGCCGTCGCCGATCTCCGCGCCGTGGATGGCACCCCAGGCTTCGTGGCGTCCGACGCGCTCGATGAAGAGCTTCGGCACCGGGTAGAACGACAGCTCGGATGGTTTTGTTACCATCAGCTCGACTGCCCGCATCAGAAGATTGGTTGTGTAGACCGCAGCGAACAGATCATCGTGCAGAAAGACGTGGATACCTAACACTTCAGTGTCGCGGATGCTTTCGGCAAACTGTTGAGTCTCCTCCCACACGGTGTGAATCGTGTATTGGATCCGGCGTTCGTCGAGCTCGGCCCTCAGGATTTCCCATTGATCACGGTGGTCTCCCATGTTGACCAGCACGACGACACGATTTGCCTCGACTGCGGGATAACAAAAGCGGATTATCTCATAGAAACGCTGCCCCTGGGCTCCGGCTCCACCCATCGTCAGGAGAAGTCGTTTCGCCCTCCCATCCCGCAGACGTTTCAACCGGCGTGCACAGTCGGCTTCGATGTTGCTGACGATTTCGTGGTCGACAAAGTGCCCGGTGTATCTGACGGTATCCGGCGGCACCGGAACAAGAAGTCCCTGATCGCCCGCACCCATGTGGCGCAGCGTGCGATATCCGAGGTAGTTGGACGGCGTCTGTACAGCGAGAATACTTCCCTCGACCAGATGAAATGCGAGTGGAAAGTTGTCCGGAACGACCGTCACAAGCTTTTCCATCCCTGCAAGTACCGCTGCCTGTCCGGTCCAGGGATGCGTAGCCACAAACGGAATCGTGCGATCCAGATCACCGAAGATGGGGACATACAGCTTCGCCAGCTTCAAGTCCCGGGCACAGTAGTCAAGTTTCAGCGCAGCCTCCGCAGTCACCTTTTCCCACACAAAACGGTTGAAGAAGTGAAATCGTTGTGAGAGGCGGCTCGCGAATGAATACAGATTGTTGAGGTAGTCAATCGTGCGGGACGCGGCACTCTTTGGGAACCCCAGAAAATCGAGCAGATACGGCTCCTGGCCCATCGATCTGGCTGCGGACGCGATGGCAATGGCAATCCGGTAGTGACCAAAACCCATTCTGATCGTGCCGATTACCACGGCCGGATCCCCCGCTCCGGGAAGCTTTTCGTCGGCGACGCGCGCGGGGTCTTCTTCAACGATCTGTCGCATGCCGAAAACCTCCCATGCACCCGGCATGGGTCGACCGACGAGACGCGGCTTCCAGGCTGGATCATATCCAAATCTCGTCGCGTACGATCGAAACACGCGCTCTGCTTTGTCGACGACCTTTTTCGGGAGCGGGTTTCCAAATACCGAAAATACTTTTTGTTTCATACTATTGTATCTGCAAATCTCCTCGGATTCATGATATGAAATTCGGTTCCGGCGCGTCAGGTTGTGAGAACAGGGCGACTAGCGTAAGATGGAAACCAACGGCACCTTCTGAGCGACATGAGGTTCGCAGGCAATGAAAGAGTATTCGTTCCGTCTGGATATGGCAGTTCGGGACTATGAATGTGACATGCAGGCAATCGTAAACAATTCGGTCTACCAAAACTATCTCGAGCACGCGCGACACGAATTTCTGAAGAGTATAGGCGTGAGCTTCAAAGATTACACGGCGCGCGGGGTGAATCTGGTTGTGATCCGCGCGGAGATCGATTACCGGTTCCCACTCTCCAGCGGGGACCGCTTCTGGGTGGGCGTGAATCTGGTGCGGGAATCCCGCCTCAGAATTGCGTTCCTGCAGGACATCTACCGCGAGCCCGATAACCGGCTGATCGTGGAAGCGAAGGTAACCGGCACGGCACTGAACAGCCGAAACCGACCGGAACTTCCCGATAGCCTCGCGGAAATTCTCGAAAAACTTCAGGAATCGCCGCGCAACGAGGTGGTATCCGGGACGGTGGCCGGCGAGTCGCCCGCGGACAGGGACGTCGAATCGTGAGCGAGGCGCGCTTCCTGCCGGTCGATTCCGCAGATCTCACACAGCGGAAATGGGACCGCGTCGATTTCGTCTGCGTGACCGGGGACGCGTACGTCGACCATCCATCGTTTGGAATTGCGGTGATCTCGCGACTTGTCGAGTCGCTTGGGTTCCGCGTCGCAGTTCTTGCCCAGCCCGACTGGCGAAGCGCCGGTGAGTTCAAGCGTTTCGGACGTCCCCGCCTGGGGTTCCTCATCACTGCGGGCAATCTGGATTCGATGGTCAACGGATATACCGCCGCCCGAAAGAGTCGCTCGCGGGATACCTACTCGCCGGGTGGTGCAGCGCAGAGCCGTCCCGACCGTGCGAGCATCGTCTATGCGATCCGTGCTCGAGAGGCCTATAAGGGGGTCCCGATCATTCTCGGAGGCCTGGAAGCATCGTTGCGGCGTCTTGCGCACTACGACTACTGGGACAACGAGGTGCGGCGGTCGATCCTGCTGGACGCGAAAGCGGACCTGCTCGTCTACGGAATGGGAGAGACGCAAATCGAAGAAATCTGTCGGCGACTTCAGGCGGGGGAACCGGTCGACAGCCTGACGGATATTCCGGGCACCGCATATGCGGCCTCTTCTGCTC
>DATKUF010000311.1:0-2026 GCA_035530755.1 Spirochaetia bacterium | reverse complement strand
GGATCGAAGCTGCCGCAGCCGATCAGGACGAGGGCGGCGATGGAGTCCGGATACTCGGCGGCGTAGGCCAACGCCAGCATTGCGCCCCAGGAGTGACCGACGATAGCGGGAAGGGTGTCTTCGCGGCGCGACTCTATCAGTTGACGCAGATCCGCGACATGACGAGCAACTGAGAGCGGTTCTCCGCTGCTGCCACGCTGGAATGGCTCCAGGATTCGGAACGAGCCGACGAGCCCGCGGGCAACCGGCGCCATGTAGCCCGCAGCCCCGGGACCGCCGTGCAGCAGCACCACAAACGGACCCTTGGTTCCGTATTCTCGCAAAGCGATCAGCGGAGATCGAAAGTCCTTAACCATTGCATCTCAGCCTGGAGCCTGTCTTTGTATCCATCAGTAAACCGTATCCTTCCGGCTGAAGTCTAATACAATGTTGAACAGGCGCGAAAGCGGGGTGTATTCTCAGTTGCGCCTGATCTCACACCCGGAGGTGTATCGAACATGACCGATCTCAGGTACCACCACATCGGCATCCCGACAGACATTCCGCGGGAAGGCGAGGTCTATCTCGAGAAGTTCAAGATGTACGTCTCCGGATTCGAGACCAGCCCATTCGGCGTCGAGTGGATGCGCTACGAGCCGGATTGCCCGCTGCCGGAGCTGGTCAGGACCGTTCCGCACATCGCCTTCGTGGTCGACGACCTCGAGGTGGCGATCGCCGGCCACGAGATCCTGATCGAGCCCAACAGCCCGTCGGAGGGGATCACCGTCGCCTTCATCGTCCACAACGGCGCCCCGATCGAGTTCCTCCAGTTCGACTCGCCGAAGCACGAAGTCTGGCCCGGCTCCGATCTGAAAGATGCCGAGGACTGACGGACGCTCTATTGAGCCGGCAGCTTCTCCCGCGTCAGCCGGATCGCGTGATCGAGCTGGCGGGCTTCGATGTAGTTGCGGCATTTCATGCGCAGCGATGTCAGCGCCTTCAGCCTGACCTCGAGAGTCGGGCGGTGATCCGGCCTGACCTCGAGGACGACGTCGCAGAGGCGCGACGCTTTGGCTTCTTCCCCGCCGGCGAGCAACTCTCCAGCGCGCTCAGCGATGGCGTCGTCGTTCCCGACCAATTCGAGCAGCACAGGATAGATGGATGAGACGGGCTGATCGTAGAGGTTGACCGGGTTGCCGTCGTACCAGCCGCGATAGGCTTCGTAGATGCCCCTCACTCCCCACGAGACCTTGCCGTACGACTCGTCGAGCTCGGAATCGGACGGGAGCTTTATTTCGCGCATGAGTGTGTAGACGTCCTTCCCCTCATTCATGCCCTTCACGACCGCGTCGTGGACTTCGAGGACGGCCTTGCGGTAAGCGCCGAGGCGTTGCCGCACCTTCTCCGCTCCGATGATCGGCTCGCCGTGCCCAGGGAAAACCATCTCCGGCTCGAGCGAAAGAATCTTCTCCAGAGAGTTGACGAAATCGAGCGCCCAACGCGGTTTTGAGCCGCGCGGAGGAGAGAGGTTGGGGAAGGATGTGTAGTAGTTGTCCCCGACGAAGGCTGCTTTCAACTCGGGGACCCAGATGACGGCGGTGTCGGGCGTCTCGCCGGGCGTGTGGTAGACGTTGAAGTGGAAGCCGCCCAGCTCGAAAGAGTGCTCGTCGCCAAAGAGGAGCGTGGGAGCGATCTCAGCTTCGGTGTCGATGTGGGCGACGTTGCCCTGGACCGCGTCGCGCGCCGCGAAGAAGCCGGCGAGGCGCTGGTGATAGTGGATGAACTCGGCGTGTTCGCGCTGGGCGATCACCGGTATCTTCTTTTCGGGATTCCAGACCTCGTAGCCGCCGTTGTGATCGGTGTGCGCGTGGGTCAGGAGGATCGTTTGCAGCGGAGCGCTTTCAGTCAGGCTCAGAAGCGGACTCGACGGTTCCTGCGCCCCAGCGGGATCGATCACAACGCTGCCGCCGGGCGTCACCACGAGGTAGGTGTTGCACGAGCCCTCCTTGCGGAAGATGTTCTCGGTCACTTTGTAGTAATTGATATA
>DATKUF010000310.1:0-10462 GCA_035530755.1 Spirochaetia bacterium | reverse complement strand
GAGACCGACCGACTGCGCATGGGCTCGGCTGGTTCTGATGAATCTGCTGCGAAGGTCCTTGAAGTAGATATCATCGGCGGTGCTCTCCAGGAGCGATCGAAGCAGCATTTGCTCCTGCGCAAGAGTCTCAGCGACAATCTTGTTTTCGGTAATGTCCCGGGCAAGAAAAATAAAATGCGGGCAATCTGCATGGGCCGCCATGCGGGAAACTGCGATCTCAAACCAGCGAACTCCCGCGGGGACAGTCAACTGGTACTGCTTTCCCGAGGAGAATCCGTTTTCGTGAGCCTCTTTCACCGCCGACATCACAATGGCAGCCGGACCAGGCGGCAGAACTTCGAAGATGCTCTTCCCGCTCATTTCGGCCGCGGGTCGATAGAGGAGCTCAGGACGCCGCGAGTGGATTTCGTGGTAGCGGCCATCAAGTCCAATCTCGAAGAGCGCATCCGGAAGAGCGTCCAGAGTTGCCTCGAGCTTGTTCATGGTCTCCTGTTTCTTCCTGTTCGCGTCGAACAATTCGAACGCCATTTCGATGGACGAGCGGAGCACGAAGTCGCCGGCGTCCTTGAGCACGTATCCGTAACGGGTTATCTGCCTGACGCGATCGACGTACTCCTTTTCCGAATGACCCGTGAGAAACACGATCGGAAGATTCCGTTCCCGCAGGATGCGATGCGCGCATTCCGGACCGTCGATCCCCTTGCCAAGGTCTATGTCCATGAGGACGAGGTCTACCGCCGCGTTTGCCGCAGCGATTTCCACCGCCTTCTCTCCCGTGTGAGCAGTGAGTACTGCATAGCCAAATCCTGCGATCGCGCGCGCTTGCGCGAGCGCGATGATTGCATCGTCATCGACGAGAAGGACGGTTTTACGCGTCACATTATTCACGAGCCCATTCTCCCATTTATTAAAAAAACTATAATAACTCTTATTTGGAGAAAAATCCAGTCAGGAGAGGGAGACCGGTGGCCACCGTCATTTCGCGGCGAGCTGTTCCCGAAGATCCGAGATGATATTGTGCAGCTGTGAAAGGGCGAGATCCTGCGCGGCAAGGTGGTCGAGAATCGCGCGCACTTCCACTTCGGTCTTCTGGTTCACCTCGAAATCGTTGTGGGCTTCCAGCCGATCCCGAACCGATTGCCGATTCTGGCTCATCATGATCACGGGGGCGGCGTAGGCAGCCTGCATCGAGAGGATGAGATTCATGAGTATGAACGGATAAGGATCCCAGGCGCGGATCCAACCGATGACGTTCAGCGTCACCCACACGGCAAGAATGACGGACTGCACACCGATGAACGCCCACGACCCCATCATGTTGGCGACACCATCTGCAAGTCGCTGGCCAAAGGTCAGTTGATTTTCAAATACCTTGTTGACATTGCGTATCGGATCGTGACTGTGCACAAACGGCTGCGGAAACTGCGGTTTCGTCATGAGTTGCCTCCCTTCCAGAATCGGGAATCGGAATTGATATCTGCTTTCAATAGGATACACTTCCGCTCGCCCGCGCGTCGCCCCGGGTGGACAGATTGAGTATATTTGCATCCGGAGAAAATCAACCATGCTGTTCGACGAGCTCAGGATTCGCGATATTTCGCTGAAAAACAGAATTACACTCTCACCGATGTGTCAGTATTCGAGTGACGACGGGTTCGCCGGCGAGTGGCACCTGGTTCATCTGGGTAGCCGTGCTGCCGGAGGGGCCGGTCTGGTAATGACCGAGGCGACCGCGGTTGAAGCCCGCGGCCGAATCAGCCCGGCAGACCTCGGCATCTGGAAAGATGAACATATACCGATGCTTGCCGGAATCGCTCGGTTCATTGCAGAGCGGGGTGCGGTTGCCGGAATGCAGCTTGCTCATGCCGGTCGCAAAGCTTCTACGAAGATCCCGTGGAAGGGCAGCGGCGCGGTTCCACAAAGCGACGGCGGATGGAAGGTGATCGCACCGAGTGCCATCCCCTTCTCGCCGCAATACCCGTCGCCGAGCGCCATGTCGAGATCCGACATCGCCGAAGTGACAGAGGCCTTCGCGAAGGCAGCAAAGCGCGCGCTCGAAGCCGGCTTCAAGGTCGTCGAGATTCACGCGGCCCATGGATACCTGCTCCATGAGTTCCTTTCTTCGCTGTCCAACAAACGGGAGGACGAATACGGCGGATCATTCGAAAATCGTATCCGATTCGTGCGCGAGGTGATCCGCGCGGTTCGAAAGGAGTGGCCGGAGGGACTGCCGCTCTTCATGCGGATATCCGCGACGGAATGGGTGGACGGCGGATGGGAGATCGAGCAGTCGATCGAGCTTGCACGCGCCGTTCGCGATGAGGGTGTTGATCTGATTGACTGCTCCTCCGGGGGCAACCTTGCGCAGGCTCAGATTCCGGCGGGACCCGGCTACCAGACCAGGTTCGCCGAACGAATTCGCTCAGAGGCCGGAATCGCAACGAGCGCCGTCGGACTCATAACCTCGCCGTCGCAGGCCGAACACGTGCTCCGCACCGGGCAGGCCGATCTTGTCACCCTTGGGCGTGAGCTGCTTCGCGATCCCTATTGGCCGCTGCGCGCCGCGGCGGAGCTTCACGCAGAGGTGACGTGGTCGAATCAATACCTGCGCGCGAAAAGCTGACGGGGAGCCCTGTACATCGCGCTGATCGAATCGTACCTTCGAGGTTGAGGAGAACCGTATGAATCGCAACGTTTTCATGTCCGGCGAAAAGGCCGTGGCTCCGGGAGTCTACACCGTTATCAACCATGCACCGGCCCACCCGCAGCGGGTCGAGTTGAAAAAAGGGGAAGAGTTTCCCACATGCAGCAGCTGCAAGCAGACGGTGAAGTACCGTCCCGCTGAGAAATAACGAATTCCCCTTCTTGCAGACGGGGTCATTGTATGAGAAAACTCAATCTTTTCGTTCCGCAGTGGCAGGACTCCGGACATTCGAACGAAATCTTTCACGGTTCATCCGCGCTGCGACGTTTCATCGGCGCGGCCGCGGTGTTCGAGGAAGTCCATGTTGATCAACGGGGCGAACTGCGGGTGGAGAAGGATATATTCGGCCATGAGGTCATCCTCGACCAGTTGCAGAGAGTTCGGAGAGTCCTCGATCTTCAGTCGCCTGAAGTTGTGTTCACCCTTGGCGGCGGGTGCGGCGTCGAAGTCTCGGTAGTATCCTACCTGAAGGATCTCTACGGCGACCTCGATCTGTTTTGGTTTGACGCCCATGGGGATATCAACTCACCCGCAACATCGAGGAGCAAGTACTTTCATGGGATGCCGCTTCGCTTTCTTGTCGAACGGTTCGAAAAGAGTGAGATCTCTGCGCTCGTTTCGCGGCTTGTTCCATGCTCCGCGGTAACGCTTCTTGGAACGCGGGATCTGGACGACGCGGAGGAGATATATCTTCGCGACAATGGAATCGAACTGATGACGGTAGACGAGTGCGGGTCGGACGCGGCCATTTCGAAAGGCATCGGTCGGAATCCACGCACCACCGCAGCGTACATCCACATCGATCTGGACACAATCGATCCCTCGGAATTTCGAAACGTGAAATGCCCGGCAAGATTCGGGCTTTCAATAGCGCGAATCGCCCGGATAGTCGAAATGATCAGGGAGGAAAAAAGTGTTGTCGGAATCAGCATCCTGGAAAATATGGAAACCGAAGAACTGGAACTGCAGAAGCTCCAGGCGCTTATCGATCACGCAACAGGCATTTGACCGGCACGACCGCGGACAACGAAAACGGTGAACCCTGCGTCAGCAGCCGATCTGATTGTCACCGTCCATCTCCTGTACGTTGGGTTTACCGTCGGCGGGGAAATACTCATTCTTCCTGGCGGTATTCTGCGCTGGAAATGGGTACACAATCTGCCGTTCCGCATTGCACACCTCGCCGCTATGGCTCTGGTCGCCGTAGAGGCGTTGGCCGGGGTCTCCTGTCCTCTGACCGTGTGGGAATACGCGCTTCGGCAGCGCGCGGGTCAGCATGTTGACTCGCAGATTTCTTTCGTCGGCCGGCTCATCCGGGAAATCATCTTCTACAACTTTCCACCCTGGTTCTTCACAATCCTGTACGTTGGATTCACGCTTCTGGTAGGTTTGACCTTGCTTCTGGTACCGCCGCGATCGAAACGGGCACCGCCGGCCGCATAATCCTCACCAGAGCCTGACCTTTCGGTTTCGATTACCGTTGCGTGCCTTTCCTTGTCAATGTATACTTTTAGTCATATATACTGTGCAGCTGGGGTTTTGTATGAAGCGAGCGCTGCGTTTTCGTCTGAATGGGAAACTTTTCGAAATCTTCGAACGCGAAGAAATGGTCGCGCTCGATTGGATACGACGCGAGCAGGGCCTGACCGGAACCAAAGAGGGGTGCCGGGAGGGGGACTGCGGCGCCTGCATGGTCCTGTTGGGGGAGCGGATTCAGACGAAAAGCGCCGACGCGGAAGTTCGGTGGCGATCGGCCCTGTCCTGCCTTCTGGCCCTCGGGGAGCTCGACGGCAGGCACGTCGTCACCATAGAGGGAATCGGCGCACGGGGAGTGACTCCGGTGATGGCGGCAATGCTCGACGAAGGTGCCAGCCAGTGCGGGTTTTGCTCCCCGGGATTTGTGGTTTCGCTGACTGCTTACCTCCTGCGCGGGGGAGCGCTCACCGAAGAAGGTGCAATCCGGGCGGTGGAAGGCAACCTTTGCCGTTGTACCGGATACGGCTCGATCAAGCGGGCCGGTGCACGCCTGGTGGAACGATTCGGCAACCTGCCTGAGGCTCTCCCCCAGCGTCTCGAAGAACTTTCACGAGCCGGGGTTATTCCGGCGGAAATTGCTGTTCTCATGTCCGACATACCCGAGCCGGCCGGTTCTGTCGCTTCCAACGTGCCTGCCGGGGGCGAGGACGCTCTCACGATAGGGGGCGGAACCGATTTCTTTGTGCGCAATCCCGACCCGGAACCGCAGGGGACGGTTGCGTTTGTCGACCGCGATCCGGCGCTGCGACTCATATCCCGCGATGAACAGACAATCCGCGTAGGCGCGTCAGTTTCGGTTCAGGAGTTTTTCGAGAGTTCAATCGTCCGGAACCTGTTTCCCGGCATCGAGCGTTACGAATCCCAGTTCGCTTCACTTCCCATTCGAACCCGCGCGACGCTTGCCGGCAACATCACCAACGCTTCGCCGATCGGCGACATGACCGCAATACTGCTTGCGCTGCAGACGAATGTGAAGATCCGCACCTCCACCGCCACGCGCACCCTCCCCCTCGACAGCTATTTTGTCAGCTATCGCCGTACTGCACTCGAAAAAGCCGAACAGGTCGAGTCGCTGCTGATCCCGATACCCCCGAAAACCGGTCGAGCCGTTTTCAACTTCGAAAAAGTCGCGAAGCGGCGAAATCTGGATATCGCCTCGGCGAACTCCGCCTGCCTTGCGATCGCAGACACCGACCGGAGAGTGCTCGAAATATCGCTCTCGGCGGGAGGAGTCGGCCCGGTGCCGATGCGGCTTTCGAAAACAGAAGCGTACCTGCGCGGAAAGCGTGTCGATCGCGACATTGCAAGCCGCGCCGCAAAGCTCGCCGGCGAAGAGTGCGCACCTATCGATGATGTTCGCGGATCAGCCACCTACCGTCGCACTCTGCTCGGAAGGTTCATCTGGGCGCACCTCGAACAGATTTTCCCGGAGCTCGACCTTATCAAGGAGCTGCTCGCATGAAGTGGAATCCCGATTCTGTTCTGAATGTCCTGGGACAGACCAGTTACATAGATGACGTTGCCGAGCCGCGCGACATCCTGCAGGCGGTAATCGTTCCCTCCCCGTCGGCGCACGGGCGACTGCTGCGAATTGACACGCAGGCCGCGGGCCAAAAATACCCCGGCGCGCACTTCCTGACTGCCGCAGATATTCCCGGTGAGAACCAGATCGGGAATAACCTGCCCGACGAAACGCTTCTGGTCGACGGCGAATGGCATTTCTGCGGGGAACCGATTGCGCTCGTTCTCGCGCCGACGCGAAGCGAAGCGCGCCGTGCCGCGGCTCTGGTAAAACTCGAGACTGAAGAACTGGAACCGGTTACCGACCCTCGTGTTGCCGCCGAACGCGGCCTCTTCATCCTCCCGCCCCGAACGATGCGTGCGGGGGATGTTGAAAAGGCGTATGCCCGGTGCGCCCATGTTATCGAAGGGAGAGTCGACTCGGGCGGCCAGGAGCATCTCTATCTGGAAACCCAGGGAGCCATCGCGTGGCCGTCGGAGTCCGGCGGAGTTCGGATCGTTTCGAGCACACAGTGGCCAACTGGCGTTCAGAAGGCCTCCGCACGGATTCTCGGTGTGCCGATGAACCGCGTCGAAGTCGAGACGACGCGAATTGGGGGAGGCTTCGGCGGAAAGGAAGACCAGGCGACAGCCTGGGGCTGCCTCGCCGCGCTCGGCGCACGTGTTACCGGGCGCCCCGTGAAGATATACCTGAATCGACACGAAGACATCACCTACACCGGCAAGCGGCATCCCTACTCTTCGGATTTCAAGATCGGGCTCGACGGCGAGGGACGCATCCTCGCGTTCGAGGCCGACTACTATCAGAACTCCGGAGGCGTGTGCGACCTCTCCCCGGCAGTTCTCGCACGAACGCTTTTTCATGCAGTGAGTGCATATTACGTGCCCAACGTGCGGGTCACCGGCTACATGTGTCGGACCAATCTCGTGCCGTTCACGGCTTTTCGGGGATTCGGCGCTCCGCAGGGTATTTTTGTGGTGGAGGCCGCGCTCGCAAAGGCGGCTGAAAAAAGCGGAATGCCGGTGCTCGAGCTCCAGCGTCGAAATCTCCTCAAGGCGGGCGACACGTTCCACTACGGGATGCCGGTGGAAGAGTGCAGAACAGATCAATCGGTTTCCCGTGTGCTGGAAAACTGCAAATGGGAAAAGCTGCGGAAGGAAATTGATTCGTTCAATCGGCAGAACCGGTCGAAAAAGCGTGGAGCCGCGATGCTTCCGCTCTGCTTCGGAATATCCTTCACGAAGCTCCTGATGAATCAGACCGGCGCACTCGTCCACGTATACAATGACGGTTCGGTCACGGTGAGCACCGGCGGCGTGGAGATGGGCCAGGGTCTCGGACGGAAGATCGCGATAATTGCCGCGAAGTCGCTCGGAATTCCGGTGGAGTGGATCCGCGTGGAATCGACCCGCACGGTAACCGTGGCGAACACCTTTCCCACTGCGGCAAGCAGCGGCACCGACCTGAACGGCATGGCCGCGCAGCTTGCCTGCGCCGAGATCCGGAAGCGGCTCATCGCGGTGGCCGCCGGCTGTCACAGCGAGGCGAAGGCAGGATCAGCCGCTCCGGGCCTTGTCGACTACAATATCTGCGATGGAGAGGTCACGCGCAGCGGCAAACCGATAGGCCTTTCGTGGAACGAGCTTGTCGCCCGCGCCCACAGTGAGCGCGTGGACCTTTCGGCGCACGCCTTTTATTCGACACCGGGCCTGTTCTACGACGACAAGTTGGAGAACGGGAGTCCGTTTGCCTACCATGTCTACGGCGCAGCTGTTGTCACGGCAACGGCCGACGTTCTTCGCGGCACATTCACTATAGACGAGGCCTACATCGTCCACGACGCAGGAGACCCTATTGACCTCCTTGTCGACATGGGACAGACTGAAGGCGGCTTTGTCCAGGGCCTGGGTTGGGCAGTGCTCGAAGACCTCCGGTTCGATGACGAAGGGCGTTTGCAGGCCAATACACTTTCTACGTACAAGGTGCCCGATATTCATTTCGTTCCAGGGATGAATGTCGAGTTCCTTACGAACGTGCCGAATCCCAAGGCAGTTCTGAATTCAAAGGCAATTGGTGAACCGCCGCTCATGTATGCCATCGCTGGTTACTTTGCAGTACTCGACGCCCTGAAGGCCGCCCGTCCCGACGTCGAGGGCTTCTACGACCTGCCGATGACACCGGAAAAGGCGCTCAGCTTCCTGACGAGGTGAATTATGGTCATCAAGAATGGCCTGCTGGCTCTTGCGGGCCGGCAGGCTCTTGTGCGTGCCGATATCCGTGTATCGGACGGACGAATAATCGAAATATCGGAAACCATTGACCCGGGGCGTGGAGAACAGATCATCGACGCATCGGGCCTGCAGCTCTTTCCCGGCGCCATCGATCCGCATGTGCACTTCGACACGCCTGGTTTCGAGCACCGGGAAGACTTCGCGCATGGATCGATGGCAGCCGCCCGTGGTGGGGTGACGACCATTGTCGACATGCCCTGCACATCTCTGCCACCGGTAACGACGGTTGCGAACTTCAAAGAGAAGTTCAGTCTGGTTGGAAAACGAAGCGTTATCGATTTTGCCCTCTACGGTGGAGTATCGGGCCACATCGCCGACGAATGCATTGACCGCCACATGGCCGAGCTCGCGCAGTATGTGGTTGGCTTCAAGACCTACTTCATTTCGGGCATGGACACCTTCACTCAGATAAATCATTACGATTTTGCGCGTGCCGTGGCCAGGGCGGACGAAATCGGCAGGCCGCTGCTCCTTCATGCCGAAGATCTCGACTACATTACTGTCGCGACGCGCAAAGTTCAGGCGCGCGCGATGGAAGGCGGCAAGCCGGTATCGGAAGCAGTTGGCGCAAAACCGGTAGCCGGATATGCCGCTGCGGGGCCCGCCGCACCGGGCACCTGGGCCGACTACGTGGCTGCGCGTCCGGAGGCCGCCGAACGCGTTGCCGCTGCGAGTGCGCTCGCCCTCGCTCACGGGCACGAATCGGCCCTGCACGTCGTTCACGTCGGGACAGCGGAGGCGGCCGAGCTGCTATCTGCAGGTGGGGCTACCTGCGAAACCTGCCCGCACTACCTCGAGTTCTCCTCGGAGGACTTCGATCGGCTGGGCTCCGCTCTCAAAACCGCGCCCCCGGTAAAATCCCCGGGTCACGCGAAGCGCCTCTGGCAGCTTCTGGCGGACGGGAATATCTCGTTCGTCACAAGTGACCACGCGCCCGCGCCGGATGAAGAAAAGCATACAGGCTCTATCTGGACTGACTACGGCGGCATACCCGGAACCGGTACGCTGTTCCCCTACGTCTATTCGGAAGGATATCGAGCCGGCCGTCTCTCGCTCCCGCGATTCCTCGAGGTAATCTGCGCCGGTGCAGCGCGCCGCTTTGGTCTGGCTGCGCGCAAAGGATCGATTGCGGTGGGCATGGATGCCGATCTTGTGTTTGTGGATCCGGATTCCACCTACACGGTGAAAGGCAAGGAACTGTTGTCCAAAGGAACGATAACTCCCTTTGAAGGGATGCGACTTAAAGGTTCAATACAGAAGACATATGTCCGTGGTGCTCCCGTTTGGGACTCTACCGACGGGATCGTCGTCGATCCCGGAAGCGGCACATATCTACAATGGGGGTCCCGATGACAAGCAAGGTAATGACACCGACAACCATGCCCAACCTGCTCGCGTGCATAGCAGGGGACTGGTTGAGCAAACGACAGATTTTCGAAATTCCCGAAGACGGAATACGACGAGTCTTTGAGCTGGAAACGAAATCGCCCGGCTACGATGTGCTGGGGACTCGAATTTCACTCCCGGTAGGACCCGCGGCAGGACCCAATACTCAGATCTCCCAGAGTCTGGTCGCGGCCTACGTCACCGGAGCGCGCATATTCGAGCTCAAGACTGTGCAGATACTCGATCGACTCGAAATCGAGAAACCCTGTATCGAGACATTGGACGAGGGGTATAACGTCGAGTGGTCCACTGAGCTGTCGCTCGAGGATGCGCTGGCGGAATACCTGCGCGGATGGGTCGCGATTCACCTACTCGAAGAGGTATTCTCGCAAGGACCGAAGGGCCAGTTCATATTCAACATGTCCCTCGGATATACGCTGGACGGAATCAAGAGCGAGCGGGTGAACCGATTCGTAGACGACCTCATGAATCCAGCCGAAACCGAGGTGTGGAAAGCGACGATTCGCCAGGCCCGAACTGCGGTTGCCTCGCCTCTGTTCGCCGAGGCGTTCGGCGTCGAGGCGACAAAACGGATGGAAACGGCAATCGACCGCATTCCCGTGAAACCGGTTCATTCGGTCACCCTTTCGACCATGCACGGCTGCCCTCCCGACGAGATCGAACGGATCGCGCGCTATCTGATCGAAGAAAAAGGACTTTCCACCTATGTCAAGCTGAACCCGACGCTGCTCGGATACGACCGAGTGCGCTCGATCCTCGACACCACCGGTTTCACCCACGTGCACATCGAGCGGGGCGCCTTCGAAAAAGACCTTCAGTTCGATGACGCGATGTCTCTTGTCGCATCGCTCACGCAGAGCGCGCGGAAGCACGGACTGCGATTCGGGCTGAAACTGTCCAACACTCTCGCAAACGCCAACAAACTCGGGCGCCTCCCCGGCGAGGAGAGCTATCTCTCCGGCCGGGCGCTCTTTCCCATTACAATTCGCCTGGCCGCCGAAA
>DATKUF010000309.1:0-20224 GCA_035530755.1 Spirochaetia bacterium | reverse complement strand
CTTCACCCTCTCCCTCTCCCGCGAGGTCGCCCGCAAAGGGATCAATGTGAATGCACTCGCGCTCGGAATGGTCGCAACTCCGATGAACAAGGAGGTGCTTGCATCGAACCGTGAATACTATGAGAACCGTATCCAGATCGGCCGGATTGCGCAGCCGGAAGAAATTGCCGGGTTTGCGGTGTTCCTGGTATCGGGCGCGGCCGATTACTTTACCGGCAGCACCTACGATGCGTCCGGCGGCATGATCGCTCGCTAAGGAGAGAACAAATGAAACTTACCGGGATCGGGGAGCTGTTTATCCCGCATGAGCACATCCGCAACGGGTTCGAGCCGCTGGCCGGGCGTGGGGTCGAAATTCAGACGCTTGACTGGAAGCTCGACGGGTTTCAGGAGCTGCAGAACGTAAACCTTCTGGTCGAAAAGAACGGGAGTGAGGCCTACGATCCCCCCGATTACATCTATGAGGCGGCGCGGGAGGCCGATATTCTGATCACCGAGTTCTGTCCGGTTCCGAAAAAGCTGATCGACGCATGCGTCAACCTCAAGGTAATTGGTGTCCTCCGCGCGGGCACGGAAAATATCAACGTGAGTCATGCGACCGAGCGCGGTATCCTGGTCTACAATACGCCGGGTCGAAACTCCGACGCGGTGGCCGACTTCACCGTGGGAGTGCTCATCGGTGAGTGCCGCAATATTGCCCGCGGACACCTCGGACTCAAGAACGGTAATTGGATTCGTGTCTATCCAAACTCCGGAAACATACCGGACCTCCCGGGAAAGACCGCCGGGATAATTGGTCTGGGCGAGATCGGCCAGAAGGTGGCGAAACGACTCTCCGGGTTTGACATGACGATTCTCGGATACGATCCGTTTGTGAAGGTAGCTCCTGCCGGGGTCGAACTCGTGGATCTCGCACAGCTCATGTCCCGGTCTGACTTTGTCACGGTCCATGCCCGCCTTACGAAAGAGACCGAGAACCTTGTGGACGGTAAACTCATCGCCCAGATGAAACCGACCGCGTATCTCATCAATACTTCGCGTTCCGCGCTGGTGAATGAGAAGGCTCTCTACGAGGCGCTGCGCGATCGGCGGATTGCCGGCGCGGCGCTCGATGTTTTCGACACTGAGCCGCCGGGGAAAGAGTATCCGCTTGTTACCCTGGAAAACGTGACATTGACGCCGCATATGGCGGGCGGCTCCAACGATGCATTTTTCAATTCTCCGAAGCGGTTGGCCGCCGAAATGGCGAAGCTCTGGGACGGGAGCGATTCACGGTTCATCGTGAACAAACCCGTCTTTCGGGAAGCGGTCAGGAGATTCACCGCGTGAGAGGAATGTGAGCAAATGACCGGTCCGCTGATCTTGAGCATAGATTGTGGTCTCACCGCGACAAAGGCGGTTCTTTTTGCGCCGGACGGAGTCGAAAAGGCTGCGGCGCTTGAAAAGACGGTGGTGGTTGACGCGGGCGACAGAAGCGAAATCGACATGGCGCAACAATGGAAGCGCGTGACCATGGCTATCCGCGGGGCTGTCGAGGCCGCCGGGGTAACTACGGATGCGATTGTCGCAATCGGCGTCAGCGGGCACGGAGCCGGACTCTACGCTATCGATGAAGCGGGAGACCCGGTCGGCAGGGCACTTTCGTCGATGGATCACCGGGCACAATCGATCGTCGACCGCTGGCAGACTGATGGAGTTTCCTGCTACGCGCGTACGAGACACCATCCCTGGTCGGGCCAGCCGGTGCCGCAGCTCGCGTGGCTCAAACAGCACGACTCCGAGACCTATACGCGGATTCGGTGGGTGTTCTCGGCCAAGAACTGGATAACCTATAAACTCACAGGCGAATCCTCCGGGGAGGTCACCGACGCGAGCAACAGCGGGTTCATGAATCTTCGGAGCGGCGCCTACGATCGGGAGATATTTTCGACCTTCGGGATCGCCGATGCGTTCGACAAACTTCCGAAACTCCATCGAAGTTCCGAAATTGTGGGGACCGTGACGCCGCGTGCGGCAATCGAGACCGGACTCAAAGTCGGGATACCTGTCACCGCCGGGCTTTTCGATGTGGTTGCGTGCGCTGCCGGAAGCGGTGTCCATGACGAAAGTCGCTACAGCATGATTGCCGGCACCTGGAATATCAATACGGCATTCGAGCGCAGCCTTCTGCCAACGGAACCGACGGTGAAATGTTCGCTTGGAGCCGACGGGGCTCACTTCGTGTTCGTCGAGTCGAGCGCGACGTCCGCCTGCAACCTCGAGTGGTTCGTAACGCAGGTAATGATGCGCCGCGACCCCTCGTCCGGCGCTTCCGGGATCTACGCCAGAATGAACGACGAGGTCGACGCACACGCTGTGCAATCGGCAGATCCGTTCTACCTGCCGTTTCTTTATCCTTCGCACCTCTCGCCGGACGTCGGTGGCTGTTTTATCGGTATCCGTCCGGAGCACGACGCTCGCCACCTGACCCATGCGATCTATGAGGGGGTTGTCTTCGCCCACCGGCAGCACCTCGATATTCTGCGACGAAACGGGATGGATAAGCAAAGTGCAGTGCTCGCAGGAGGGGCAACCAACAGCGCCGCGTGGTGCAGGCTGTTCAGCACTATCACCGGGCTGTCGATAGAGACGAGTCGGGCAACCCAGGTCGGAGCACTGGGCGCGGCGATCATTGCGGCCGTTGGCGCCGGAGTTTACGGCGGACTGCCGCAGGCGACCGAAGCGATGGTGAAGCCGGGCCGCCGCTACGAACCGTCGGAACCGACGCGGGCGGCGTACGAGGATCGGTACGCAAAGTATCTCGAATTGTTAGCCCTGCTGGGTGAACGATCAGGGCGAGACAGGCCAATCGTGATCGCAAAGTAGAAGCGACTAATCGCGCAGCCGGGAAACACATGTGCAGGGACGATATTGACAATTGTTATGGAATATGTCAAATTTTGGCGATTAGGGAGGAATACGGAATGAGCAAAGAAACTGGAAAACTCGCGGGAAAGACATGCGTTGTGACGGGGGCCGCGCGCAGCATCGGGCTGGTGATCGCCGAGAAGTTCGCCGCAGAGGGCGCGAAAGTGGCGATGATCGACATCAATCCAGAAGTAATCACTCAGGCGAAAAGGATCTGCGAAAACGGCGCAGTAAGAGGGTATACGGTGGATATAACCGATCAGAAAGCGGTCCTTGGCTGCTTCGATCAGATCAGGAAGGAGCTGGGAACCGTTTACGCGCTCGTGAACAACGCCGGGCTTGTAGATCAGCGGCCCTTCGAGGAGACGACGCCGGAGCTGATGGACAAAATGATGCGAGTGAACGTCCACGGCACCGTCTACTGCACGCAAGGCGTCATCGCGGCGATGAAGGAGCAGAAGAACGGGAAGATCATCAACTTTGCGTCGAAATCGGGAAAGACCGGTTCCGCGCTCATGGCACCCTATTCGGCCGCAAAGGGCGCGATCATCGCTTTGACTCAGGCTCTCGCTTTTGAATTTGCTCCCTACAACATCAAGGTGAACTGCATCTGTCCCGGAATCACGGATGCAACCGGCGTGTGGTCGGAGGTCAGCAAAGGCTACACGGAGAATCTCCATATGGCGCGGGAAGAGGTCGTCAAAAAGTTTACCGCGAAGATTCCGCTCGGTCGGCTCACGAATATCGAGGACGTCGTCGACTTCGTCTTTTTTCTCACCGAAAGTGGTGAGTACTGTACCGGTCAGGCTTTCAACATCACCGGCGGACGGGAGATGCACTGATGAAAAGCGCAGTTGCAGTCGGAAAATCGGTCGTCTACTACGCACCGAAGGACGTCAGGATCGAAGAGATGGCGGAAGTCCCCGAAATCGGCGAGGGCGAGCTCCTGGTGCGAGTGGAGGCCTGTGCGATTTGCGGCACCGACATCAAGTCATTCTTCAAGGGTAATCCGCGCATAAAGCCACCCATGACGATGGGCCACGAGTTCTGCGGGACCATAGAGAGGGCGGACGCTGCAGTTAGCGGCTATCGGGTCGGGCAGCGGGTAACTATGGCGACGACAATCGGATGCGGCGACTGCTTCTATTGCAGGCAGGGGAAATCCAATCTTTGCCGGGACGCCGAAGCTATCGGCTTTCACTATCCCGGTGCGATGGCTCCCTACCTCCGGATACCGGCCAAGGCGGTAGCGCGCGGGCACCTGGTCGACGTCGGCGACATGGACGCGAGCGTTGCCTCGTTGAGTGAACCCCTCTCCTGCGCGCTGAATGGATTGGGGCGTCTCCCCATGGATCAGATAAAGAACGTGCTGGTTCTGGGGCTGGGACCGCTCGGACTTCTTCACACTATTGCAGTGCGCGCGAAAGGCGCCGAGCGGGTCGTGTGCGTGGAGTTTCCCGGCAAGCGGCTCGACCTTGCAAAGCGGATGGACTTTGTGACCGGTGTGACGCCTGACAGGATCGATGAACAGTACAAGGATCTATCGGGTGGTGAGGGATTCGACCTGGTGGTAGTCACCGCGCCCCACAATCCCACGCAGGCGAAAGCTCCAATGTACGCCCGAAAAGCCGGTTACGTGTCGTTTTTCGCGAGCCTGCCCGTGGGGGACGAGATGCTCTCGGTCAACTCGCGGACTATTCACTATAACGAGCTGGTCATCTTTGGAACATCCGATTCAACGCCCGTACATACACGCGAGGCGGTGCGGTTGCTGCAGAAAGATACGAAACTGTTCTCGTCTCTCATCACTCATCAGTTGCCGATGAGCGATTTCCACATCGCGATGGACGAAATTGCGGCCCAGAACGCAGTGAAGGTTGTTTTGTCGCCGTGATTTGCCATCCATGGACGTCAACGGCAATCATATGCCGTGTTGTCCAAGCCAAACGCCGCGTGTAATATACACGCGGCGATGTTGAGTATGCGGCGTGGGACCGGGTACCGAAAATACGGGAGCCATTCCCGGTGCGAGAGGGACTTTCGGAATGAAGACTAAATTCGATACGTCGCTTCTGGTCAAAGTTGCACAGATGTACTACAACGACGATCTCAAGCAGAACGACATCGCGACCGCGCTGGGGATCTCGCGTTCACTCATATCCATGATACTTTCCGAAGCCCGCGACGTTGGCATAGTCGAGATTACCGTCCGCGATCCGTTTCTGAACAACGAGAATCTCGCGAAGAAGATCGAGTCCCGTTTCGGTCTCCGACAGTGTATTGTGATTCCAACTTCAGTTCGCGACGACGAGGCGCTTCGAAAGATCGTAGCACAGCGAGCGGTCGAGCTGTTCAACCAGATCGTTAGAAGCAAAGATGTGGTCGGGCTGGCCTGGGGCAGAACGTGCTATCAGTTTGTCACCACCTACCGCGCCGGTTCCGAACTGCGCGACATAAGCGTCGTCCCTCTCATCGGCGGCAGTGAACAGATCGCTCCCTATTTCCAGGTCAACGAGATGGTCCGGCAGTTTGCGGTTCGTCTCGGCGGCGCACCGCATTTTGCTCACGTTCCCTCATTCGTCTCGGACGCGAACGAACGGGATCTGTTCCTGAACACAAGCGGGATGCAGGCTGTCCGCGATCGCTGGGCCCGGATGGATGTTGCCCTGCTCGGGATCGGGTCTCGGGACGGAGCTCACAACACGGAGAGACAGATCTACATCGGAGAACAGGAAATACACAAGGAACTCGACAAACTCAAGGTGGTCGGTGACCTGTGCACACGCTACTTCACCATTGACGGCAAGTTCATTCGTTCAAGCTACTACGACCGTGTTGTGGGCGTGGACGTTGAAGATCTTCGGCGCACAAAGAACGTAATCTGCGTCGGTGCCGGAACGGAAAAAGTCGAAGCCATTCTAGGAGCGCTGCGCACCGGCATTCTGAACAATCTCATTACCGATGAACACACGGCGAAAGCGGTGCTCTCCCTAGACGGGACGCCGACGGCCTGAACCGTTCACACCGCGACAGGTGTCGGGCGATTCGTTATGATTTCACATGCGCGACTCATCTCGGACCTACTTTGCACTCACCATCACGGTACTCATCTGGGGACTGTCGTTCATCGCAACCAAAGAGGCGCTCCGGAGCCTCCACCCGTTTGCAATTGTCTTTTTCCGTTTCGCGATAGCGTCAGTCGTATTCGGAGTGATCCTGATGCGGCAAGGATTCCCGCGACTGTCACCGCGCGAGCACCTAAAACTCGCCGTGCTTTCGGTATTTGAGCCCGGCATTTACTTCTTCTGTGAGACCTTCGGGCTCCAGCTGACAACGGCATCGATCGCGTCACTCATTATCGCTGCCGTCCCCCTGGTTGTTGTGGTTTTTGCAGGATTCCTCTTGAAGGAGCAGGTTCGGGCGCGCAATCTCACCGCGGTAGCGCTGTCGATTGTCGGAATCGCCGTGCTCATTTTCGGAGACGCACGGGCATTCGTTCCGGGTGCCGGATCGATCACCGGCGATCTTCTCATAGTCGGGGCGGTGATTACCGCTTCCCTCTACACAGTCCTTGCCCGCGACCTCGGAAGAACCAGATCGGCACTCGAGATCACGAGTCTGCAAATCTTCTACGGGGCGGTAATCTTCGCTCCTTTCTTTTTCGCAACTCTCGACCGCACCGACTGGAAGGCGGTACGTCCGAGTGCGGCTCTTTCCGTGCTCTTTCTCGCTCTATGCGCCACTGTTCTCGCTTACCTGTTCTTCAACTTCTCCCTCACACGTCTTTCTGCGACGCGCGCTTCGATATTTATCAATGGAATTCCAGTCGTCACCACAGTTGCCGGATGGCTTCTGCTCGGTGAAAAGCTGACCCTGCTTCAACTCGCCGGCGGCCTCGTGGTTCTGGTTGCTGTCTACATCAATTCGACCGGCTGGAAGGGCACCGTTGCAGAGACATCATTGCCGGGCGAGTACTCGAATCAGCCGGATTAGCGATGTGGTAGTCGGAATCCGACCGCGTTTTCAATGCGGCGTTGACATCGAAGCACAAAAGTATTCATCTAGTTGAAACAAGACGTGCACTAAATGGGTGAAACGGACGATCGGCCATTCAAATTTCGGAACCTGTCCCTCAAGGACGTCGCTTTCTGCGCAGCTCTTTCCCGAGATGTCGGCTGGAACCAGGATGAGGGCGTGTGGAGCCGGATGATCGAACTTTGTGGACGAGGCGCTTTCTGTCTCGTGTCCGGCGAACGGATCGTCGCGACCGCCCTGGCGCTCACCTACGGGACCAGGCTCGCCTGGGTCGGCATGGTCCTCACTCACCCCTCGTTCCAGAAGCAGGGTCTTGGCCGGCTTCTGATGAAGCAGATACTGACCTACTGCGAAGCGGCCGGAGTAATGACGATCATGCTCGATGCGACTGATGCGGGGCGGAGGTTGTATGAATCGATTGGGTTTCGGGCGCTCCATCGTGTGGGAACCTGGACCCGCCGGAACGAGACGCCGCTGGTAGAGAACGAAGAGGAAACGGTTATCCGGCAGCCGGAGGTGGCCTCGCCGTCCGAAATCCGCATCGCGACCCCCGATCAGTTCGACCAGGTCATCCGGTTGGATTCGCAATTGCTTGGCGTGAGCCGGCCCCGAGTAATCGGTTCGATCGGAGGGACCTGCTGGGTTGCGGAACGCGGGGCCATTGTCGAGGGCTACCTCTTTGCCCGCACGGTCGTCGCCGAGCACAGGATGGGCCCCTGGTATCACACCGATGCTCAGATGGCCACGAACCTCCTGCTGCACGCGCTCGGGCGCATCTCGGGCCTCGGCGGCGAGGTGCGGCTCGATATCCCGGAAGTGAACGAAGCGGCTGTCCGGATCGTCCACGATCTGGGTTTCGCGACAAAACGCTACGTTTGTCGCATGACGCGCGGCGCGCCTCCTCCGGACCGGATGGCCGAGCAGTACAGCGTCGCTGCCTTTGCCACAGGCTGATCGGCAGAGCTGCGACGAAGTCTAACCGGCAAGAGCTCCAACAGCAGTCGAAAAGATCTTTACGAACGCGTCCTCCACCTCGGAACGGACTTCCGGATTCAGCGGGAAGGGCTGTTCGTGAGTATAGGGGTAGGCAAAGTCGAAGACCTGAACTGCCGGATCCGGGGAGAGTCCCTCTTTGACCGATTTCGCCGGCACTACCAGGTCGCGGGCGAGCGCAACGGCGCGGATTCTTCCCTTCACCGTCTGCAGACAGGCTTCGCGGATGCTTCGAAGGGTTTCCGTCGCTACAAGGCTGCGAAATAGGAGTGCGAGCGATTCGAGCCGCGCAAATATCCAACGCACCGCCGGGTTTCGCTCAGCCTCGTTGCCAAGGTCCATGCTGAAGTAGCGGTTCATTTCGGCGCCGGCCTCGCTGTCCATTATGTAGCGGGACACGGGGTTCATTCCGTTCAGGGCCGCCCCGCCGCAGAACAGGAAGGCACGGGATTCGGCGAACAGATTTCCCGGGTTGCCAAGAAGGAGAAACTCGGTGAGAAAGGCACCTATTGAGTACCCGAAGAAATCAATGGTGGCACAGCGATCGACCAGCGAATGTCTGCCGGCGCGAATCGTCCGAACGAGAGCGACGACGTCCTCGAGCGTCTGATATCCGGACAGGAGGAATCGTTTCGGGTCAGCCTGGAGCCGAGTGCTCAGGGCGGCGTTGGCAAAGGATGTGCCATGGATGGAAGGATAGAGCACGCGCCGTTCCCGCGCGATCCGGTTCATCGCCCGGGGACTGCTCCAGGCGTCGGGCGCACGATTCATATGAAACGCAATGGGAAACAGGATGACGGATTTGCCCGTTTCCCGATTGAGCGCCTGCGCCCAGGGCAGGTACTTATCCCACATGCGCTCGTTCAGTCCGTGGAAGAGCAGAATGAGGCCGGTCCTTCTGGTTGCGCGGCTGTCGCGCAGGAGGTAGTAGTCGAACTCCCGGTTCTGCCGAATGCTCGCGTCTGATGCGTCTGCGAGAGTCGACATTTCTGTTCGAGGTCGATCGAACGCCTGTTCACCGCGTCCAATTGATGCGAGATTGCCCGGCAGACCGGGATTGGATTCGAATGGAAGACGGACGATCTCGGTACCGCCATCGATGGATACGGTTCTCGGGGATCCTGATTCAAGCCGGCGGAAATCCTGTTTCAAATTCGAGTAATCGGTGAAGTATCCCATAGTATTGCCTGAACTGACCTCCGCGAACCGCCGATTGTTGCACTCAGACCGCAAGTCGGTTGTGAATGTCTCTCCGGAGGACTATGATTGTTGCCCGGGGGTGGGCATGAAAGGGTTGGACGGTCGACATCGGGCACGGTTTGTCGTAGTTATCCTCCTGGTTGGAGTCGCGCTCTTCATCGTGGCAGGTGTGCCGGGCTGCGCCTCCCTCAAGGGACTCGGAAACCTCGTCGAAAAGCCACGGGCACAGGTGACAAAGGCAGAGGTCGAAAAGCTGAACTTCGAAGGCGCGCAGATTGGCGTGGACGTGAAGATCACCAACCCAAACGCCATCGGTGTCTCGCTTTCCGGATTCTCGTACGCGTTTGCGGTCAACGGGGTAAGTTTCATCACCGGCGATTTCACGCAGGGGTTTTCGATTGCGGCGAACGGCGATTCCACCGTGCATGTTCCGGTCGCATTCGTATATCAGAAGCTCATTTCTTCGATCGCAAGCCTTGCCGGTCGAAACGAAGCCGCCTATCGCATCGATCTGAAGTTCGCTTTCGACGTTCCTGTCCTGGGCAAAGTCGAAGTTCCGATAACCGCCGAAGGGAAGCTCCCGGTAGTCCGCGTTCCCGACATCAAGTTCACCGCGCTAACGGTGAAACAACTCACACTGTCCGGCGCCGTTGTGGCAATTCGGCTCGATCTCCGCAATCCCAACATTTTCGCGTTGTCCCTTGGCACGCTGGACTACGCGTTCAGCGTTAACGGCAGCAGCTGGGTTTCAACGCGGATTGATCGCGAGGTCACGGTCGACCCGGGTTCCGGAGCTACAATCGAGATCCCGATTTCCCTCGACTTTGCATCGACCGGGCGCACCCTTTTCAGCCTTCTCAGCAGCGCCGCTCCGGTCGACTACCGTTTTCACGGTTCGATGAGCGTGGGAACATCGCTTCCGCTGCTTTCGCGCGAGGTGCTGCCGATTGAGCTGTCCGGTCGCGTCCCGATAACGCGGTAGGCGAAGTGTGCGGGACTGTCAGCCGTTTGTCTCGGAGGAGATGTAGTCTTTCAAACTGTCCGCGAGTTTCATCACCTGGATTCGGTTGTGGATGTTCAACTTCGAGTAGATGACGCTGACGTGGTTTTTCACGGTCTGTTCCGCGCTGAAAAGACGTCTTGAAATCGCGCTGTTGTCATATCCCTCCCCGATGAGCCGAAGCACCTCGATTTCCCGTTTGCTCAAGTATTTCAGAAGACTGGTCTCCGAGAAGGTTCGGGTCGATTCGTCGGAGGAGGAGTGTGCGGTGGATTCCTTTGCGCGAAGAAGCTTGTTGGCGACCTGCGGCGATATTATGATCGAACCGCTGTGGATGGCTCGTACCGCAACGATTAGTTCGTCGGGCGGGACGTCCTTGAGAATGTAGCCGACGGCACCCTGATTCAACGCATCGACAACGTAGGCATCATCGTCGAACGTGGTGAGCATCATGATACTGATTTTTGGATATGCGGACGTCCATGAGGATAACGTCGGGCTGGCTGCGCGTGACGTAGTCAATTGCCTCCTTTCCGTTCAAGGCAATTCCTCAGACGCGTATATCGTTCGCCCTTGTGTCGATGACGGTTCGCAGGCTTTCGACGAAAAGAACCTGATCATCGACGAGCAGCACTTCTATTTGCACCATTCTTGTCCGTCGATAACGGAATTTCCGCAAAGATGCGAAATCCGAACGCCGAACTGTCAGCCTGGAGAGTTCCCCCATAGGGTGAAAGCCGTTCCCGCATGCCGGTCAACCCGATACCTGGAACAATTTATTCCGCTCCAGTGCCGTTATCGATCATGGTAACACGAAGGACTCCGTTTGTCGCCCAAAGGCTGACCAGAACCGCGGACGCATCCCGGTGTCGAAACGCATTTGTGAGGCCCTCCTGTATCATGCGGTAGAGAAGATCGTCCAGATCGCCGCCGAGACTCTCGGGACAGTTTCCGGAGTTGAACTCCACGCTGACTTTCGTCGCGTTCTCGAATATCCGGGTCAATTCGAGCAATCGTCGGATTCCTGCGACTTCCGGTTCGGTGTGGTGCGGGCGCTGGGCGGCTGGTCTACATCGGGATGCCGGTAGAGCCGATCCAGCTGGACATAGTGGCGGCGCAGATGCTGGGATCCGGACAGCTTGACCTGAAACGTTTGATCACCGAAACCTATGACTTTGCCGACAGCATCAAAGCCTGCGAGTACGCGGTGAACCCGAAACCGACCAGCGTCAAAATTCAGATCCTTCTGAAGTAGCAGGACCTCGGCTGCGGGAGGGATTCCACCGGGAGCCGCACGATCAGGCGCGCGGCATCGGGCTGTTCTTCAGAAGCCGGCGAACCGCCGACCGGACACCGCTTCGGTGCATGTCCGAAAGGCAGGCGGCAACACTCTTTCGCAACGCTTCGCTTGCGGCAATCTCGGGCGGGAATACGGATTTCAGCGCGAAAAAGGGCGTCACATCCGCATTCGAAGAAAGCCGCGCCGCGTCGCGAAGCGCGGAAGCGATCGGGTCGTCGATGGGGATTTCTTTGTTCTGCTCATCGGTTCCTTCCAGAAAGCGGATCCAGGAAGCGAGGGCGAATGACGCAAACGGAGTGGCGCGGTGCTCCGCGAGAATCTCGCCGACCGGTTCAAGGATCATGTTCGGTATCTTTTTGGAACCATCCTGCGCGAGTCGGAGAATCTGGTCGGAGATTGCGGGATTCGAGAAGCGTTCGATAAGCGAATCCTTGTACTTCTCGAGGTCCATTCCCGGTACGCTGCCGACGGTCGGCGTAATCTCGTCCATATAGGCGCGGACGAACGAGCGAACGTCGGGGTCGGCCATCGCAATATCCACCCGGCGAAATCCCATCATATATCCCACGTACCCGAGTGCGGAGTGGCTTCCGTTCAAGAGCCGGATCTTCATTCGCTCAAACGGAACCACGTCCGAAACGAATGTCGCCCCGGCCACCGACCAGTCCGGCCGGCCTTTGGGAAAGCGATCCTCGATGACCCACTGCCGGAACCGCTCGCAGTAAACGGGCCACTCGTCGATAATCCCGAACTGCTCGCTGAGCTGCGTTCGCTGGTCATCGGTCGTGATCGGGGTGATGCGGTCGACCATGCAATTCGGGAACTCCACGCCGGTCTCGACGAACCCGCGAAGCCCGGGGTCGACGCGTTCCAGGAACTGAAGGAAGAGCTTGCGCAAACGGTCGCCGTTCTGCGGCAGGTTATCGCACGAAAGAATCGTGGGCGCCTGCGCTCCACGTTTGCGAATCTCCGTGAGAGCCGCGCGCAAGCAGCCATAAATCGTCTTGATCTGTTTACCGCCCGCTATATCGTTCTTGACACCGGGGTTATCGAAGTCCAGATCGACGTTCTCCGGCCTGTAGCAGTACCCGTTCTCCGTGATCGTCATCGAGATGATTCGGGTCGACTCATCAGACATGGCACCGACCAGCGTCGTCGGGTCGTCGGTTCCGAGGAGGAAGTCGACGATGGAACCGACAACTCTGACATCTTCGCCTTCGGTGTCGCGCGCAACGACCGTGTAGAGGAAATTCTGCGGTGAGAGAGCTCCGTTCATCCGCAGGTCGAAGGCGGTGATGCCTGCGCCGCGAATTCCCCAACCAAGGTCGCCGGCAGCAAGGACGTCATCAGTGTAGACCGCCTGATGAGCCCGGTGAAAACCGCCGACCCCGAAATGGATTATTGACGGTCGCACATTCTTTCGCTCGTATCGGGGGACGGCGACTTCCGGCGCAAGCCGGGCCACCGTGTCATTTCCAAGCTTCACAGCTTTTGTATTCCGCCCTTCAGTCACAACCTGCTCCTTGCGATATTGCCGTACAGAGGTCTCTGCAGAGACCTCTGCGGCGGTCTTCTACCCCTTGACCGCACCAAGAGTGAGGCCCTTTACCAGCGCCTTCTGCGTCATCCAGCCGAGGATGATTGCGGGAAGGACTGCAATCGTCGAAGAGGCCGACAGCTGGGCCACGAACATGCCTTGCTGCTCGCTGAATCGGGACATGTAGACCGGCAGCGTCGCGGTTGAGATCGCAGTGAGATTGAAGGCCAGGAAGAATTCGTTCCAGATAAAAACCGCGACCAGCAGCCCTGCCGAGATAATCCCCGTTCGCACCAGCGGAATGGCGATACGGACCAACTGGTGAAAAGGCGAGCAGCCGTCGATCTGCGCTGCTTCCATCACCTCAATCGGTACGTCTTCGAAAAAAGAGTGGAGCATCCAGACAACGATCGGGATGTGAAACCCGACGTATGCTAGCAACAATCCAATCGGTGTCTTCTGGAGATTGAAGGCCTGGAACCATGTATACAGCGGGATAATGACGGCCACGGGTGGAAGTAGAATTGTGGTGATGAACCAGACGAAGATCTTCTCATTGGTGCCCTTCTTCTTGAATTTGCCGAAGACCAACCCAAACGCAGCAGGAATTCCAAGGGCGAGACAAAAGAACGTTCCCAGGACTACCTGAAGAATTGAATTCTGGAGAAACCTCCACATGCTTGGGTCACTCAGCACCTTCTTGAAGGTCTCGAGCGTGGGTACGAAGAAGAGTCGAGGGCTGACGGCCTGGAATTCGGTTTTGAAACCGGAGAGGAACATGTACAGAATAGGCGAGAAATAGACAATAGCGATGAGATAGATGACAAGCGCCATTCCGGATGTCCGGAAGAACCGCCGCGTCGCCATTGACCGCTGAACCTGTTGAATCGTCGGGGATTGAGTCATGGTCCGCGCCTCCTTCTCAGTATGCGGTGCGTCGTTTGTTGATGGAGCGGTACAGGATGTTGACCGCGAGCAGCGTCACCGCGACCGTCATTACCGCGAGTGCGCCGGCTCTACCGACGTCGGACGCGTTGAAAACCGTCATATAGACCTCGTAGGGAAGCGTATAGGATCGGGTACCCGGACCACCCGCAGTGGTGACAAGAATCAGCGCGAACTCCTTTACGATGAAGATGAGCCCGAGCATGACAGCAATCCTGAGGTGGTTGGCAATCAGCGGGAGCTTCACCTGGAAGGTCGACTGCAGCCAATTTGTCCCGTCGATGCGCATGCTGTCGGTGAGATCCAGCGGTATACCCTGCAATCCGGCGAGAATCACCAGCACAAAGAAAGGCATCCACTGCCAGGAAAAGAGAAATATGATCACCGGGAGCGGGTAGTAGCTGAGCAGATCGACCGACGTGATGCCGAACGTCTTCGCGAGGACTCCGTACCAGCCAAACGTCGTATTGAAAATTGTGGTCTTCCAAATGACGCCGGTCACGGTAGACATGACGAAGAAGGGTCCGAGTATCAGTGTTCGCGCAACATTTACTCCGGGAATCTTGTTGTCGAGCAGCACCGACAGCAGAAAGCCGAACACCGTGCAGAGGACCAAAGAGGATGCGGTGAGAATGATCGTCTGCCAGAGTGTGCTGTAAAACTCCGGCACCTGCGGGAAATTGGGAACACTGAGTATGCGAATGTAGTTCTGCAGACCGACAAACTTGATTGGGAGGTCAGGCCGTGCAAGATTCCACCGGAGTGTGGAATATATCAACGTCATTACAAACGGCACTTGAGTCATAACTGCGACCACGATCATGGCCGGGAGGACGAACGACCAGCCGTGCGTGTTGCTCTTCATCTCCACCTCCTTACCTTAAAGACAACGGCCTGCCACAACAACCTTCTGGTAGATCGTAGCAGGCCAGTTTTTTACATTCAACTGCGCGTCAGGCTATTTCTGGTAGCCTCCGTCCTTTGCGGCCTGATCGAAGACCTGCTGGGTGTTCTTGAGCGCCTGATCGAGGCTGATCTTGTCCACAACATAGTCTGCGAGGTTCTGAGTCATCTTGGTGCCGATATCAGCAAACTCCGGAATCGCAATGTACTGCAAACCGTGGTAGGGCACCGGCTGCAGCGTCGGATGGTTGAAGTCTATGTTCTGCAGCGTCTCGAGCGTGATTTTCGCGTATGGAACGGCTGCATATGCAGGAAGCGTGTAGGTGGAAGACCGCGACGCCGGCGGCGTGCTCGCGCCGGAGGGATCCATCTCGAGGCTCATCTTCACATAGTCCTTCGACGTGGCCCAGAGGATGTAATCAAATGCAGCTTTCTTCTTCGCATCCGAACTCTTGGGATTGAGTCCCATCGCCCAGTTCCACAGCCATGCGGTATTCTTCTGAAGCTTTTCGGTCGGCGCGAATGCGTACCCGACTTTTCCCCGTACCGGAGAATCTGCAGCTTCGAGCGGCGGTGCGATCGATGTTGCATCGTAGTAGATGCCGCATTTGCCCGACTTCATGAGAGCGATACACTCGTTGTAGGTATAGGACAGAATGTCTTTCTGGCCGGCATCACGCAGGATCTTCTTGTACATTTCCCACGCAGCCCGCTGTTCCGGAGTGTCAACCGTGGCGTGCCAGTTCATGTCATAGAAACGGCCACCGAACGCGTTGACCATGGTGACGAACGGCGCGCCGCTCATTCCCCAGCCGGGTGCTCCGCGCATCGTCATTCCGACAATTCCGTTGGCCGGATCGTTGATCTTCTTCGCGAGATCGTAGATCTGGTCCCAGGTCGGATGCAGCGGCATGGTAAGACCCTTGGCGGCAAACAGGTCCTTGTTATACATGATGAAGGAGCTTTCTCCGTAGAACGGCATCGCGTAGGAATCGCCATTCTGCGCAAGCGACTGAACCATTCCCTGGATCTGGTCGGGGCGGTCATACCAGGCAAGCTTGTCGGGAGACAGAGCCTTGAAATAGGGCTCCATGTCCGAAAGCCACCCGTTCTTTGCCCAGGTCTGCGCTTCGTAGGGTCCGATCACGAAGATATCGTAGGTTGTGCCTCCGGTCGAAGCCTCGGTGGTCAGTTTCTGGCGAAGGTCGTTCTCCGGGAGAACTGCCAGGTTGACCGTGACGCCTGGAGCCTTGTACTTTTCGGCGGTCAGTTTGGCTAGCGCCTGGGAGATCGGATTGTTCGGAAAAGCCACGTTCACCGTCACTGGCCCACTCGCGGTCCCTGCTTCCGAACTTCCTCCTGCAAACGCCTGGGTTCCCGCGACCAAGAGCATTGTCAGACAGATCACCGAGACCAACAGTCTTGAGACTCTCGTCATGCTACTCCTCCTTAGAGAAATCATCACCGGTTTCACCGAAACCGTGCGTCGGAAGAAAGAGCGCCACCAGCTTGAAGTGCGCTCTCCCGACAAACGCTCCTAGGATTATCCTCCCATCCACGCCATTTGTCAACTTTTTCCTTTACCAATTGGTAAAGGAATTGTTTGCAAATCGATGCCAGGTGGTGTACAATTGAGTGCGAGGTGAGTAACCACACGTCTGGCCAACGCATTGATTCGATCGACGGGGACCTGGATTGAAGTACGAAGAGATCTACCGAGAGCTACAACAGCAGTTCCAACAGCGCAAATGGAAATCGGGGCAGAGATTCCCGACGGAACGTGAGCTTGCGGACCAGTATCGCGTGTCCCGGCCGACAATCAGCCGCGTGGTGAACAGACTGAGGGACGCCGGTCAGGTTCGGCGTGTAGTCGGTTCCGGTACCTTCGTCATCGACGCCGCAGAAGAAACTACCGCGCATTTGACCTTTGGGCTCTTCGTTCCCGGACTCGGAAGGGGCGAAATCTTCGAACCCATATGTGCGCGGATAGCAGAACTGTCCCACGAGTTCAATTTCACTCTCGTCTGGGGAAGTGTCCCCGCGAACGGTCCGGTGGACCACGAACCCCACCTCATGGCAACAGCGAAACGTTTTATCGACCACGGCATGGACGGTGTGTTCTTTCAGCCGGTTGAGCTCGAATCGGCCGTTTCAACAAAGAACCGCAGGATTGTGGCGATGTTCGAGGAGGCGCAGATCCCTATCGTCCTCCTGGACAGCGATTACCTCAGTTATCCATATAGGAGCGCGCACGATCTGGTTGGCATAGATAACATTCGCGCGGCATATGTGCTCACCAGCCATATGATCGAGAAAGGTGCGCGCCGCGTCGACTTTCTGTGGCAACCGCACACGGGTGAATCTCGTTCTCTTCGCGTTGCCGGGTATAGGGATGCGCTGTTCAGCGCGGGAGTTCCGCACCTGCGCGATTTCGAGCACGAAGGAGACCCGCGCTCGCTCCCGTTTGTCCGTGATCTCATTGACGGCGGCGCAACCGACATCATTTGCGCAAACGACGAGACCGCAGCGCTGCTGATGCTGAGTTTCGAGAGCCTGAATGTCAGAGTACCGGGTGATGTCCGAATTGCAGGTTTTGATGACGTGAAATATGCGCGACTCGCGCGCGTGCCACTGACCACGATGAGTCAGCCCTACCGCGCGCTCGGCGACCTGGCCGTGCAGACCATCATCGCGAGGATCGCGCAGCCTGCGCTTCCCCCGCGCACGGTGACCGCAGAAGCCACGCTATGCGCGCGGGAGTCTACCAGTGTTCCGGCGGTCTGAAGGCAGAAAGCCGCCTGCCATCGAATCTCTACACGATTACTTTCGAGTCTCCGGCGTTCGTCAGTTCCTCGTCGAAGCAGACCGCGACCTTCCCGCACTCGCCGCCGGCCATGAGCGTGTAGGCCTCGGCGCATCGGTCAAGCGAGAATCGGTGCGTCACCAGACGGTCCGGATGGAGGTCCCACTCGGACAGCTTCTCCACCAGTTCCTCCATTCGCCATATGCTGGTGACCCAGGAGCCGTAGATGGTCTTTTGCCCATGAATGAGATCCGGACTCGGGGCAAAGCCGAAGGTCCCGCCTTCGCCAACCAGTGCAACTTTGCCCCACTCGCGGGTCGATCGAACGGCAAGCTGACGCGCGGCGTCGTTGCCCGAACAATCGATACTTCGCTCGACTCCCTTCCCCCCGGTGAGTTTGAGGACCGCTTCGACCGACGCGGCCGGTCCCACCAGCGCCGCATCCACCAGACCGAGCTTCCTGGCGAGCGCCGCCCGCGATTCAGAAATGTCAGTTCCGATGATTTTGCCGGCTCCAAGTGCGCGGGCGAGCATCGCGGTGGCAAGGCCAACCGGTCCCAATCCGGTAATAAGGACGCGATCGGTTCCGGAGATCCCGATCTTGGAAAGTGCTTCGTACACGGTGCCGAATCCGCACGCAACCTGCGCGCCGTCGGTGTAGGAAAGGTTATCGGGAAGAAGCACGAGATCCTTCTCTTCCGCAAGAAGGTACTCGGCCATACCTCCGTCACGCTGCCAGCCGTATGCCGCACGAAGAGGGCTCGAACAGCTTATCATGTAACCTCGGCGGCAGTCGTTGCATACCCCGCAACCGGAGATGTGATATACGATGACCCGGTCTCCGGTCTTGAAACGGCGCATACCGGCGCCGGTCGCGACAACCTGCCCGCACGGTTCGTGACCGGCAATAACGTTCTGGTATCCCTCGGGTCCCTTTCCCAGATGCTCGCGGTAGATCGCACGAATATCGCTGCCACAGATGGTCGACGATTTCATCTTCACCAGGACCTCGCCGTGGCCGGGGTCGGGAACGCGGAACTCTTTCATCTCGACAGTGCTGTTACCGGGCAGTCTCGCCCCTTTCATACTCTTTTGCATGGTGGTTCAGCCTCCGTTTGTCATGTCGTGAAGCGCGCTAAGTATGTCAGTAAGCCTTGCCGTTCGCAATACCGTCGACCGGCGCGAGATGAGTTTTCAGCGATGCTTGACATGACCGGAGCGGTGCAGCCTATACTGCCCGCGAAAGATCCCACGGAATTCAAACCGGCACACGACCGATTCGGGAGCCGAGTGCAGCTTCTGTGCACGGGCAGTTCCCGTCTCATGATATTCTTCCAGGAACAAAGGAGTCTCATATGGCAGAAGCAGAAAAAAACAGGTCGATTCTCGAACGATTCAGTCTCGCAGGTAGAGTCGCACTCGTAACCGGCGCCGGCCAGGGTATTGGCCGCGCCTACTCTCATGCACTCGGAGAGGCCGGAGCGGCAGTTGCAGTTGTCGACATTTCCCTGAGCGCGGCGGAGGAAGTTGCGGCCGAGCTTTCCGGCAAACATATCGAAGCGATTGCGATCAAGGCGGACGTGACCGATCCGGTCCAGATCGACAAGATGGTGGACACGGTGCGGAAGAAATGGGGCATGCTCACCATCGGGGTCAACAACGCGGGGATCGGGCAGTGGATGAACGCCGAGGAGGTGACTCCCGAAATCTGGCAGAAGATCATGCATCTGAACCTCGACGGGGTCATGTACTGTGCCCAGGCGGAGGCTCGGGTCATGATGAAAGCCGGGTACGGCAAGATCATCAACACCGCGTCCATGTCCGGGCACATCGTCAACATGCCGCAGAATCAGACACCATACAACGTTTCGAAGGCGGGCGTTCTGCATATGACACGCAGCCTGGCCGGCGAATGGGCGAAGTACGGCATTCGAGTCAACTCGATAAGTCCGGGGTATACCCGCACGAAGCTCGTCGAGGACCTTCTTGGGACCCCGGAAGGCAAAAAGATGAAGGATGCCTGGCTTCCGCTCATTCCGATGCATCGAATGGCGGAAGTAGATGATTTGCAGGGCGGCGTCGTCTACCTTGCTTGCGAAGCCTCCGACTACATGACCGGCGCCGATCTGGTCATCGACGGCGGCTACTGTGTTTGGTAGATTGAAAAGTAGAGTCGAACCTGACTCGACGCAGGCGGCCATATCGGGAGGTAACAGGCTATGAAGGCGCTGGTATTGGAAAAGAAAGGGGAGCTGAAAATTCGGGAGATGGAACTCGAGGAAACACTCGGGCCCAACGACGTACGGATCGGGCTTCGCAATGTCGGGATATGCGGCAGTGACATCCACTACTACACCCACGGGGGTATCGGCTCCTACATCGTACGATCTCCGATGATACTGGGGCACGAGGCGTCCGGGGAGGTGGTGGAAGTCGGCAGCGGGGTAAAGGATCTGAAGCGGGGTGATCGGGTGTGCATGGAACCGGGGATCCCGGACCGCAACAGCCGGGCGTACAAGCTGGGGATCTATAACCTGGACCCCGCGGTGGTGTTCTGGGCGACCCCTCCAGTGCACGGGGTGACGCGGCCGACGGTGGTGC
>DATKUF010000308.1:0-14004 GCA_035530755.1 Spirochaetia bacterium | reverse complement strand
ACGGCCGTCATTGTCGCTCATATGCATATGGAGAATTCTATCCTTGAGCTTCCACATCGCCTGAGGCATCTCCCTGGTTACATTCATATGTCCCACGTCGATATTCGCGAAGAGGTTTGAACGATTCACCTCCCCAAGCATACGCTCGAGTGACACCGTATCCCGGACGACGAAGAACACGGCCGGATCGAACTCGAGAAGCACAGGCAGCGAGATGCCTTCCCGCTGCAGCCAGTCGCAGTACTCGTCCAGAAATGTGGCGGATCTCGTCCACGCGTGGGCCGGGCGCGTCCCCATGGAGATGCTCCCGCACCCCAGACCGATCAGGACGTGTTCCCCGCCGATCTCAACCATGAAATCGGCGCACGCTCTGGCAAACTCCATCTGCCGCCGTCTGTTTGTATCGTCAGGCGTGGCAATGTCGTCCGCCTCCAGCAGAACCATCCCCGAAACACTCAGTCCGAGATCTTTCACCATTTGGGCTGCACTCTTCCGGTCCTGTTTCGATAGTTTCGTCGGATCGGCGGATCGAGTCGCGGCTATGTCGACATACCGGAATCCCATTTTGCTTATTGACTTGAGACTCGACTCCAGCCCGCGCCCACTTTTCTCCCAAATCATCGTACTCACGCCGAGGTGCATCTGTGCTCTTCTCCTGTTTTGATCTATTTCAGGACGCCGAGTATCGAACGTGCTTCCGAAGCGGTCGCTACTTCCAGCCCCGCTGCGCGGACGAGCCCGACCAGACGCTCAACCAGCTCGACGTTTGTGCGGGCAGTTTCACCCGGAGCCCAGGTAACCCCGTCCTCGAATCCGACCCTGACAACGTCGGCGCCCATGCCAAGCGCAACGGCGTGCAGATCGAGATCCTCCATTCGCTCATGGAGGAATCCCCATTTTGCGCCCGCCGGAAGCTGCGATTTCAGAATGTGAAGCATTTCGGCCCGGGGAGGCAAAGCACCCTGAAATCCAAGACAGAAGTTCAGGTGAAGCGGAGCCTTTAGCACGCCTTCTGCGTGGAGGATACGCACGGTGTCCATCATCGACAGATCGAACACCTCCATCTCCGGAAGCACCCGAGCCTCCGACATTCGTCCAGCCCAGAATCGAATGTCCGGATACCGGTTAATGTAGACGTCCTCACCGAAGTTGACACTTCCCATGTTCAGCGAGGCGACCTCAGTCCGCGGTTCATCAAGCGAGACGCATCTCTCCTCGAGGCTCAGGTTTGCGGCTCCACCGGTCGACCCCTGGATGATAATGTCCGATTCCTTACGAATGAGATCGAGGGTTCTACGAAACATCTCGAGCCGACCGGTCGGTTCGCCTTTTTCATCGCGGACGTGGAGATGCACCATGCTGGCGCCTGCCCGGGCACAGGCGACCGTCTGTGCCGCGATTGCCTCAGGGGTGAGCGGGTTCTCGACTGCGGGATTAGTGATGTGCTTTCCCACCGGAGCAACAGCGACTACTACTTTCCTTTTCTGCTTCTGCGCCACGTTTCTACTCCTTGACCTCAGTGACCCGCTCTACTTCAGGGTCGGTAAACATATCCAGCACGTCCCGGGCAACGCTCGAAAAGCTGAAAACTACAGCCCCTTCGGCGCCGGCGAGGAACCAGTGCTTCTGTCCCGGTCGAAACTGAATCTGGTCGGCCGGTTGCAGCACCAATTCATGACGAAGGGAGTACACTTGCTCTTTTCCCGCAGGAACGCGTCCGGCGTGCTGAGTGTCTGGACCGTCGACGTAGATCAGGACGGTTCCCCATTGGAGCCGAACAGTCTCTTCCTTGCCCGGATCAGCCCCCATCGGCGGATGCCAGTGCTCGGGGAGAGCCTGGCCGGGAAGCAGCGCTATCACCTTCGCGCCGATTCGATCCGTCTGGACCAGGGTAAGAATCTGCGCTCCCTCTTTCTCGAGATTGCTCAAACCGAAGTCGGCCACTTCGATTCGGCCGGCTTCGTCCTCGGTTATCGGCAGTCCCGCGGTTCGAATGAGGTCCGCAGCGCGCCGCTGGGCCTCCGCCTTCTGCTGGCGCGTGATCATGATTACCTATACCTTGAGAATTTCCGTTTCGATGAACTTCCAGGTCTCCAGAAAGTCCCGGGAGGCGACCAGCTTTCGAAGCAAGTCCCGATCAATTTCGAGCAGCCGATTCCAGATCTTGTTCGTGATTCTGGTGTTGAGCTCGAATGTTCCGACCACGTCCCACCGCGTCGGTGAGGTATCGGAGGTGAGGTAGTCCGAATAGCCATATTCCTGCAGGTAGAAGAGAAACTCTACGTAGTCCAGGTAATGTCGGGTTCCGGCCATGAAATCCCAGTCCCACCGGGCGTCGTTATCGTTGATGTGAACATAGTAGGGAAATCTGCTTTCGGCGAGCATCGAAAGCGCCTCGGCCGGATTCTCGTTTCCGTACATGGAGTGGCCGAAGTCGAGGGTGATTCCCATGCCATCGCTGCCGATGTCGTTGAGCAGGCACAGCGCCTTCGCGGAGTTGCTGACGAAACAGCGAGCTCTGGTCTCACTCGGCTTGTACTCCACGAACAGCGGAATCTCAGGCAGGTAGTCTGCCGCCTCCCCAAACGTCTCAACCAGATACTTCCACATCTGCCCGTAGTTGCAATGGAAGTTGAACTCGTAGCCGTCACCGAGCGGACAACATGTTACCTTGTTGGCCCCTATGGCCTTTGCGAAGTCTTTCGCCTCTTTGATGAAGCGGACTGCTTTGGCGCGGATCCCGCTGTCGATTGATGTCAGTCCGCCGTTTCGAAACTCCGGCTCACCCTTCACGTTCACGTTGACCGCGGCCACGTCCAGCTTGTACCTGGTGAGCAGCGCGGAGAATTCGTTCGCCTTTCCCACCTCGTACGGGTAGACACATTCGACCCCGGTCATTCCGGGAATCTTGCCGACCATCGCCAGCCGCCCTTCGATGTCGAGCTCCTGATTGTAGGTGTGGAATCGATCTGTGGTACGACTGAGGAAACTGGTGATCACCGCATTCTTGACTGCTGCTGCCATCTCATTGCTCCTTTTGAATCACTATTCACGAGAACTTCCGGCCCGCGCGGCGAGCGAAGCTCCGAAGTAACGCGTCCTGAGCTCCCGAATCGCTCTCAGCGCGCGATCATACTTGTCGGTCACATCCTCCGGATCGCACCGAATCTCCACGTCGAGCGACCCTTCGTATCCGGTCGCCGCAAGGGCGCCGAACACCGCGTCCCAATCGATGTTTCCCTCGCCCGGACGGAGGGAGAGGTTTTCGTTTCCAAGGTTGTCGCAAAGGTGTGTGCCGAGAATTTTCCGCCCAAATCGGTACGGAACTATCGCAACGTTCTCCTTGCACGCATTCGCATGCCCCGTGTCGAAATTGTACCCAACAGTCTCGGGTCCAAGTTCGTTGATTATCTGAGCAAGCCCGTCGGTCCCGGCAAAGAATGCTCCGGGGATAAGCTCGATCGCCATGCGCAGATCAGCGCCCGCGAAAATCGATGCGACCGCGCTCAACCGATGTCTCATTTTTTCCCATTGGTCGGCGTGCCGAAACGTCCCCGTGAGCTCAGGGCGGTAAGGGCCCATCGGAAGCGTCACCAACCGACATTCGTCAAATCGCTCGACTATCCTGATTATCTTTCGCGCCGATTCGATCTCGTTCGATCCCTTGACTGTATCTGCGGATACAAACCCGTGCAGCATGAAGTGAGCGACGAATTGAGTCGCGACAAGACCGAGCCTCCGCGCCTCACCACGCACTATCTGTGCGCCCTCTTCCACCCATTCGTCGAGAGTGTTCGGATCGAACACCTCCAGCTGGAAGGCGTCATAGCCGAGCTCTTTGAGCAACCCAAGTCCTTCGGCGACGTTCTTCGGCGAGAAGTCTTCGCCGTAACGGGATATGAAGTAAGCTGGTGATACTCCGATCGTGTGCATCTGCTTCAACCCTGATCCTTCTTCGACGAGAGCCGCAACCTGATCCCCGCCCACATCGCCCGGTACCACTTTGTCTGGCTGACAACGGTGAGCACTATTACAAGTATCAGGAGCAGGGAAACCGGCCGTGTGAACATGGGCATCAAACTTCCCTTGGAAACCATGAGGGCCCGGCGCAGATTTGTATCGGCCATGGGACCAAGGATTACGCCGATAACCAGGGGCGCTATCGGGTACTTCATCTCGGTGAGAAAGTAGGCGACGATTCCAACGATTACCATGAGATAGAGGTTGAAGATATTCTGCCCGAGCGCGTAGGAACCGATGACCGAAAGTACTGCGATCACCGGCATGAAAAGCGGCTGCGGAATGCGCAGGATCTTCACTACCTGTTTTGCGAAGAGTATTCCGACTACCCACATGGCGAGGGTCGATATGATGATTATCGCGGTGATATTGACTATGAAACCCGGGTGATCCGTCTGAATGAGCGGCCCCGGTTGCACACCGTGGAGCATGAGCGCGCCGAGTAGCATGGCCGCCGGCGGACTGCCGGGAACGCCGAGTGTCATGAGCGGGATCGAGGCGCCGCCGACGCAGGCGTTGTTTGCAGTTTCGGTGGAGATGATCGCGGCGGGCTCGCCCTTTCCGAAGGTTTCCGGATGCTTCGACGAGTTCTTCGCCGCACCGTAGCTGACCCAGGCGGCGATATCCTCGCCGATGCCCGGGACGGCACCGATTCCGACGCCAATCAAAGCCGAGCGGGCGATGGCTCCGATGTGTCGGAACAGCTCCCCGAATTCCGGGAGAATTCTTTTGAACTTCTGCGTCTCACCGATTATCACGCGGTCTTTGAGCACCTGGATAATCTGCGGAATGCCGAAGGCACCTATCAGTACCGGAACCACGTCGATTCCGCCGTCGAGCTGCGGGAATCCAAAGGTAAACCGGGGGTAGAATTGGAGCCCGTCCCGTCCGATCGTGGAAAGCCAGAGTCCGATGAATCCGGAGATCCAGCCCTTGTAGACCAGGTCGGTACTCTGCAGCGTTCCCGAAATAATGATCCCGAAGAACGCCAGCAGAAAATACTCATAGGAGGTGAACTGGAGGGCAAATGTGGTGATGAGCGGCGAGAGCGCAACGAAAAACAGTCCGCCGATGATCGAACCAATCGCGGACGCACTCGTCGTCAGACCAAGAGCCTTTCCGCCCTTGCCCTGCAGCGCCATCTGATATCCGTCAATCGCCGTGGCGGCCGCCGCGGCAGTCCCCGGGATGTTTATGAGAATCGAAGAATATGAACCGCCGTAGACCGCTCCCACGTAGACCGCGTAGAGAGCGAGCATCGCGGTGGTTATGTTCATCCCATAGGTGAGCGTGGTAAGAAGCGCAACGCCAAGCGTAGCGGTAAGACCCGGCATGGCGCCGAAGATGATTCCCATGGTTACGGCCGCGAGAACTATGACGATGTTCATGGGATTGAAGAGAATGGTCCCGAAGGACTGGAAGAAAAAGCCAAACTGGCTGAGCACCGCTTCCATACGCTACCTTCCAAACACCGAATATCGGATCAGGTCCATGAGCTTGAGTATGCCGCCTTCGTAGGGCAGCGGTACCAGCAGTCCATACTTAAAAATCGGACAGAGGGCGAGCGGGACCGCGATCGAGAGGATGAGTGTAATCCGCACTTTACGCCGCAGCACAGGATCGGTTCCTACGCTGACTCGTTCGAACGCCCACAATCCGACGATAAAGAGAAGCACAAGAATGTCGACCGTGTAGGAAAAAAGCTTCTTTAAGGATGTGTCCAGGCCGAATACCGCAATCGCCAGCATGACAATCGTACCTATGAGGTAGAAGACGCTGATCTTCTTCAGCAGAACCATGTCGTCGAGATAGAAGACCGACACGAAGTAGAGCAGAAAAAGGATGATGTCGAGGAAGAAGTCAACCCGCGGTATGTAGACGTAGACGAACGAGACGATCGCCAGAAGCGTGGCCAGAAACCTGAATCCGGCGTCTGAAACACCGAACTTGTACCGGCTCGCCGACTCGAAGAAGTACCGGGCGCCGCCGGTTCGAACGGAGTTGACCAGAAGAAGAATGGCAATCCCCAGGATCACAACCGAGACGATCATCGGCATCAACGCCGGTGAAACGTACCAGACGTTTGTAACGCCGCCGTAGGTGTCTTTCATCGGCATCTGCAGGGCTTGGGACAGAATGAACAGGCCAAACAGGACGAGAATGATGCTGGTCACAAAATCCGCTCGCCTGAGCTTTTCGTTCTCGATCATAGGTTGACTTTCCTCAAGTGGTTAGGAGATGCCGGCGGAAGGATCTCCCGCCGGCAATAATAGATCCAGGTAGTTTCAGAAGCTACTGTGCAGACGGCTTCGGAATGTTCAGGGTTTCCGGATTTACCTTCGCTGCTTTCAGATCCCACAGTGTCCAGGAGAACACGGATTGCAGGTTCGAAAAAGTCTTCTTAGCCGCTGCGCCCGAATCTCCGGACGAAACGTAGAAGTTGTCCTTCAGCCAGGTCTGAACCTTGTCTGATTTCATCGCTGCGTCAAATGCCTTGGTCAGCGTCTGTTTCACGTTATCGGGCGTGTCCGAAGGAATCGCAAAACCGATCGCCTGGCTGATGGGCAGATACTTCGACAGGCTCGGATAGACGTCGAAGCCGGACGGGATGCTCTGGCCAGCCATATCGAACGACTTCGGTATGAGCATTGCAATTGGGCGAAGCTTGCCACCGCGGATCAGCTGAGCCTGTTCCGCAATGGAGGTAACGACCACGGAGACCTCACCGGTCATCGCCGCGTTCTGCGCGGGGGCCGACCCTGTGTAGGGAATGAAGTTGAACTTGGCGCCGGTACCGTTTTCCAGAGCCAGAAGATTCAGATGGTGAATCGAACCCGCTGCACTTGCGCCTGCACGGATTTCGCCCGGCTTCGCCTTGGCGGCCTCGATAAGATCTTTGAGCGTCTTGTAGGGGCTCGAGGGGGTTACAGAAACCACGTCCGGGGATCCGCCGACGATGAAGGGATCCCAGACATCAAATGACTTGTCCCATCCGCCCTGAACTCCGGCGGTAACGCAGGATTCCGAGATTCCGGCGATGGTATAGCCGTCGTGGGGTTTGCCGTACGCTTCTGCCATGCCGACCGAGCCGCCTACGCCGCCGGTCACGTTGACAACGTTGATGTTGATTTTGAGCTCTTTCGCCATTTCGGCTGAAATAATGCGGTTGCACGTGTCGGTACCACCGCCCGCCGCCCATACTACTATGTTGGTAATATCGCGTGCGGGATACTCCTGCTGGCCCTCAGCGAGGAGAACACCCGCGGTCAACAAAGCGAGAATACCCGCAATGACCAAACTCCTTTTCATACGCACCTCCAAGAAAAGAATGGAATATTTTGTATACAAAACCATGATAGCACGGCGGTGCCGGCTGTCAAGCTTTTTTTGTGACTATCAATCCGCCTGCGTGTCCGGCCGCGTTGTGCTGTCTCCGGTCTTGAAGCTGCCAAGCTCGCGCTCGATAGCGTCCGAGATATCGGCATTCTCCACGCTGAGCGCAGAGAGGTACTCACCGGCAGACGCTACCTCCGAGATACCCTGCCGAACCTCGGCCAGCGCGGCGCTGTTTTCCGCGGAAAAAGTAGATATCGAGTCGATGACCGAACCCACCGTTGCCGCCTTTTCGGCTATGGAGTGAGTCGAGTCGCGGAGACTCCCGGTTGTGCTTGTCAGCTGGGAGACCGCGGAGGTAATTTCGGTAGAACCGGCGCCGAGCTCGATCAGGCCGCGAATCAACTCGGCCAGGCTTTGCGCGACCTCCTGGATCGAGGCGGTAATCTCGTGAAGCACGGTATCGGTGTGTGCGATGGCAGCAGCGTTTCGTTCGACACCCGCCGAGATTTCCTTCAGATTGCCGGTGATTTCCCGGACGCTGTTCCCGGTGGCGGCTGCCAGGCTGCCGATCTCGTCCGCGACAACCGCGAACCCCTTTCCGTACTCGCCCGCATGCGCCGCCTCGATCGCGGCATTCATCGCAAGCATGTTCGTCTGATCCGCGACGTTGCGAATGAGCGTTAACAACTCGCTCACGCTTCCGGTAGCGCGCTCAATCTCTTTTGTGCTTTCCCGCGTCTCGTGCATGGCCTCCGCACCGCGACCTGCAAGCGCGATGAGGTTCTCGATGGTTCCTTGCCGCGATTCCGCGGTCGCACTCATCGACCGAATGGAGGCGATCATTTCCTGGATCGCAGCAGATGACTGAGCCACCGAGGTCGACTGCGTGTCTACGTTGTCGGCCACAAGGGCTGTCTGATTCTTTATCTCCCCGATCTCGCCGCGGGAACTCTGGATCATGCGGTCCAATGAGGCGACGTTTCCGGCGACGCTCCCAACGGTCGCGGCCACCTGAACGAGCGCTGAAGAGATTTCTGCGGAACGTGATGACAGATCTTCAGTGACATGATTGTTTCGCTCGACCACCCCCTTCAACCGGGAAATTATGTCGTGCAGACGGCCGACAAATCGGTTGAAGTGGCTTCCGAGTTCGCTGAGTTCGTCACGGCTCGTCACCTCAAGCTGTCGAGTGAGATCGCCCTCTCCCTCGGAGATATCCTTGAGACTGTTCACCATGTTCGAAACCGGGCGGGTAATGCGGCGGGTGATCATGATTGCGAGCACGATGCCGAAGAACAGAACAAGTGCGGTTCCCACGAGCGAAAAAAACGCGAGCCGTGAAGTCTGCTGGTCCATCTTCGCGCCGATCTGGTCTTGATCCGACTTCAGCATCAGCTTCAGCGTGTCGACCTTGCTCGACAGATCGCCGCCGGTGAACTTCTGTCGAAGCAGCATCTGCTGCCGGGCCTCGCCGGTGAGGTTTGACTGCGCGGCGATCAGATCGGCAGATTTCCGGTAGGTATCGGCCACCTCGAGTATTGTCTCGATCTGCCGCTTCCTGTCGCTATTCTTCTCTGTTGCAAGCAGCTGATTTGCGAATTCGAAAAGTGAGCCTGCTCTGTCACGAAAATCCGCCAACGATTGTTCATCACCATCGAGGAGGTACTGGATAAGGCCGACTCGCGATTCGAGAGCGCTTGATTGGATGCGTCCGGCAACGGTTGCCTCGTCTGCCAGGAACTTGTAGGTGGAGTATCCTCGCTCGAGAATTCTTTGGGCAATCGCATTGCCTGCAGAAACTACGACTACGAACAGACACAGGACTGCGAACCCGGCGATAATTCTGCTGCGGATCGTGCGCATCATCGAATGTGGCCTCCCTGCCCCCATTGCGGCCCGGACCGATGTCGACGCGAGAAGCATACCATGGTCAGACGCGTTTTGTATACAAAATCTTGCATGTAAAGGAGTTTGAGGGTATAATGGGCGAAATCAGGAGAATGCGCATGAAGAAAATTGCAATTGGTTGCGATCCGAACGCGGTGGAGCTCAAGCAGGCGCTTATCAAGCATCTGTCCGATCTCGGCTACGAGTCAGAGGACTACGGAAGCGATGACCCTATATACGCGAATACGGCAATCCGGGCGGCGGAAGCGGTGGCCGCCGGAAAACACGAACGCGGCATCCTGATCTGCGGGACAGGCATTGGTGTGAGCATTGCGGCAAACAAGGTCCAGGGAGCCTACGCGGCAATCTGCTCGGACGCCTATTCGACCGAACGCTCGAGGAAGAGCAACAACGCCAATATCATGTGCCTCGGGTCTCAGGTGACCGGAGTGGAACTCGCGAAAACGCTGGTTACCATCTGGATGCAGAGCGAGTATACGCCCGGTGGGCGATCAGAACCGAAGGTCCAGCGAATCTACGAATACGAAAAGAGCGACAGTCGAAGCTAGTCGGAATTTTATTGGAGGAAACGGAATTGAAGTACCGCTATCTCGGATCGTCGGGACTGCTCATGTCGCGGCTGACCCTCGGAACCATGACGTTCGGCGCGCCCGATTGGGGATGCGACGAAAAAGAGTCGCACGCGATCATTCGCGCCTATCTGGATGCGGGCGGCAATTCGCTCGACATCGCGGACATCTATGCGGGCGGAAAATCGGAAACGATCATCGGGAACCTTCTGCCGGAGCTGAACCGCGATTCACTAATCATCGCCTCAAAGGCATCGCTGCCCACGGGGCCCGGCAAGACGGAGTTCGGGGCGAATAGAAAACAGATCATGGCGACATGCGAGCGCAGTCTGAAGCGTCTCCGGACCGACTATATCGACCTCTACTATATTCACGTACCGGATCCGATAACCGGCTATGAAGAGACGCAACGCGCATTGGACGACCTTGTCCGGCAGGGCAAAGTTCGATATCTGGGAGTGAGCAGCTATTTCGGATGGCAGATCACCAAGGCTAACGGCATTGCCGACCGGTATGGGCTCGAACGAATGGTCGCCGGACAGTATATCTACAGCCTGATCCATCGGGAACTCGAACGCGAGGTCATTCCGGCGGCCGTTGATTCCGGACTCGGCGTAACCTGTTTCAGCCCGCTCGGAGGCGGATTGCTTACCGGTAAGTATCGCGGGAATCGAGAACCTGCGGCCGGCTCACGAGCTTCCTTCCGCACGAAGGTGGATGGACCGCGGTTCTGGAACGAGACCGGTTACCGCACGGCGGAAATCGTCGACGACGTTTCGACAAAATATGGAATCGCAAATACAAAACTCGCGATTGCATGGCCGCTGGGGCGCAGGTTCGTATCTTCGGTCATTATCGGAGTGAGAAATCTCCAGCAGCTTGCGGACAACATGGGGTCGGCCGACTCCGAGCTCCCCACGGAAGTGTGGAACGAGCTCGAAGAACGGACGCGCCCGACGGAGGAGTACCTCAGCTGGTACAACAAAGCCAACTATGAGCGCTTCTTCTCGGCAAGTGAGTTTCACAGCCCGGAGGCCGAGCTCCTATAATCCTGAACCGGTCCCGGACGGGACCGGTTCCACAGCTTCACGGGCGAGCATTTCGTTTATTGCGGCCGCTGCCTTCCGCCCCTGCCCCATGGCGAGGATAACCGTCGCCGCGCCGAGAACAATGTCTCCGCCGGCGTAGACTCGATCGATGCTCGTCTTGCCGTTGTCGTCGGCGATGATGTTGCCCCACTTGTTCACATTGAGTTCGGGGGTGGTCTTCCGCAGCAACGGATTCGAATCATTGCCGATTGAAACAATTACGGTGTCAACTTCGATGACGCTTTCGCTTCCCGCAACGGCGACCGGCCGGCGCCTGCCCGAATCGTCGGGCTCACCAAGTTCGTAAGACAGGCACTCGATACCGCGGACGTGACCATTTTCGTCACCGAGAATGCGGGTCGGACTGCGCAGGAAATGGAAAGTGATCCCTTCCTCTTCCGCGTGGTCGACCTCCTCCACACGCGCCGGCATCTCCTTGCGGGTACGCCGGTATACGACGTTTACCTCTTCAGCGCCGAGGCGGATGGCGGTTCTTGCGGCGTCCATCGCCACGTTGCCTCCACCGAGCACTGCCACCTTCTTCGAATGCGATATCGGCGTATCTGCGTGTCCTTCGTCGTAGGCCTTCATGAGGTTGCTGCGCGTCAGATATTCGTTTGCGGCAAACACTCCGACAAGGTTTTCGCCGGGGATGTGCATGAACTTGGGAAGGCCGGCTCCACTGCCGATGAACAGAGCATCAAACCCGTCCTTTTCCAGAAGGTCCATGAGCTTGCGCGTCCTGCCCACCAGGAAGTTCGTCTTTATTTCAACGCCCATCTTCCGGAGCGTTTCTATTTCATCCTCGACAATCTGCTTCGGAAGCCGGAACTCCGGAATTCCGTACAGCATCACACCGCCCGGTTTGTGAAAAGCTTCGAAGATCACCACCTCGTGCCCAGCTTTTCGGAGATCGGCGGCCGCGGTTATGCTCGCAGGTCCGCTTCCAATGACACCGACGCGTCTTCCGGTCGAGGGAGCAATCTTCGGGATGGAGACCGCACCCGAGGCGCGGTCGAGGTCGGCAACGTACCGTTCGAGCCGGCCGATAGATACCGATTTCTCCTGGTCCTTCAACGACTTGCCCAGCGTACAATTCTCCTGGCACTGGCTCTCCTGCGGACAGACCCGGCCGCATATTGCCGGAAGAAGGCTCGCCTCTTTGATCACCCCGATCGACCGAGCGAAGTCCTTCCCGGTGATTTCCCGAATGAATCCGGGAATGTCGATCGCCACCGGGCAACCCGCAATGCAGGGTGCATTTTTGCACTGAAGGCATCGCTCAGCCTCGACGAGGGCCTGAGCTTCGGTGTATCCGAAGGTGACCTCCTGCATATTGTGCCGTCGCTCGAGAGGGTCCTGACTCGGCATATCCTGCTGCGGAAAATTGAGGCGGTCGCGGTTCTTGAGCCCGGTGTCCGCTTTCTTTACCAGAAGGGCGGCAAGCACCTCCGACGCTGCTGCGTCAAGTTCTTCACGTGTTTTATGACTCATTTGGAAGCTCCCGTCTGTAATGCTGCAAGTTTGTCCGCCTCTGCGTCGAGCACGCACGCGTGTCGAGCTCGCTCCTCCTGACCCCGGTAGGAGCCGAGGCGCTTGAGCATGTTCTCAAAATCTACCTGATGCCCGTCAAACTCCGGGCCGTCGACGCAGACAAACTTCGTCTCCTCACCCACGGTCACGCGGCACCCGCCGCACATCCCGGTCCCGTCGACCATAATGGTATTGAGCGACACAACTGTCGGAACCGAGAAGGGCCGAGTTGTGGCCGCGCAGAACTTCATCATCACCGGCGGACCTATTGCGACTACGAGGTCCGGCTTTCCGTCCGTCTGCGCGCACAGTTCCTTAAGCGGCTCGGTAACAAGGGCCTTGCGCCCGTAGGAACCGTCATCGGTCACGAGGATCAGCTCGTCGGCAATCGCGCGCATCTCCTCTTCCATGATAACCAGCTCTCTTGTTCGAGCGCCCATGATAATGATGACCCGGTTTCCGGCCTGCTTCATCGCCTGGGCGATTGGATGCATCGGCGCGACGCCGATTCCGCCGCCAACGCAGACGACGGTTCCGAATTTTTCGATGTGGGTCGGATTACCCAGCGGACCCAGCACGTTGGCGATCGACTGTCCCACTTCGTAGCGGGACAGATTGATCGTAGTCTTTCCGACCGCCTGGAAGATGATGGTCACCGTTCCCTCGGCAGCGTCCGCGTCGGCAATGGTAAGCGGTATGCGCTCCCCGAAATTTGTGTCGAGTTGCAGTATGACGAATTGGCCCGCCTTGCGTTCCGTCGCAATGAGCGGAGCTTCGATCTTCATCCGAAACACCTGTTCGGAAAGCTGCTGCTTTTCGATTATCTTATGCATCTGGCACTACCTCTCACTGCTATACATTACGGGCGGGAGTCGTCGGCTCATCGGGATGAAGCATCCAGTCGATACCTTTTGCCGCCTCGTGTCCATTGGCGATTGCACTGATCGCATCCCGCTTGCTGTTCGCGATGTCGCCGCCGGCGAACACCTTCGGGTCGCCGGTCCGGCCAAAACGATCGATGGCCACTTTGCCGCGTTCAATCCTGACCCGCTCCAGGAAGTCCGCCGGAAGAAAAGTGTAGTCAGCGTCCTGCCCGATCGCGGAGATTATCGAATCGACGGTCACGCGGAACATCTCGTCTTCAATGAGAACCGGCTCCGGACGCCTCCCGGGTCCCTTGTCGACCATACGGGCTTTACCCCAGACCAGAGTTACCTGCCCGTTCGGCGCATCTTCAACCTTCACCGGGATTGCCTGGGTGATAAGGTCGACATGTTCGCCTTTCGCCTCGTGAATCTCCTCTTCGTCGGCCGGCATGTCTTCTTCGCGGCGGCGGTAGTAGATAGCGACCTCCGACCCGAGTCTTCGCGCCGTCCGTGCAGCGTCCATGGCGACGTTACCGCCGCCGATCACCGCTACCTTCTTTCCGAACCCAGGATCTGCTCCTTTGGTCACGTCGTCAAGAACTGTGACACCGGCGAGCACACGGGAATGGTTTTCCCCGTCCACGTTCATCGCGTAGGGTTTCGGGAGCCCGGTGGAGAAGAACA
>DATKUF010000307.1:0-2801 GCA_035530755.1 Spirochaetia bacterium | reverse complement strand
GTTCCTGTGACGAGGCACAGAAGCAGTAGCATGAGAGCGGCCGAAGCGTAGACGAGGAAAGTGTACTGGGTCACCCCGAGCCTCGGGCGCACGATCCGACCGATCAGCAGATAGCCGGATACCGCGGCGGCTCCGAAAAGTGCGAGACCGTTCCCGTAAATAGTTCCCCGTGAACCGTTCCCGGAGTCAATGGCCAGAAGCACACTCCCCATAAGGGCGACAAGAACCAGACCGAGGGAAACACGGCGAATTCTTTCCTTGAGAAAAATTGCGCTCAAGGCGACAACGAAGATCGGGTGCGTGTCCACCAGTACCGTCGCGGCTGCGACCGACGTGTAGCTGAGCGACGTAATCCACGACGCGAAATGAAGCGCGAGAAAGAATCCGCTCGCGATACACCACCCGACGTCTTTGCCCGTCAGTCGTCTCGTCCCACCGACGGCGGGTCGGTCGACGCGCATCGTCCAGAGCATCGCGGGGAGCATGAGCAGCGCGGAAAGCGTCATGCGCCACGCCGCGATTGCGAGCGGAGGCGCATTCGAGAGCCGGATCAGGATGGCCGAGGACGAGGTGAAAAGCACGGCGACCAGAACGGCGATCCTCGGGGTGGGGGTCCGTAAGGGTTGGGAAATCCGGCTGTCAGCGACCCTGGTCATGGCCTCTCCTGTTCGAGCGCCCTTCGGGCTGATCGTCCGCGGGAGGCGCGAACCAGAGAGACCGTGTAGATTGCCAGTGCGATCCAGATAAAAATGAAGCTCAGAAACTGCGGTGTCGTGACCGGCTCGCGGTAGATAATTGTTCCAATGAGAAGCATGAGCGTTGGCGCGAGATATTGGAAAAAGGCGACATGTGAAAGCGGCACGCGCCGGGCACCGGCGCCGAAAAGCAGAAGCGGGATCGCAGTAATTGCGCCGCTTCCGGCGAGCAGGATGGTGACAAGCGGAGTGGCGAAAAAATGGTCCCTCCCACCGGCTCCGATGACCGCCAGGTAGATTCCGGCTGCAGGAAGCAGGAGGAGCATTTCGAAAGCGAGGCCAACGGCGGCGTTCAAATGGCCGATCTTTTTTACCAGACCATAAAATCCGAAACTCACGGCAAGTCCGATGCTTATCCACGGTATACTGCCGAAGCCCGCTGTCACCACGACCACCCCGACCGTGGCCAGGATGAGTGCCGAAATCTCCAGTCCCCGTGGTCGTTCCTTCAGGAATACGACACCGAGAAAGACGTTGAGAAGAGGTGTGAAGTAGTAGCCGAGGCTCGCTTCGACGACGTGGTCGGCATTGACCGCCCAGACGTAGAGCAGCCAGTTCGCGCTCACGGCCACGGCGCAGAAGGTGACCGCTGCAATCGAACGTGCGCGCATCCGACGGTCTTTCAAAAAATCGCGGATTTCGTCACGGTGGCGAACGACAACGAGAAGGCCCATGAAAAGAGCCGACCAGATCACCCGGTGAGCGAGGATCTCAACGGCCGGAACTACGTGCAGCCACTTCCAGTAGAAGGGCAAAAGGCCCCAGATGGTAAAAGCGAGAAAGGTGAAAATCTGTCCGGCGACGTCCGGCGCGGCCGAAGCCACCTTTGGGGAAGACGAGGACTCCGACTGCGGCATGGATGAGTTATACCCGCCGAAAGCGGTTGGTGCAACCCGGCGGCAATTGACACGATCAGTCCCGGATCACAGGAACAAGCCGGCGGCCGCGAAGGCCGCGCCGGCGGCGCAAACAGCGGTAGCGGCAGCAGCGCGGGGTTCGAGCAGCCGCAGCGGAGTGAACGTCGGAACATCTGAGGCGGGACGGAAACTCCGACTTTCGAGTGCGGCCGATATTTCCACGGCCCGGTAAAGAAGCGCGTGGAGCGTGACAACTGAAAACGTGCGAAGATAACGAAAAGGGGACCGCAGCGGCGAGAGACCCCGCGCGAGAAGCGCTGCCGTGGAGTCCGTCGTCAGCTGGAAAAAAACCGGGATGAACGCGACGGCCAATCCGATCATCGCAGACAGACGAGCCGCAGCTTCCGGGAAAAGGGGCGACACTGCCCAGCGAACCACCTGGGAGAGCGCACGGACCGGTGTGGTCGCGACAAAAAGGTGCGCGGCGTAGAGGGCAGCCAGGAGGCGGACAGAGAATAGTCCGCCGGACCGGAGTCCGGCCGCGTACAGCTGAACGGGTCCAAACGACATTACGGACATCGCATCCGGCCCGCTCGCGCTGACGCTCCGCGATATGAAGACAAAAAACGCGAGCAACATGACCGGCCATCCTGCACGCAGCGGCTGCGCGACTGAGACGCCTGTCACCGCGTACCCGGCGACGAGCACCGCCGCCGCAATTCCGACGCCGGGAAGTCGCGCCGCCGCGATTGCAACATTGAACGCCAGATAGGCGGCTGTCTTGATTCGCGGGTCGGCTCGGTGGAGCATCGAATCGCCTGTCCGGTACTGGAAAAGCACTACATCCGTCATCGGGATCTCCCCGGGTCGATCCAGGTGAGGCGAGCAGGAAGTCTTCCGTTGTCGTGCCCGAAGAGCCGGGTCACCGGAACCAGACCCCATTCGGCGAAGTGTCCCAGCACCGGTTCGGGCGGTCCGTCATACCGGATTGTTCCGCCGCCGAGTACAATCAGACGGGTCGCGTGGGCGAGTACTTTCTCAATTTCGTGCGTCACCACCACAATTCCGCAACTCGACCGATGAGCGTCAACCAGAGCTTCAAGTACTCCCGCCACGGCTGCATAATCGAGATTTGAGAACGGCTCGTCACAGATAATGAGGGAGGGTTTCATGGCGAATACTCCCGAAA
>DATKUF010000306.1:0-16361 GCA_035530755.1 Spirochaetia bacterium | reverse complement strand
TTCGCGTCCCCAAGGTTAGTGTTCGCGGAGAGTACGCTTTGCGGGGTGAGGTCCTCGACGTCTTTGTCCCCGGCGCAGAGGAACCCGTTCGCACGGTGTTCGACTTCGACCGCGTGGAAGAAATAAAGACTTTCGATCCGGTTACGCAGGGATCCACCGGAAAACTTTCGGAGTTTCAGCTCTATCCGCTCAAAGAGGTAGTCTGGCACGAAGAGGAACTTGCGGCGGTCGAGCGACGGGTAGGGCAATTGCCGGAGTTTCGAACTCTTCCTCATGTTGTCGATGAGCTGCATGCAAAGGGCTATTGCGAGGGCGAAGAGATCTTCTATCCGCTCGTGTTCGACAAACCGGGAACGCTGCTCGATTACGTCGGGGAGCTCTCACCGGTGCTTCTCACCGAATATGACCGGCTCCTGACCGGATCGGATGCCCTGGAGCACGAGTACGACGGCCTGTATCGCAAGGCACGTCTGGAGGGCGAAGTACCTCGTCCGGAACGGTTACTGCTCTCTTTCGCCGAGATGGAATCGGGAATCGTCTCGCGAGTGCGCTTTCCGCTGCTTCGCGATGCCAAACCGGTCAACGGCAACGTGGCGCAGGTGCATCAATTTCACGTGGATCCGCCGCGTTCATTCTTTGGCAACATTACGTTCCTCCGTGAAGAGTTGTCCAATTTCACGCATGCCGGATATCAGATCTATGTTTTTGCGGACGGTCAAACTCAGGCCGAACGAATCACTCATCTATTGAAAGACTACAACGTTTCCGTGCTTCCGGAATCTATCTCTTCGGGATTTTCGCTGCCCGAGCAGAAGATCATGGTGATCGAGGAGAGCGAAATCTTCGGTCGTCGGAAGCGGGTCCCCCGGTCGGTCAAGCAGGCCCAGAGCGCTGCGATCGACACCTTCGTCGACCTGTCCCCGGGCGACCACGTAGTCCACGTTAACTACGGAATAGGCCGATTCAAGGGCATCCAGCGCATCCGTGCCGCAGAGAATGAACGCGACTACATACATCTGGAATATGCGGGTGACGAATTCGTCTACATTCCGATCGAACAGGTAAACCTCATCCAGCGCTACATAGGTCACAGCGACGGTGAACCGCGGTTGGACAAGCTCGGCGGAAAGTCGTGGGAAACCCGCAAATCGAAGGTTCGTCAGAGTGTCGAAGACCTCGCCGAGCGGCTCATCGCCCTCTACAGCCGCCGAAAGCGGGTGAAGGGGTTTGCGTTTCCGTCCGACACCGAGTGGCAGCTCGAGTTCGAAGCCACCTTTCCCTACGAGGAGACCGAGGATCAGACCCGGTGCATCGACGAGGTCAAAGTGGACATGGAGAGCCCTTTCCCCATGGACCGACTGGTGTGCGGCGACGTCGGCTACGGAAAAACCGAAATTGCCATGCGCGCCGCATTCAAATCGGTGAGTGCAGGAAAGCAGGCAGCAATCCTCGCACCGACAACAATTCTGGTCGAGCAGCACTTTGAAAACTTCGAAGAGCGATTCAAGCCCTTCCCGGTCAAGATCGCGATGTTGTCACGTTTCGTCTCGACACGCGACCAGAAGCGGGCATTGGAGGGGCTGCGCGACGGAAGCGTCGACCTTGTGATCGGCACCCATCGACTTCTGCAAAAGGACGTGAAATTCAAGAACCTCGGGCTGCTGGTCGTGGATGAGGAACAACGCTTTGGCGTGAAGGACAAGGAGCGGCTGAAGGAGATGAAAACCAACGTCGACTGTCTGACGCTGACAGCCACACCGATCCCTCGAACGCTTCATATGTCGCTTCTGAAAATACGCGATATGTCGGTGCTGAAAACTGCACCACACAATCGACTGCCCATCGAGACCATTATACAGGAGTTCGATGAGGAGCTTATCGCGAAGGCGATTCGAAACGAAATGGCCCGCGGCGGGCAGATCTACTTCCTTCACAACCGTGTGGAGACTCTCGATCACGTGCGAATGTTTCTCGAGCGTCTGGTACCGGAGGTGCTCGTGGAGATCGCCCACGGAAAAATGACCTCCCAGGAGCTGGAAGACAGCATGCACCGTTTCATCCATGGCGGTTTTCACGTCCTTGTGGCGACTACGATAATCGAGAATGGTATCGATATTCCAAACGTCAACACCATCGTGATCGACCGGGCCGACATGTACGGCATATCCCAGCTCTATCAGCTGCGCGGCAGGGTGGGGCGATCCGGCAAACTGGCGTACGCCTATCTGTTCTACCCCGGCGAGCGCGCCCTGTCGGAGATCGCAATGAAGAGACTGCAGGTGATTTCCGATTACACCGAGCTTGGAAGCGGGTTCAAGATCGCCCTGAAGGATCTGGAGGTTCGTGGCGCCGGTAATCTACTGGGACCGCAACAGAGCGGTGACATCCTGTCGGTGGGATTCGACCTCTACCTGAGGCTCCTCGACGAGGCAATTCGTAAACTCGATTCTTCCGACGAGGAGCTCCCGCCAGAGGTCTACCTTGAGCTCGAATATTCGGGTTTCATTCCGGACAGTTACATTTCGGGGCCGATGGAGAAGATGGAGGTGTACAAGAGAATCGCGTCGATCTCAACCGACGAAGAGCTCGCCACGGTTTTCACGGAGCTTGAAGATCGATTTGGCCCACTGCCGGATGAAGTGCAGAGTCTGCTTTCCCTTGCGGAGATTCGAATAATGTGCCGGAGGCTTCGAATTTCGTCGATGCGCGAGCGAAAGGGCAGACTCGAAATGGAGTTCTCAAAGGTAGCCGCCGTGTCGGCCGATAAGATCGTCAAAGTGATCGAGACGGGCGGTGGTTCGGTGTCACTGGATCCAAGACGACCGAACGTGTTGTTTATGAATACTGCGTCGATCGGTCTGAAAGAGAAATCTGAGTTTATTCGCGGGCGGCTGTCGGCACTCGTCTGAGGTCGCGGAGGAACCATTGAAGGATCGCAAAGAAAACATTGATCTGGTGTGCAGCGTCGCCGAACTCGCGAGTCTCTTCGAAAAGCCGACCGGTATTCAGGGTTTTCTGCAGAATGTCGTCGAGCTCGTCTCGGATCACATGCATTCCGACGTCTGCTCGATCTATCTTTATGAAAGAGAGGAACAGGAGCTCGTACTTCGAGCCACCAAAGGCCTGCATCCGGATTCTATCGGAAACGTGCGGCTGAAGATTGGAGAGGGAATCACCGGGCTCGCGCTGCGTGAGCTGCGGCCGATTCTCGAACCACGCGCCTCCGACAGTCCGTTTTTCAAGCGTATTCCCGACATCAACGAAGAACAGTACGAAGCCTTTCTTGCCGTCCCGATCAGGCGTGGACTCACGCGTATCGGCGTGATCACGCTGCAGCATCACAGGGTCGACTACTTCGACGCGCAGGATTCCAAGGCGCTGCGGGCGATAGCGAGTCAGCTTGCCGCGACGCTGGAAAACGTAGGACTGCTCATCGAGCTGCGAGCCGGGCCGGAAAAAGTGTTCCCGCCCCCGGATACCGAACCGGGTAGTGTGATCGGTGGAATGGTCGCAGCCGGTGGAATTGCCATCGGAAGCATTACGGTCCTGGGCCAGGGACCCGACAGGCTTGCCCAACAGTGGAGACCGGAGGCGACGCCTCCTGCCTCGTCTGGAGAGGGTAAATCCGGCGAGAGCCTTCTGCGCGATGCCATCGAGAGGACCGAGGAACAGCTGGAGACCCTCCAGCGGGAAATGGAAGAGGATCTTGCTGACATAGCAACCCTCATATTCAACGCGCACCTTCTCATGCTTCGCGACGACGAGTTCGCCGGCCGAATGATTGAACTTGCGAGCGAAGGGGAAACGCCGTGGTCCGCCGTCCGCTCGGTAGTCGAGCGTTTCGTCGGAATATTCTCGCAGAGCAAGAACGAGAGGATTCAGGAGAAGGTTCAGGATATTCAGGATCTTGGGCACCGGATTCTGCTCAATCTCGACGGTGGTGCGGATGTCCATGCGGATTACGAGGGCGCAATAGTTGTCACTGCTCGCCTGTTCCCATCGGAGCTGGTGCGCCTCGTTGCCCAGAGCGCCGAGGGAATTGTTGTAAGCGGAGGCGGGAATCCTACGTCGCATATCTCGATTCTCGCGCGGTCGCTTGCGATTCCCGTGATCTTTGTTTCGGACGATCGGGTAATGCACACCCCGGAGGGGGTTATGGCGATTCTCGATTGTGAGCTCGGCCGTCTGATGCTGTCTGCGGATCGGGAAATCGCGGACCTCTACCGGTCAAAGATTGCGGAACGGACCCGAATTGAGACCTCTGTCGAAGATGTCCCGGCAAAGTGCAGGACAACCGACGACGTCGCGGTGCGGGTACTTGCGAACGTGAACCTGCTGCAGGACGCGCGGCTCGGGAACCGCAATAAAGCAGAGGGGATTGGTCTGTATCGCAGCGAGTTCCCCTTCATAGTTCGCGACGACTTTCCCTCCGAAGAGGAGCAGGTGTCGACCTATCGCCGGATTATCGAGGCAATAGGGGACCGCGAAGTGACTCTCCGCACATTAGACATCGGTGGGGACAAGATGCTGCGTTTCCTGCCCGATGCGAGAGAGGAAAACCCATTCCTTGGTTTGCGCGGGATCCGGTTCTGCCTGTCAAACCGCGAAATTTTCGCAGATCAACTTCGCGCCATGCTTCGCGCGGGCGTGGGTGCGGATCTGAAAATCATGTTTCCCATGGTCTCATCTCTTGACGAGTTCCTCGAGGCGCGCGAAATACTGAACTCGTGCGCAGATGAGTTGACGCGGGACGGGGTCGAGCACAACTGTGCGCCGCAGGTCGGAGCCATGGTCGAGCTGCCCTCGGCGGTCGAATGCGCCCCTGAGCTCGCCGCCGCATCCGATTTTCTCTGTATCGGAAGCAACGATCTCATCATGTACATGCTGGCCGTCGACAGGACAAACGAGCACGTGGGCTCCATGTATCAGAGCTACCACCCCAGCGTGCTCCGTGCTATCAAGCGTGTGGTCGACAGCATCGGCGACAAGGTCGACGCGCTCTCCATTTGCGGCGATGCGGCGGCCGATCCGCTTCTCCTGCCGTTTTTCCTCGGAATTGGGATTCGCCGGGTAAGTGTCGAGCCAAAACAGATACCGCAGACGAAACGGTTCGTACAAGGGCTGCTGATGGACCAGGCCGCTGCGTATGCGCATGAGTTGCTTTCCCGGCCGCGGCTCAAGGACGTGCAGGCATTTCTCGCAGAGAGTGTCCCCGGATGACGGCTCCTCGAATACGGAGTTACGTTCTGCGCCAGGCGCGAATGAGTCCGCTTCAGCAGCGTTCCTTCGATACGCTCTACGACACCTACTCGCTGCCACTCGCCCAGCGCCCGGTTGACCTCGAAGACGCGTTCAGCAGCCTCCGGAAACGATTGGGAGTGCAGGAGACCGGGAAACCGCGGGAAGTCATCCTGGAAATTGGATTCGGAATGGGAAGTGCCACGGTAGAAATAGCCGATGCCGATCGGTCGCGCGACTATTTTGGCATCGAAGTCCATACACCGGGCGTGGGGAAGGTCCTGAGCGAGATCAAACGACGGGATCTGTCGAATCTGCTGCTCATCCGGGCCGACGCAGTCGAAGTTGTGTCAGGAATGATTCCCGGAAGTTCCCTCGGCGGCGTCCATATCTTTTTTCCCGATCCGTGGCCTAAGAAGCGTCACCACAAGCGAAGACTGGTTCAGCCCGATTTTGCCCGACTTGTTGGCGACAAGATCCGGGAAAACGGCTACCTCTACATCGTCACTGACTGGGAAGACTACGCGTACGCCATGCTCGAACTGCTGGAACGGATACCCGGGATAGCAAACACATCGACCGGTTTTGCCCCGCCTAAGCCGTGGCGTCCGCGCACGCGTTTCGAGGAGAAAGGGCTCGAACGATCGCACCCCATCTTCGAGCTCTTTTTTCGCCGGATAGCCCAATCATGATTCTTCTACGATAGTCGACGATCGACATCTTTGCGTGTTGCCCGCTCACGTGCTATAGTGCGCTGTTCCTTGGCAGTTAGCATAAATATTCTTAAAAAGGGGTATAAATATGAGCTCCAATGCTACTCGATTGCAGAGCGAAGAATCCTTCCTCGATTCACACGCACCCCTTGCAGAACGGCAGAACGTGATAAACCCGGAGCTGCACAAGAAGTACAATACCAAACGCGGCCTGCGAAACGATGACGGCACGGGTGTGTTGATCGGCCTCACCGAAATCGGCGAAGTCCATGGTTACGTTATGGACGAAGGGGAGAAGACTCCCGTCGAAGGCAGGCTTTCTTATCGTGGGATCGATGTTGAAGAGCTGACAAATGGCTTTCAAACCGACGGTCGCTTCGGTTTTGAAGAGGTGGTCTATCTCCTGCTTTTCGGTGTCCTTCCGGATAGAGCGGAGCTTCAGGCTTTTCAGGAACTTCTTTCGTCCAAGCGGGAGTTGCCGGTCGGATTTGCCGAGGACATGATCCTGAAGGCGCCGTCTCAAGACATCATGAACAAGCTCGCCCGTTCGACACTGGCCAGCTACTCCTACGACCCGAACCCGGAAGATCTGTCGGTGCGAAATGTCCTGAGGCAGTGCGTCGAGTTGATAGCCCGATTTCCCACGATGACTGCGTATGGTTTTCAAGCAAAAAGACACTACTACGACGGCGAGAGTCTTTTCCTCCACGCGCCGGACCCCAGTCTTGGTACCGCCGAAAATCTCCTGCACATGTTTCGGTCCAATCAGAGCTTCTCCCGTCTGGAAGCGGAGACGCTCGATCTCGCCCTGGTGCTTCACGCGGAGCACGGCGGAGGCAACAATTCGGCCTTCACGATTCACGTCGTTTCGTCCGCCGCCACAGATACCTATTCCGCCGTCGCCGCAGCCGTCGGATCGCTCAAAGGTGCGAAGCACGGCGGAGCGAATGGACGCGTGATTAGGATGATGGAGGATATCAAGGAGCATGTGAAAGTCTGGAACGACGATGATGAGGTCGCAGCCTATCTGAGACGTATCCTGCGGCGTGAAGCTTTTGACAAGAGCGGACTCATCTATGGGCTCGGCCACGCGGTTTACACGCTCTCCGACCCGCGCGCAGTGCTACTGAAGAAGAAGGCAAAAGAACTGGCGGAAAGCAAGCAGTTTGGTGATGAACTCGAGCTCTACAATGTGATTGAAAGAGTGAGCCCCCGCGTGTTCCGCGAAGAGCGGCAGAACCAGAAAAACATCTCACCGAACGTAGATTTTTTCAGCGGATTCGTCTACAAGATGCTCAATATACCCCTTGAGCTCTATACCCCGATCTTCGCAGTTTCCCGAATTGCCGGCTGGTGTGCACACCGTATCGAAGAAATCGTATCAGGCGGCCGGATCATCCGGCCGGCCTATAAGAACGTCCTCGGTCATCAGGCCTATGTCCCGATGACCGAGCGATAGGATCTGCCGTCAACCCGCGGCTTTCGCCGTTTCCGCCTGTTTGATCACATCCTCGGCGATCTTCCCTGAGATCGGCGAGTAGTGGTCGAACTCGACTTCAAATCCGCCGGTCCCGGACGTGATCGATTTCAGGTCGATTGCGTAACGAAGAAGCTCCGCCTGAGGCACCTGCGCCTTGATTTCGATAATCCCGCCGCCAAGCTGCTCCTGACCCAACACCCGTCCTCGGCGGGAGCTGAGGTCGGACAGCACGTCGCCGAGATAGTGTTCTTCTATAAAAACGCTCAGATTCAGGACGGGCTCGAGCAGTGCAGGATGAGCTTTCAGCATGGCGGCTTTCAGCGCCTCTCGCGAAGCGAGTTTGAACGCCATTTCTGAGGAGTCTACCGGATGTTCCTTCCCATCGAGAAGGGAGACCCCTACATCGACGACCGGATACCCGGCAAGGACACCGGACTCCATCGCCTCATGAAGCCCCTTTTCTATGCCCGGAATGTATCCGCGTGAAACAGCCATTCCCCGAATCGCGTTGTCGAATGCGTAGTACTGTCCGCGTTCAATAGGGCGTACCGAGATTGACACTTCGGCGAACTGACCGTGACCGCCTGTCTGTTTCTTGTGTCGGTAGAGGGCATCCGACGGTTTGGTAATTGTTTCCCTGTACGCAACCTTCGGTATGCCGGTTTCGATATCGATCTTCTGACTTTTCCGGATTCTGTCGAGGATGATGTTCAGGTGCAGCTCGCCCATCCCCGAAATTACTGTCTCTTTGGTTTCTGCGTTGAAGGCTACCACGAAGGTGGGATCCTCTTCGACCGTGCGCTGAAGCTGCTGGGCCAGCTTGTCCTCATCTTTCTTTGCGTCGGTGTATACCGAGACCGCGTGCACCGGCTGCGGCAGCTGTAACGGCTTGAAATGAATAATCCGTTCCGGTGCGCAAAATGTGTCGTTGGTGCCGGCGCTGTTAACTTTCGCGATGATTCCGATATCCCCGGCCGCAAGTTCGGCAGTGTCTTCGAGTTTCTTACCGAGGGCCGTGTAGAGTTTTCCAACTTTCTCCTTGTGCTGATCTCGAAACACCAGCAGGTCGGAATCGCTGGTCAATCGTCCGTTCACAACTTTCACGTAACTGAGCTTCCCGGAAAACTGATCGATGCTTGTTTTGAAGGCGAACGCGGCGAGCGGCCCCTCGGTAGTAATGGGAACCCGAAGTTCTTTCTCCTCCTTGTCGTACGCAGTTTCGGGAATTCCGACCGGTGAAGGCGCGGCAACCGTGAGAAAATCAAGCAACGGGGAGATGCCGGAGCTCTGAGTTGCCACGCAGCAGAGAACCGGAACCAGTTTGTTTTCGCGTAATCCTGCGGTAAGACCACGAAGGATTTCCTCGTCGGAAAGCGTCTCCTGCTCGAGGTATTTGTTAATGAGCTCGTCCTCGCCCTCGGCGGCAGATTCCATCATCGAAGCGCGGTATTCATCGACGCTCGACTGAAACTCAGCGGGAATATCCCCCGCAGTCTCCGTCGTACCGAAGCCCGCACTGGTGTAGGCCCGGAGGGAGTGAAGGTCGACGACGCCCTTGAAGCCGCCGCCGGTTCCCATCGGAATGGAGACCGGCACAAAGGTCCCGTCGAACTTCTGGCGCAGGTCGTTCAGAGTGCGCCCGAAATCGGCATTTTCCATGTCCATCTGCGTGATGACGACGATGCGCGGCATGTTCCGCCGATCGAGTCTCCGCCATAGCTTGATCGTCTCGATCTGGACACCGCTTTTCCCGCTAACCACCATAACCGCCGATTCTGCGGCCCGAAATGCAGCGACCACTTCCCCAACGAAGTCGCCGAGCCCCGGGGTGTCGAGAAGGTTTATTTTGTGATCTTTCCAGGTGATGTGTGAAAGGGAAGTGTGAATCGAATTGCGGTGCTCGATCTCCTCTTCCATATAGTCGCTGACAGTCCGCCCCGTTTCCACCGCCTCGGGCTTCCCAATCGCGCCGCCGTAGAAAAGGATCTGCTCCACTAAAGAAGTCTTGCCCGTTCCGCCATGGCCCGCGAACGCAACATTTCTAATGGCATCGGTGCTGAAGCTCATGACCCCTCTCCTTTGCTACGCTGTGTGTTATATTATCGATCACTATACGGGGCACCCTCGATTATTGTCAAGGAGAATGCCTCCGCGGTGATAATCGACGTAATTGATATTATCTGCCGGATGTCACCTGTTTTTCGGCCTTTTTCTGGAAATGCGAGAACTCCATCGAATAGGTGCCACGACCCTGAGTGGTGCTGCGAAGCGCCGTGGAGTAGCCGAACATGCGCTCCAAAGGCACTTCAGCATGAATATGTTCGATGGAAATGCGTGACTCCAGACTCTGCACGAGTCCGCCGCGCATGGTTATTCCACTTATTACGTCTCCCAGAAAATCCTTCGGGCACATGACATCGAGGCGCATGACGGGTTCGAGAAGGATTGGCTCAGCTCCCCTGCAGGCGTTGTCGAGGCCGATGGATCCGGCTGCTTCGAACGCAAACTCAGTAGATGTGGTCTGATTGTAGACGGCGTCGTGTAGCGTGACGCCTACGTCGTACGCGGGATAGCCGAACACGATTCCAGAGGAGAGACCTCCTTCCACGCCGCGCTTGACCGCTTCGACGAGCGGTGCCGGAAGGCGATCTTTGGATATTTCATTCACAAAACGATTTCCGGTCCCGCGCGGGAGCGGACCGACATCGAGGGTTATTTCCGCGCTGTTTTCCTTTCCTGCGACCATTCGACTGAAACGTTCAGTGTGGGAAACCGAGCGTGTCACGGATTCACGGTAGGTGACCTGCGGCTTTCCAACCTTCGCGGCCACCTTGAAGTCGTCTATGATGCGAGTCACCAGTACATCGAGGTGAAGTTCGCCCATCCCGCGAATGATAAGCTCGCCGGTGTCGCTGTCTTCGTGCCAGAAGAACGTCGGGTCCTCCTTGGTCAGAATCTCGAGCACATCTTTCAACTTGTCCCGCTCCGAGAGCGTTTTCGGCTCGATGGCGACGGATATCACCGGCTCAGGGAAGTGCATTCGTTCGAGCAGCACCTGGACGCCCTCACTTCCGATTGTGTCGCCGGTTTGGGCGAGTTTGAAACCAATAACTACCGCAATGTCTCCGGCGGAAATCGAGTCGATCTGTTCATACTTGGCCGCGTGCATTCTCAGCAGCCGATTGATTCGTTCCCGTTTCTTCTTGTCGATATTGAAGACTGCAGTCCCCGATTTGAGGGTACCCGAGTACATTCGGATGAAGCAGAGCGGGCCGGCTTCCCGATCGTTCTGGATCTTGAACACCAGACCGAGAGGCGGCCCATCGACCAGTCGCTCGATGTCCACCTCTTTGTCCTTTCCGACATGATGTCCGGTGATCGGTGGTAGCTCATCGGGAGCCGGGAGGTAGTCGACAACCGCGTCGAGGAGCGGCTGCACTCCCATGTTCCGCAGCGATGCACCGCAGAAAACCGGGACGAGCCGCTCGGCTATCGTCTCGCTGCGAACGACGGATTTGAGCAACGACTCCGGGATCTCCTTGCCGTCGAGGAAGAGTCCGGTGAGCTCGTCCGAAGCCGAAGACAGACTGTCGATCATCCTTTCGCGCCACGCTTCCGCAATCTCGCGATTCTCTTCCGCCAAAGGCACGCGCATGATCGAGACGCCGAGGGATTCAGGGTCCCAGCGGATCTCGTCCATCGCAATCAGATCAATTATTCCCGCGAATCCGGATTCACGACCGATCGGAAGCTGGAGCGGCACCGGGAACGCGCCGAGTTTCTTTGTCATTTCCTCGATCACGCCGTAGAAGTCCGCCCCCACGCGGTCCATCTTGTTGATGTAGGCAATCCTCGGCACATGGTAGTCATTTGCCTGATGCCAGACTGTTTCCGACTGGGGTTCAACGCCGCTGACTGCGCAGAAGATTGCGATTGCTCCGTCGAGCACGCGAAGCGACCGCTCCACCTCGGCTGTAAAATCCACGTGGCCCGGAGTGTCGATGATGTTTATCTGATGATCCTTCCAGAAACAGGTTGTCGCCGCCGAAGTAATCGTAATGCCCCGGTTCTGTTCCTGTTCCATCCAGTCCATTGTCGCGTCGCCGTGATCGACCTCGCCCATACGGTGGCTCTTGCCGGTATAGTAGAGAATTCGTTCCGTGGTGGTGGTTTTTCCGGCGTCAATGTGAGCCATGATGCCGATATTCCGCATGAGAAGAGGGGCCGTGTTGGTCAAGGTCGTTTGTTTGCTCATATGCTCTTTCTTGTAGACTATCGCTTTCCGAGGTGATCCCGCGAACGGGCGTTGTTAATATAACAGATTCATACCGACATGAAAACTATCCGCATTCGAACAGCTCCAAGTGGCTCTGTCAGTGAGAATTAGCGAACCTTGACAAACAGATTCGCCTGTGGTAGGTTCCCCGAGTCTCCCGAACCGAAGACGTGTGAACTATTTCGGCGACAATCCGGGTGCTTAGCTCAGTGGGAGAGCGCCTGCCTTACAAGCAGGATGTCACAGGTTCAAATCCTGTAGCGCCCAAATCCCGTCCCATGCTACAATTGCACACCGTGTCGCATTCCCGTTACAATCCCGGCGCAACTTCTATGACCATAACGGCAACCACACTTTCCGGGCTCGAGTCGGTCCTCGAAAGCGAGATCGCAGACCTGAACCTGGCGGTGATCGGGAGCGAAAACCGGGCGGTAACCTTCAAAGGATCTCTGCGCGAACTGTACCTGTCGCTCTATCACCTGCGCACGGCCCTGCGCCTTCTCGTTCACATAACATCATTCGACGCACGGGATCCGCAGGAGCTGTACCGATCCGTCGGCCGAATTGATTGGTCGGCATATCTGGATGGCGACCAGACGTTCGCCATCGATTGTACCGCGAACTCATCGATATTCCGCCACACGGACTATGCAGCTCTGAAAGCCAAGGACGCGATTGTCGATCAATTTCGCACACGCACAGGCAGACGTCCTTCGGTCAGGACCGATTTTCCGAACCTCCGGATCCACCTCCACATCGAGGGCACCCGTTGCACTGTTTCCCGGGACGCAGCGGGAGAGTCACTGCACCGTCGCGGTTACCGCTCACGGGCGGGCGAAGCGCCGCTGAATGAGGTGCTCGCGGCGGGAATGATTCTGTTGTCCGGATGGAAACCCGGGAACGCTCTGGTCGATCCGTTTTGCGGTTCGGGGACCATCGCAATCGAAGCTGCGATGATTGGTGCCGGTATCTCCCCGGGTTCTATTCGGCGCCGCATCGGTGCGGGGGAGGGCGCCCGCCGGCGTCGTCCGCAGGAGCGTTCGGGCTCGATACGCGCGGCAGACCCGGGTGATCAAACAATAGGTCGGGAAGCCATTTCAGACAGAACTGCGTACGGTTGTCAGTCGTGGAAAGACTTTGACCGTCAGCTGTGGGAGGAGATACCGACGACCGCAACGAACGCTCCGGCGGAGGAGAATCCCCGCGATTTACACGACGCGGAAATCGGACCGCAAATATTCGGCTTTGACCTGGCTGACGATGTTCTGGTCGCGGCTCGGGAAAACGCGAAGTCCGCGGGTGTTAACAAGCTGATCTGTTTTGATCAGGCGGACGTCAGAGAGCTTCACCCCGAAGCGTTGTGCGGAGGTCGGTGGCGAAACGATCTGAACCCCGGGGTCATTGTGACGAATCCTCCCTACGGCGAACGCCTTTCGGATCTCGCCATCGACGATCTGTATAGAGCCACCGGCGACACGTTCAAGAGAGCCTTCCCCGGGTGGCATGCATGGGTCCTGAGCGGAAACATGGCGGCGTTGAAACGTGTCGGTTTGCGTTCCGAAAGGCGAATTCCACTTCACAATGGACCGATCGAGTGTCGTTTTGTGCACTATCCACTCGCGGCGACGCGGGCGGAAAACAGTGAAAGGAGAGGCTAAGTTATGCACGTCGATTCCCGCGGCGAATCAGTTTCCGGCCTTCGCGCCTTCATCGAATCATCTCCCACCCCCTATCACGCCGCCCTGTCAATTTCCGAGCGCCTCGAAGGCGACGGTTTTCTCCGCCTCGCGGAAGCCGATGCGTTTTCGCTGACTCCCGCGGGTAAGTACTTTGTTCGCCGTGGCGGTGCTGTCGTAGCTTTTCGGATCGGGGAACAACCGGCGTCATCGATCGGATTCCGCGTGGCCGCAGCACACACCGACAGCCCGACGCTCAAATTGAAAGTCGGCGCGGAGCGGCGCCGTCACGGGGTTGTCTCCGTACCGGTCGAGGTGTACGGCGGGGCCATAGTATCGAGCTGGATCGACCGTGATCTGGGCGTTGCAGGAGTGCTTGCGACCCGGGAAAACGGCGGATCGGGCATTCGGTTCTATCGGAGCTCGCGACCCGTGGCCGTCATACCCAATCTTGCAATCCATCTCAACCGGTCGGTCAATGAAGGATTCGAATACAACAAACAGGACCACCTACCTGCGATTCTCCAGATGGATGACGTGGATTCGCCGGAACAATCCGGTAACTCCAGGCTTGATCCGGGCACCCGGATCTCCGAATCAATCCTCGTCCGATACGCAGCATCGCAGCTTGGCATCGATCCGGGCGCCGTTGTCGACGCAGACTTGTATCTATGGGATATGCAGCCTCCCGCTCTGGTCGGCGTCGACGAGTCGCTGATTTGCTCCGGACGACTGGACAACCTCGCGGCCTGCTATTCGGCGGTCGAGGCGATTCAATCCGCGCAATCGTCCCGAACTTCGGCTGTCGCGGCTTTTTTCAACAACGAAGAGATTGGCAGCCGGACGCGGGAAGGTGCGGATTCCGGTATGCTCAGGACCATCCTCGAGAGGATAGTCCTGGCGCTCGGCGGCGACCGTGAAGAGTTCCATCGAGCGCTCGCATCATCCTTCCTCATATCCAACGACGCAGCGCACGCGGTTCACCCCAACTTTGCGGACAAACACGATCCGGCCTACTCGCCACGGTTGAACCGCGGACCGGTAATCAAGTACAACGGCAACTTCCGATACACGACAACCGCACAAACCGCCGCCTATTTCGAGGACCTCTGCCGGCGCTGCGATGTGCCGGTCCAGCGGTTCGTGAACCGTTCAGATATGGCTTCGGGCAGTACAATCGGACCGGCCGCTTCCGCGTTGTCCGAGGTACCCGCTGTTGACGTGGGAATACCAATTCTCGGCATGCATAGCATTCGTGAAACGGCGGGAGTCAACGACCCTGCGGTAATGACGCGCGTACTGGCGCAGTATTTCGCAGAAAGTGCAATATTTTAGGCAAACATTGGCAATAAATGTCCGAAAAACCTATGCTTGAAAAGGCAGGATTTTCGGTGCCTGAAACAGCGGCTACCGCCGCACATGGAGCGTTGATGCCGATGCAGTCTGATGGAGATATTACCCGCAATCTGGATCGGAAGGAACTTTTCGAGTGCCTCGATACTCTCGTGGATGCGTGCAAAGTGCACGGCATTGCAGAAATCCACGCCGAGTTCGGCGAAGTGTGGGGAGAGCTGTTTCGCCCCGGAGAGAGACTATTGCTGAAGCCGCACCACATCCGGCTCCAGATTGAAATGGCGGAAGCCCAGGATACAGGAACTCTTGGAGAAGACCTCCTGTCGGTCGTGATTCCGACAGAACACGAATGCCGCGTCGAGTTCGACCGAAGCGGGCGCGTGCAACTCGCAGGCGCCGGTGAGTTCTGCCAGAGCCTGCTCGCCTCCTGGCGTGAAAAGGCCTGGATTTGACCGCAACCGTCGCGCCTAGATCAGTCCGATGGCACGGCCCTGTTCCCCGGCGACTTTAAGGATGAGATCGAGTTCCTCATCGGTATGCGTCGCCATGTAGGAGGTGCGCAACAGTGATCGGTTCGGCGGAACGGCGGGAGTTACGACCGGGTTGGTGTAGACTCCGTTCTCGAACAATCCCTTCCAGAACTGGAAAGTCCTGTCGAAATCCCCGATAACGAGCGGTACGATTGGTGTTTCGGCAGTTCCGACGTTGAATCCCAGATGCTTGAACCCGGCAATCATTTTTGCGGCGATCTGCTGCAATCGGCGTATCCGTTCAGGCTCGCTTTCGATTATATCGAGGGCCTTCATGACGGCAGCAGCCTGGGCGGGTGCGATGCTTGCGCTGAAGATCAGCGGACGTGCGAAGTGCTTGATGTAATCAATAACCACGCGGTCCCCGGAAACAAAGCCACCGATAGACCCGAATGACTTGCTGAATGTGCACATAACCAGGTCGGCGAGGGCCGTATCACCGTAGTGCTCGCATGTGCCCCGCCCCGTAGCGCCAAGCACCCCTATCGCATGTGCCTCATCAAGGTAGATTCTCGCTCCGTACTTGTCTGCAATTTTCCGCATTTCCGGCAACCGGACAATGTCGCCTTCCATGCTGAAAACTCCGTCGGTCACAATGAGCTTGGCTTCCGCAGCGGGAATTGCGGCGAGAATTCTTTCGAGCTCTTCAATGTTGTTGTGCTTATAGCGATGAACATTGACACTGTGATTAATTCCGAGCGATAGGAATATGCCGTCCATTATTGATGCATGATTGAGCTTGTCTGTAATGATGTGATCGCCGCGGCCCGTGAGCGCAGAAATTGCACCGAGGTTTGTCTGATAGCCGGTGGTAAAACAGAGGGCGGCTTCCTTTCCGGTGAACTCGGCCAGCCGGGCCTCGAGCTCCTCGTGCAGCGACAACGTACCATTCATGAAGCGTGACCCGGAGCAGCTCGTGCCGTAGCGATCGATTGCCTGTTTGCTTGCTTCACGGACACGACTATCCAGCGCGAGCCCGAGGTAGTTGTTGGACCCAGCCATGACAAGCTCACGGCCGTCAATGACGACTTTCGTCCCGTGGCTTTCTTCGATCGGGCGAAAATAGGGGTACCATCCCTCCCGGCGGGCCCGATC
>DATKUF010000305.1:0-2294 GCA_035530755.1 Spirochaetia bacterium | reverse complement strand
CTATTCCGAAACCCATTAAACTATAGGTACCAAACTTTTCGCGGATAGCGCCATCATTTCAACCATGATGAACGCGAAACTTCTGAATTACGAAGAGGCGGCAGAACTTCTACATGTTCGCCCGCAAACCCTACGTCTCTGGGTGAGCCATCGAGAGATACCTTTTCGCAAACTCGGCGGGAAGTTAATACGGTTTGCGCCCGACGACTTGGAGCAGTGGATCGAGTCGAAGCTGGTTGAACCGGTAGGGCGCAAATGAATTCCCGCTCTATCGCCGATCTATCGGACGCAGACCTCTCGGCCGAGAAATCAAAACTGAACGCGCAAACTTCATCGACGGCAGAAACCTCTGCGCGCTTCAAGACCGAGTTGCTCCGCGCGAAGCGGCCAAAGATCTGGTCGGGACCGGAACTTGTCGAAACCGAGTTTCCGGAGCCCCGATGGATCGTTCCTGGGCTCGTCCCGGAAGGACTGAGTATTCTCGCCGGAGTGCCGAAGCTCGGGAAGTCGTGGTTGATGCTGTCACTCGCGCTTGCCGCCTCATCCGGCGGTGTGTTCCTCGGTAACATCTGGCTTTCACCCATCGGCGTATTGTTACTCTCCCTCGAAGATACCCCGCGCCGTTTGAAAAATCGAATGCAGAAAATGAACGCCGAAGTCGACGGGCGTCTGCACATCGCGACCTCCTGGCCCAAAGGGCGGGAATGCGTGGAACAGCTCGACGCCTACCTCTCTGAGAATCCGGAAATCAAGTTCATCGGGATCGACACTCTCGCGAAGGTCATCGCGATCGATGACGGAAAGGACTACATCCAGACTTACGAAGCGGTCGGGCAACTCAAAACCGTAGCAGACAAGCACGGAGCAGCCATTACAACCGTGCACCACGTAGGCAAGGCCGTACGGGAGGACTGGGTGCAGGGCCTTATGGACTCGACCGGCTACGGAGCGGCAGCGGACACAATTCTCGCGTTGACGCGGAAGCGCGGGCAGGCGGACGCCGTTCTCAAGGCGACCGGGCGGGATGTCGAGGAGCAGGAAATCGCCCTTCGCTTCGACGCAGATATCGGCACGTGGGCAAGCCTCGGGAATGCGGCGGACGTGCAGGAGACTCGCGAGCGCCAGGAGCTTGTCGACTACCTTCAGGCAAACGGTCGCATGAAAAGCGGTGAACTCGCGAAGGCTCTCCAGAAGTCCCCGCAGGCGACGAGCAACCTGCTTGTCAAACTTGAGCACGAAGGGGTCGTCCATTCACCCGAATATGGTCGTTGGGAGGCCATAAACCCCCGTGTAACCCGTGTAAGTAGTGAAAGTGCAGAGGAGGAACTTACACATGATTCACCACTTACACCGGTGATTGAGGATGAAACCGACGATGAAGGGCTTTTCTGAGGAGGAACCCATGCAGCAGACGGCAGTACGACAGGAACTAGCACCGACCAGGGCATCCATGGTGCCGATTCTCGCCTGGTATGAGCGCTTTTTCGCGGACCGCGAAGACTTTGCGATCGCAGCACGATTCCGGGACCTTACCGCTGACGACACCGCAGATATGGACTATTTGACCGACCTTATTCGTCAAGCCGCCGAGATTCAGCGCTACAGGGAGGAAAACCAGTGAACGAAAGTACCGTACGACACTTAGCCAGGGTATATGCGGATCGTCCGACGAAGGAAAACCGTCTCGCGTGGCTTGAAGCGCTGAGAAAGAACATCGACGGCGAGCCAGATTGCTCACGTACGGAACGTCTCACACGATTGATGCTTGAAGGCGCCGCCGAACACCGGCAAAAGCGGAGCCGCCGGCCGAAAGCAGATCCGGATAGAGACTACGTGCTTATAGGGGACTTTTGATGGGTCGCAGTTGCAGCGTGTGCATGCATCCGCAACGTCACGATATCGAGACAGAATTGTTGAATTCCGTGCCGTACCGTGACATCGCCCAAAAATACGGAATGTCGAGAATGGCCGTGCAGAGGCATAAAGAGGCTGGGCACATTGTCAATGCCGCAGTCATGGCGAAGGACGCGGCAGAGGTCGCGAGTGGTGACAAGCTTCTCTGCGAACTGGAAGCACTCAAGGGGCGCGCTGAGAAGATTCTCAACGCGACGGAGAAGGAAGAGTCGTACAGCATTGCCCTCGGAGCGATAAAGGAGCTGCGTGAGCTTGCGCGACTGTACGGCGAACTTGCGGGGAAGCTGCGCCAGAACACGACTAACGTGCTTATCACCGGCGCTTTTGACGAAAGCGTGTATCTCAGCATTGCGCGAGCGATCCTGGACGTTCTCGACGAT
>DATKUF010000304.1:0-11044 GCA_035530755.1 Spirochaetia bacterium | reverse complement strand
GGTGTTGCTCTGGATCACCGTCACGGCCGCTATCGTCTGGTTCGCCGCTGTAGCGCTTCCCGCAACGATCGCGGCAAATCCTGTTACCGGCATTGCGGTCCTGATAATCGAAATTGTGATGTTCATAATGAACATCGTCTTTATCATCGATTTCTTCCGGACGCGAAACGACCCCGCGCCGGAACTGGCAAACACCGGAGCGTAGCATGGCATCCGGCGGGTGTCCTGAACCGAAACGCAGCCTGATTTCCCGTATCTGGGCCGGGCTGCGAGGATTCGTCTCGGTAATGGACGCCGCCCACCGGACGCAGGTCACCGAGCTCACGCGTTTTGAAGCGCGTGAGCTCGAGAATGCATTTGTTTTGCTTCTGATGGGTTCGTTTACCGGACTTCCCGCTCCACCGTCGTTTCTGGCGGTGGAGCTTCTTCCCTATCTTGAGCACGAACTTCAGGTTGTGAACCGCCGTGCAGAGAATGCATCTGATGCTCTTGCAGAGCTTGCAGGGTGCCTGGACATCGATTAGGGCAGCGTATCCGTGAAATCAATCTTTTTTGTCGGGAAGGGCGGGGTAGGAAAATCCACGCTTTCAGCAACGGCGGCCTGGCAGCTTGCGCGCGCCGGGAAGCGGGTTTTTGCTATCTCATTCGATCCGGCGCACAATCTCGGCGACATATTCGGCCTCACTCTGTCGGAAAAGAAGACGAGAATCAACGACAATCTGGATGTGGCCGAGGCAAATCTCGACCGCGCGGCTGAAATCTATATCCAGAAAAACATCGACATCTTGACGCAGATGTACAGTTACACCAAGGCTTTTAATCTCGATATGTACTTCAAGGTGCTCAGATACTCGCCGGGCGTCGAGGAGTACGCGGCGCTCACGGTGCTCGAAGAGGTGTTTCGAACCGAGACCGCTTACGATTTCGTCGTTTTCGACACTCCGCCGACGGCACTCACCCTGCGAATTCTGGCACTGCCGAATATCGCGGTCACGTGGGTCGACCGCCTGCGAAGAATTCGACGTGAAATTCTCAGAAAGCGGTACACGATTCACAACCTGTCCGGAAAGTTCATCGAGGAAGGAGTAGAGCTTCCGTACAAGGAACAGGATGACGAAGTGATGAGGCAGCTTTCCCGCCTCTTTCAACAGTATGTAGACCTTTACGCTCGACTGAGCGGCGAGGATAATAGCATCGCAGCGGTGTTCAATCCGGATTACCTTTCGCGGCGGGAGACCGAACGGATAATCAGCGGGCTCAAAGACCTGCGACTCCCGTTGCGCGTGGCGTTCGACAACAAATTCACACCCCAAATGCTTGAGGTGGCCGATGAGGTGGAGAACGTCCTGTTCGGTGATGAGAGAGCGATTCCTGTGGTTCGAGTTCCCGACAATGGATTCCGGAAAAATGACACCTATCTGATGGATTTTAACATCGTCGATGTTCTGATGGGTGAGGAGAAAAAACTGTGATTGATTCAGGCGTGACCTCACAGCCGATATTCTATCTGTTCATTGCGCTGAGCATCCTGCTTTCCCTTGGATACGCCTGGGGGGCGCGACGCAATAAGAAGATCTTGAAGCGCGCGTTCGACGATCTGGTAGAGATTTTCAATCCGAAAGATCGGCAGTTCACCAACATCGGCGGGCTTTCCGGCTATCATGCGAACTTCATCCCGCATCGGAACCGATATGTTCGACGGGTAGACGCGACGGTCACGCTCCTTCCACGCCAGTCGTGGCTCTATTATCCGATATCCAAGCTGATTCGCCGCTACGATCGCTTCTACATGGTGTTGTATCTTGCGCCTGAAATGATGGGGCGCATCACCGAAGGGCACATCATAGAGAAGGCTTACTCCCGCTTTCACGGGGCGAAGATAGAGAACGAAGAGCGTCTGTCGAAAGAGACGCTGAATTGGGGAGGGAAGACTTTCTTCATCTATTTCGCGGATGAGGTCATCAAGAGATCGCTCGAACGCTGCATGGAGATTCTAGGCAAACCCGGCGCTCTCCGCCACGTTGCGCTTGTCCCGGAGCAGGAGCGTATGTTTCTGTTCATGATTCCAAAACCTGGCCAGGTGAAAGAGGTTGTCTCCCGGGTCCACCAGTGGTTCACGCAGCTTCTGGGTTCCCGGCAGTCGGCCGACGCACCAGCCGACTGAGAGGTCACGATGCTTAACGAAATGGTTCAAAAGAACCGCAGCTACAGAAGATTCGATGAGTCATCAGCAGTTGTCAGATCCACCCTGGAAGGATTCGTCGAGAACGCGCGCCACTCGGCATCGACGGCGAACCTTCAGCCCCTCAAGTACTTTCCGGTCGATTCCGCGGGTCCCCGCGCGGCTGTTTTCGAGTGCCTGAAATGGGCGGGATACCTCACCGAGTGGGTGGGACCGGAGTCCGGCGAGCGCCCGGCGGCATATCTTGTTATGGTTCACGATACGGAGATTAAAATCAAAGCGGAGTATCTCTGGTTCGATGCCGGTCTTGCCAGTCAGACCATCCTGTTGTCTGCAACCGAGGCTGGGCTGGGCGGCTGTATTCTCGCGTCGATTGATCGTGATCGGCTGCGGTCCGCCCTTTCCATTCCCTCCCGCTACGAGATACTGGTCGTGCTCGCGCTTGGCAAGCCGGTCGAAAAAGTAGTGCTTACCGAGGTGACTGAATCGGGAAGTATCAAGTATTTCCGGGACACCGACGGTGTCCACTATGTCCCGAAACGGTCGATAGCGGAGATTCTGATCGGTTGATCTGCCGGCCGGCAGAGCGCCGGCCGGTCAAACGCCGGCCGGTCGCCTGATCGAATCAGCCCACGCGATCCGCCACGGAACGGAAGAGAACGATTCCTTCTGCGGGAAAGATGCGTTTGAGCTCGAGGACCGAATCGGTGATGCTCTGCGCCGTCTGTTCGTCGCAGTAGAAGATGAGAAGGAAGTTCTCCTCCGGAAAGATGTGGTCGCCTTTGCGGGCGCCGGAGTTGCCAAAGCCCTGCACCTCGCCGAGCCGGGTAAAATAGGGATTGAGTTCCTGCTTCTTGAACAGATCGTAGAGGTCATCCTCCACGGCCCTGTTTGCTATCAATTCAAGTCGAACCACACTGTTCTCCTTTTATTCCGCCGAGCCCGAACGTTCCGAGTCAGCAAGCTCGAGCTCCCGCGCGCGTCGCTTTTCGGATCGCGCGGTTCGGCGTCGCTGAAGTCGAAGGCTCGCGCCGTTGAACGCGGAATAGATCACCGGTACCAGAAAAAGAGTTACGAGAGTACTCATGGTCAACCCGCCTACGATCGCTTTCCCGATAGGCTGAACCAGACTCGATCCTTCGGTGTCGAAAAAGGCAACCGGAATCAGGCCGAGAATCGTCGTAAGTGTTGTCATGAGTATTGGCCGAAGACGATTTCCGCCTGCCTCGATACATGCCTCCCTGATCGACATCCCGCGCTTGCGCAGGAGATTGGTGTAGTCGACCAGGACGATTCCATTGTTTACGACAATTCCGACCAGGACCACCAGGCCTACCGCCGTAAACAGGCTGAGCAGGGTGTGCGTGAAAAAGTGGACCAATAGAACGCCGGTCAGGAGAAACGGCACCGCGAGAATTATTATGAATGGGTCGAGAAACGACTCAAACTCCGCCGCCATGACACCGAATACCAGCAACGCCGAGATTGCGAGGATGATGAGGAAAGTCGTCCCGTACTTCAACAGGTTCGAGTAATCTCCGCCGTACTCGATCACGAGGTTTTCGTCCGCGGGAATCTGCTGCGCGATCGCAGCGCGGATCCTCGGGGCAATCTCGTTCAGCTGCGTTCCAGGAGCAAGACCCGCGGTGACGTGGGTGGTTCGTCTCTGGCTTTCCCGATTGATGGTGACCGGGCCGGTGGAGCGAACGACTGTGCCGAAGCTCGCCAACGGGATTTTTCGGCCCTGGTTGTTGACCACGAAGATCTGCGTAAGGTCCGGGATCGAGTTGCGATCGTTCTCCTTGGCGATTACGAGGATGTCGTATTCGTTCGACCCGCTGCGAAACTTGCCCGCGACGGTGCCAGCGATGTTCGCACGGACTTCCTGGCCGATCGTGGCAACGTTCAGCCCGAGCGCGTACGCTTTCGCGCGGTCGATTTTCACTTCCGCCTGCGGCAGACCGTCCTGGATCCCGACCGTCGGCTCGGTTGCCTGCGGAAACTGCTTGGCGAGGATGTCCTTGATCTGATTTGCCACCTTGCGGGCGAGCACAAGATCGTCAGTCTTTACCAGTACGTCTATCGGCGATGCACCGAAGAGGTTCCCACCCCCGTTGCCGCCGAAAGAGATCGTGGCCCCCGGGAACTCCCCAAAATGTTTGCGCAATTTCTCCTTGACGACATCTGAATTGTCGATTCGTTGAGCGTATGGGGGAAGCGTGATGGTCATCGTGGCCTTGTTGGACTGTGCTGACCCGAGAAAGCCGAACAGTCCTCGGGTCCCGATGTTCAGAATTACGTCCTTATACCCCTGGATTTGCGTCCGGGCGATGGTCGCAAGGCGCTGCACCACCTCTTCCGTCACGGCGAGCTTTGTACCAATCGGCATCTCCACTGAGACGGTGATCGTGTCCTGCGGCTGGTTTGGAACAAGTTGGAATCCGATAGCGGGAATCAACGCCAGGCTCACGACGAAGAGTACGATAATGGAGGCGCTTGTGATCAGCCGGTGATTCAGCACAAAACCCAGGGCGCGCTTATAGGCGTTATCAAGACCGGTGAATGCGTTTCCGGCGAAACGATCCACGGCGCCAACCGCTCCAAATAGCGGGCGCTGTTTGCGTGACGAGATTGGAAGGTACTTGCTTGCCAGAACGGGAACAAGAATCAGCGCCACTACGAGCGAGGCGGAAAGCGATATCACGACCGTGATGGCAAGCCCGGAAATAAGCTCGCCAATTACCTCAAGCTGGCTCCGGAATACCGCAAGCGGAAGAAAGACACAGATCGTGGTGAGTGTCGACGCCACGATTGCCGTGATCATTTCCTGGGTCCCCAGCAGTGCCGAGACCCGCAGCTTTGCCCCCTTCTCCCGGTAACGGAAGATATTTTCCAGGATGACGATGGAGTTATCGACAAGCATTCCGATACCGAGCGCGAGTCCGGTCAACGTCATCAAGTTCAACGTCATCCCCATGAAGTACATCACCATGAGCGTGATCACTATGGAAATGGGAATTGCGGTGGCGATTATTATCGTAGACTTCATGCTCCGCAGAAAAACAAACAGAACAATAACTGCGAGAATGGCGCCCTGAATCGCCGAAGTACTCACCTGCTGAAGCGAGTCGCGAATAACGCTCGTCGTATCGGCTATGACGCCTATGCTCACGCCTTGCGGGAGTACGTCGTTTATCTGCGGAATGCGCGATTTCACCTGATCCGAGACGCGCACCGAGTTCGTGCCGCTCTGTTTCTGCACGATGATGTAAACACCCGGCTCGCCATTGATGAACACGACGTTCTCCCGGTCACTCAGTCCCATGCCGACGTCCGCGATGTCGCTCAGTCGAATGCCGACCGGTTGTGCCGTCGGATTGGTTTGACTCGGTTGTCCGCGGTAGGCAACCACCGTGTTCCGAATATCCTCCACGGACTTGTACTCGCCGCTGGTAGTGATCAGATAGCTGACGTCACCCTCGGTGATACTGCCGCCCGACACATCGACGTTCTGCGAACGAAGGGAGGCGGCGATCTGGCTGATGGTAAGGTTGTAGGCATCCAGCCGCGCGCGGGGGATTTCCACGCGAACCTGCTCAGTCCGGCCGCCGTTCACACCCGCCAGCGCAACCCCGTCCACCTGTTCGAGTCGTGGCTGAATCATGTTTTCGGCGATTTGCCGGAGCTCTTCGGGCGTCCGATTGCCTGACACTTTCAGCTGCAGAATGGGGATCATCGAGGGGTCGAACTTGAAGATTTGAGGCGACGTCGAACCGTCTGGAAGGTTGTCTCGCACGAACTCGAGACGATCGCGCACATCGTTGGACGCTTCGGCCATGTTCGTGCCCCAGGTGAACTCTATCTGAATGGTGCTCGACCCGGCGCTCGATGTCGAGGTGATCTTTCGGATGTTGCCCACGTTGCTCAGGACGCTCTCGAGCGGACGGGTTACCGTTTTTTCAACATCCTCGGGGCTTGCGCCGGTGTAGTTGGTAATCACCAGAAGCACCGGAGGGGTGATCTCCGGGTAGAGATCGATCGCGATGTTTCCGCTCGTGTAGAGCCCGAATCCTATAGCGAGGGCGAAGATTATGATAACCGTCGTTGGCCGGTTTACGACCGTATTTGTGACACTCATAAAACTACCTGTTAGAGAACCTTGTCTTCAACTGAGAGCGGCGGCACCTCTTCGATGACTTTCACCGCGGCGCCGTTTGCGAGAAGGGTCTGGCCTTTGACAACCACCTTTTCTCCCGGCGAGAGCCCGGAGGTGATTTCGGCCTTTCCGTCGATTTCTATTCCGATACCGACGTCTCGCTGCACGACAGTTCCTCCGTCGGCGAGCACAAACACGAACCTGCGGTCGCCTCGCTCCACTATCGCGTCGGAGGGTATCTTCATCAGGCCGGTTTTGTGGGTCGTGATGATTCTGATTTCCGAATACATTCCCGGCTTTATCCGCGCATCCGTGCCGGTGAAACGGAGCGTCACATCCATAGTCCGGGTTTGTGGGTCGACGACCGGACTCAGCTCGGCGATTCGGGCGGCGAAGGTCTCCTTCGGATAGGGTTCGAGCGAAACCAGGGCCGATTCACCGATCCGAACCGAGCCGATGTATCGCTCGGCAACCTGGGTATGGATTTCGAGCTCATTGATTGTCGATATCTGTGCCACCGGGACGCCCTGGGTTATTCGTGTTCCGACGTCGACCGGCAGCGCCGTGACGGTCCCTGCGATGGGAGCCCGCACCGGATTCGGTATGAAATTCTGACCCGGTCGCGAAGGATCGACTTCCGCGAGCACCTGATCCTGGCGAACATACTGGCCGAGTGTGACGTAGCGCTTGACCAGTTGTCCGGTGGTGTCCGCATAGACGTCGACCTGGTTCGACGCCTGCACGCCGCCAGTGACCGCTATATAGTTGTTGAGATCGCCGGTAACCACTTCAGTCACACTGACCGGAAACACCGTCGGCTGGGTCGGGGCCGCGCCGGGTGCTCCGGCCGCCTTGCTACCGGGCTTCGCGGCAGTTTGAGTTCCGTTCGCTGCTTGAGCGGCGCCGGGGGCCGGGCGCGAGCAGGCGGCGAAGAAAAGCGACGCGAGGAGAACAACAAGCGCCAGGATTCCCGCCCCGCGGGTACCGGCGAACCTATTTTGCCGTTTTGTTTCCATCGATTGTACCTCTTAATTCGTCGAGCGTGGTATTCAGGGCGTACTCCAGATCGAGTAGCCCCGCTGTGTAGTCGTATTGGTCGGAAAGAACGTCATATTGCGCGCGCTGCAGGTCCTGTTCTGCGTTTCGTACTTCCAGAAGGTCACGCGTTCCAGCCTTGTATCCCTCTTCGGCAAGCGCGAGCGCGCGTGAGGCAAGCGTGGCGCTCATTTTTCGGACATCGAGCGTAGTCCTGGTTCTTTCCAGAGTCTGAACGAGTTTGCGGATCTCGATCTCCGCACCCTGACGCGCCTGCTTCAAAGAGACTTGAGTCTGAGCTATCTGATTCTGGTAATTGTCGAGCTGAACCCGCGTCTGCGAACCCGGGAGCAACGGATCGAGGCGCAAACCGAGAGCTATCGAGAACATTCCGCTCTGCTGCTTCCAGTCGCGGTTCACGTCTGCGAACAGCGGGTCGCCAAACGGATCGCCGATGAAGGTCGGATCTGCCGAGTAGGAGAAGGTCAATGTCGGATACATCCCCGACTTGCTCACCGATATCAGATTTCGCAGGCTGGTCAGCGCGTCCTTCAGGCCCTTGATGTCGTATCGCCCGTCGACGTACTTCGCGATAAGCACATCTGCATCCTTTCCGGCGAACGGAATGAGTTCTGCACTTATAGTTCCGTCGAGCTTCGGCTTTGCCGTGAGATCGATGCCGAGCATCTGGTTGAATGCCATGAGCGCCGTGCCGTATCCGCTTTGGAGACCGTCGAGTGCGGGATTGAGGTTTGCCAGCGATACCTGCGCGGAGAGATAGGTGTATTCGTCCACAAGACCGTTCTGGTAATTGATCTTCGTCTGGTCGAGGCGCTCCTGTGCAGTCCTGATCGCGTCCTGTTGCAGGGCAATCTGTCGCTGCAGGAGCAGCAGGTTGTAGAACTGTTTGCGCACGTCCCGATCAAGGGTGGCTCGAGCTCGCTCGAGGGAAAGTTTCCCTGAATTGTAATCGAGTACCGTCTGTTTGATGCCGTAGAACATCTGAGCGGTCAGCGTGAGTGACGCCGAAAGGCGCGTCCCGAGCAACCATCGGGGGAGGGTTTGAGCCGGCGTCAGGCCGACTTGGTCATAGACCCCGGGAGTGCCGCTCGACGGGAGAGGTACCAGCATCGGCGAAATGGTCTGTTCCGCGTTCCAGCGGGAAAGGCTCGCTCCCACCGACATCACCGGCACGAACTGATTCCACACGCTGTTCATCGCGTTGCGCTTGACCGCAAGCTTCAGTTGCTCCGTCTCCAGACCAAGGTTGCTGTGCAGGGCGAGAGCCACCGCAGTATCGATATCGATCAAAAGGTCGTCGGCGGCCGGCGACGTCTGCGCGAACACCGGTGCCGCGGCGCCGAACGTGAGCGCTGCGGCAACAAGAGCGGCAGCGGCCAATTCTTTCAAATGTAACCTACTCATCAAGATCGCACTCCTTCCCTGTCATTCCGCGCTCGATTCCAAGCGCGAGAAGCTGATATGTCGTTCTCATTGATCTGACCGTTTCGTCAGAATTGAACCGTGGTCGCAACATGAAAACACGCCAAAGGACGATCGCCCACAGCACCGCGGCAACCTGCGAAAAGGTCAGGCCGTTCCCTATGCTTCCATCTTTCTCCATCGCCCTCCGCAGAAACGTGAGCGGTTCTTCGAGCTGCTCTCGTTTCTCCGGAGACAAATGAGGTTTGATTCGCCGGTAGCGCAACCACTCGAACATGCTGAGCAGAGCGCTGTTTCGGCTGAAGTAGGACGATAGTGTGATCATGTAGCCGTAGATCCTTCCGCCGATGTCATCTGTTCCCGCCACCTTCGTCTGCCAGATCGTAGTGAACTGCGACTGTTCGTGAAGGATCATCTGAGTGAGCATGTCGTCCTTGTTTGTGAAGTGGAAATAGATAGTGCTCTTGGATATACCGGCATGGTGAGCGATGCGTTCGAGGGACGCGTTTCCCAGACCGTTTTCGGAAACTGCCTGCTCAACCGCAGTTACGATGCGACCCGGCGCCAACAGCTCCGCGGATGCGACCGTAAAGTGTTGCTCGAGACGGGCGAAGTCGATGTTTCCGGCGGCACCCGGCAGGAGTCCGTCCTTCAGAATTGTAACAGTGCGGCTCACATGGTTCTGGAAGGAGACCGAGTCGACAGCCGAGGCTGCCCGCTTTTCGCCCTCAACTGTCCAGAAAAAAACGGCCGAGATTAGCCACGTTGTAAGCGTGATGTGTTGAAGTACGAGCTCCCAAAGCAGATCGGTGAGTCCGGGGCGCAACCGCTTGAGCGCCTGGTGCAGATGGTCGCGCTGACGCGCGGTTTCGCTCTGCAACTGTCCGCCCTCGAATTTCCGGGAGTGCGCGAAATACATCGAAATGAACATGTAATAGTTCGGATTCGCTTTGAAGAAAACCATGTACCCGGTGACGAATGCAGTGAGAACGCGCTCGATCGATGACTCGGATTCCGCCGCTGCAAGCGCAGCGTCGAATCCATCGGTTATCGCCGCATAGTCGGTGGCGAGTCGTCTCACCATTTCCGCGATCAGGGCATCCTTGTTGGCAAAATGTCGGTAGATTGCCTGTTTCGTTACCGACAGGCGGGATGCAACGAGACTCAGGCTGGTATTTGCGAAGTGCGTTTTTCCCCACTCGTCGAACGCGGCGTCAACGATCCGGGATCTTTGGTCGATTTTCATGATTTGTTACCGAACGGTCGTTAACTTCCCTTAAGTATAATTATGTCGCACCCAAAATGCAAGATTTCTTTCGCGCCGGTTCTTTCAAACTACGGTTCGATTCCTATGGTGACAATGTTAAGTGGATAGTAAATAATAATCATGCTTTCGTCAACTGAAATTAAAATAATTAACTAATTCGGGTCCGGAAATCGAAGGGCGCGCGGTTGGTATGAAGAGAGATCGGTCGGAAAAAACGGTGGCAAACCCGGCAGGTCCGTTCTACAATGCCTTCACTCGGTGAGAGTGCGAGGGAGTCATGAAACTTTCGGGAAAACGGGCCGTCGTGACCGGCGGTGGCTCGGGCATTGGGTTGGCAACCGCCATCAGGCTTCTGGGTGAGCGATGCATAGTCTCGCTCTGGGATATCGACGCTGCGGCGCTGAGGCGGGCAAAAGCGTCCCTCGACGGTATCGGCGGACGGGTCTACACGCAGGTGTGCGATGTTTCGGACTCCGCCAGCGTGGCCTCCGCTGTTCGCAACGCTGAACAGGAGATGGGCGGAATCGACATCCTCATCAACAACGCTGGGCATCTTGCTCCCGGCGACTTTCTCGACCAGCCGGTAGGAACGTGGGCGAAGACCATAGATGTCAACGTTCAGGGAGTTCTCTTTACCACCCACGCCGTGCTTTCCGGGATGTATGAACGAAACCAGGGACACATCGTCAATGTCTCTTCAGCCGCCGGCACTCTCGGGGTGGCCGGACTCGCGGTCTACGCAGCTTCGAAGTGGGCCGTGTGGGGACTCACCGAATCCCTTCGGCATGAGGCGTGGAATCGCAGCAAGCGCGGGGTTCGGTTCTCTACCGTTCACCCAAGCTACGTCGCCGAGGGACTATTCTGTATAGCGTAAACTGAAAGTACCCAGAAAGATCGACCTGGGATGGACAAAAAAATCGTCAGAAGTACCCATGGAAATCGTGGGGAACTCTGACCGATT